>CANHIS010000052.1 GCA_947460255.1 Bacteroidota bacterium
CAAATGGATTTTGTGGTGGAAGGCAAGAAGGTTGTCCTGATCGACGATGTGCTGTTTACCGGAAGAAGTATTCGTGCGGGTTTAGATGCATTACAGCAATTTGGACGACCAGAAAAAGTTGAATTACTCGTCTTGGTCGATCGCCGTTGGAGCCGCGAAATTCCAGTTTCGCCCGATTATGTTGGCGTTACAGTTGATGCGGTTTTTTCAGAAAAAGTATCGCTCGAATGGGGCAACGATAACCATTCGGCAACCGTTCATTTGTTCACTAAAAACCAGGAAGACTAAATGCTGAGTGTAAAACACCTCCTCGGAATCAAATACCTGAACCGCGAAGACATTGCACTCATTCTGCAAACGGCCGACACGTTTCTGGATGTGATCAATCGGCCAATCAAAAAGGTTCCGTCGCTTCGAGACATTACCATCGTAAACCTTTTCTTCGAAAATTCTACCCGAACAAGACTTTCATTCGAATTAGCAGAAAAACGCCTTTCGGCAGATACACTGAACTTTACAGCTTCATCATCGTCGGTTTCTAAAGGTGAAACTTTGATCGACACCGTGAATAACATCCTTGCGATGAAAGTTGATATGGTGGTGATGCGTCATCCGCAAGCTGGTGCAGCGCACTTTTTATCGGAACAAGTGGATTCGATCATCGTGAATGCTGGCGATGGCGCCCACGAACATCCTACCCAAGCTCTGTTAGATGCATTTTCAATTCAACGCAAACTTGGAAGTGTTGAAGGGAAAAAAGTAGTTATTGTAGGCGATATTCTCCATTCTCGTGTAGCACTTTCGAACATCTTCTGCTTGCAGAAATTGGGGGCTGAAGTAGCCGTTTGTGGACCACCAACATTAATCCCTCGACACATTGAAAGTTTGGGCGTTCGCGTAGAAACCGATTTACGAAAAGCACTCGAATGGTGCGATGTTGCAAACATGCTCAGAATTCAATTGGAACGACAAGACATAAAGTACTTTCCGTCGTTGCGAGAATACACGTCGCTGTATGGTTTAAATGCAGCCTACTTAGAATCTTTGAGTAAGGAAATTGTGATCATGCACCCTGGGCCAATAAACCGCGGGATTGAAATTACTTCCGACGTTGCTGACGGGCCACAGGCAATTATTTTAGACCAAGTAGAAAATGGAGTTGCGGTGAGAATGGCGGTTTTATACCTGCTGGCAGGCCGTCAACCTGAATGATTTAAGGGAATTCACGTGATTTTGTGTAGAATAGCTCATTGATTGATCATTTTGTTGGTTTGTAGATTTTCCGTAGGTTTGACGAAAGATTAAAGATCCATGAATTTTTCCAGAGAAAACACTGAACACTATACCGTTTTGAAAGTACATGCCGACAAGCTCGACAGTACCATTGCTCCGGATTTAAAATCAGAATTCCTGTTAATCAACAATGATGGGAAATGCAACATCATTTTGGACATGACAGACGCGCGTTACTGCGATTCATCAGGCTTGTCTTCAGTACTTGTTGGAAACCGTCTTTGTAAAAATTCAAACGGCATGCTCATCATTGCTGGTTTGCAACCTACAGTGAAAAAACTCATTACCATTTCTCAGTTAGATCCAGTATTGAACATTGTTCCCACTGTTTCCGAAGCCATTGATTATTTGTTCATGGCTTCAATTGAAAAAGACCTTAACGAAAACGAATAACGCACTCTCCTTACTCAACTTACCTACACATGATCAAACATTTACTCCTTTCAGTTTTTGTAGCAGCAGCTTTCTCGGTTGCTGTAAATGCTCAGTGCACACCTAATACCCAATATGCTGATTCAACTTTTGGTGTGTGGCCTGACACAACAACAAATCTTCCATGTGCTTTTGCGGACAATGCATCAGGTTACAATGCAACGATTGACTTGAAAACCCTTACTGATACTGCAGTATCTGTAGTTGTTTTTGGAACTAATCTTGATTTGGTAGCTTATATAGAGGCTTTTAGAATTAATAGTGTAGATGGTCTTCCTGCTGGATTCAATTATATTCCAAATCAGTCTGTGTGGACGAATGGCGGAGCAACGCCTAACTTTACTGCAGTTCAAGGATGTGTAAGCATTGTTGCTGCACAATCAACTTTGGCCGATATCATTGCAGCTAACCCAACAGGAATTGACTATCCTTTAACGGTAGTTGTTGATGCAAAAATCAAGAATACCAATAATCCACTTGCAAATGCAGTGATCAGCGATGCTTGGCTTTCTGAATTAACTTCAATTCCAGGAATTACCGCAATTCCAGTGGAAGGTTATAAACTGCGCATTCGTCCTGTAACAACTGCAGAATGTGGTACAACTGCTGTTGCAGAAATTTCTTCTTCAGTTTCAATTGATGGTAACTATCCAAACCCATTCTCTAAAACCACCAGCATTCGTTTTAATTCTTCAAGTACCAAGAATATGGAATTGAAAGTGTTCAACATGGTTGGAAAAGAAATGATGAAGTCGAATTTCAAAGCAGTGAAGGGTGAAAATTCATACACGCTGCTCAATGAAAAACTTACGCCTGGTGTTTATTTTTACACCTTGAGCGATGGAAAGAACACTGCTACACGCAGAATGATCGTTTCGGCGAACTAATTTCATTTCAAATTGTTTAAGGCCCCGACGTTAACTCGGGGCTTTTTTTTGTCCGTCTGTTTAATTTTCAATTATGTCGATAGAGCTTCATATCCTTGGAAGTGGATCTGCCACGCCAATTCCTGGTCGAAATCCAACCGCGCAGCTATTGAAACTCGATCAGTTGGATGTGTTGATTGATTGCGGTGAAGGCACGCAAATTCAAATGATCAGGTTTAAACAGAAGCCATCGCGCATCAAGATCATTTTGATTTCTCATTTGCATGGCGATCATTATTTGGGCCTCATGGGGCTTTTGTCGTCGATGCACTTGATGGGCCGCCGAGAAGCCATTCACATTTATGGGCCACCTCCGCTACAGGAAATTTTGGAATTTCAGTTCAAGGTATCGGAAACAGTGTTGAGGTTTCCGTTGCATTTTCACCCAACGCAAGACAAAGAATTTGCCCATCTCACTGAAATACTTGGATTTGATATCTTTTCTTTCCCTTTGAGTCATCGTATTCCAACAATAGGCTTTTTGGTGAAAGAAAAGCCTCGTAGAGGGCATTTAATTACTGATTTACTGAAGCAGTATGAAGTGCCAATTGAAAAGTATAAGGAGATAAAGGCAGGCGCAGATTTCGTTACACTGGATGGAAACATTATTCCTAACCAAGTGCTCGTAAAATCCTCAACTCCTTCGATTAGTTATGCGTACTGCTCCGATACTGCACCAACCAAGGAAGTATTAAACACAATTCGAAATGTTGATTGGCTTTACCATGAAGCCACATTTTTGCATGAATTACTGGATAGAGCCACGGAAACTTTTCACACAACCGCAAAACAAGCTGGAGAAATTGCACGAGATGCGGAGGTGAAAAATTTAATTATTGGTCATTTTTCATCTCGCTACCGCGATGTTCGACCACTCAAATTAGAAGCAGAAATGGCCTTCAAGAATGTAACCGCAGCTGAGGATGGAATGAAGTTTATATTTAGATAATCTCTGCACATTTTTTTCGTTTCAAAGTTTTGTAATGGTCTATTGTACCAGAATGATTATTACAATCAACCTTGATTTTTTTTTTGGGATGGATTACAAATCAACATGTTCTATAGAAATCAATGAAAGATTTTTTGTGATTAACATTTAAATGTTTTTAACTTAGCAATTGCTTATGTCTGTTCAAATAATTACCAAAGACCGCATCGTACTTGATATTGTTCAGGACAATCCGCTTCTAGCGTCTGTCGTGGATCGGTTTGGTATTCCTTATTCGAAATGGACGCTCACGTTGGAGAAAGCTTGCGAAGTGCACAATGTGAACATTTCATTGCTACTTGAAATGCTTCGCGCCTTCGCGGACAATAATTATTTCCCTAAAGATGAGCTCGACAAAATGCCCTTACAAGCAATTATCGAGTATTTGATCAAAACACACATTTACTACATCAACTCAAGGCTACCTAGAATTGAGCAATTTATTGGAATGTTGGTCGATCACTATGGGAAATTCGACATGCAGCTTTATTTGCTTAAAGATTATTTTGAAGATTACAAGCGCGACATGCTGGCGCATATTTGTATCGAAGAAAGGGAGCTTTTCCCTTATGTGTTGAGGTTAATCAATGCAGGAGAGAACATTCCTTCTACCAGAATGTTGTATAACTTATTGGAACAAAATTCCATTACCCGATTCGTAAATGAGCATTACCATGTGGAGGACGATCTTGGAGAAATCCGCCGCAGGCTAAACAATTACTCGGAAGCAAATAACCATAAGATTCAAATAACAACTCTTTTTTACGAGTTGAGACTTTTTGAAATAGATTTGCTGACGCACGGAAAAGTGGAAGATGAAATCCTCATTCCGCGAGCTAGGGAAATTGAAGAAAAACTTAAGCGCAACCTTCTCCGCAAGGCCATGCTCAGCTAAAAGCACAAAACACTATGTTAAAAAAAGAAATTGAAAAGGCACTGAACGAACAGATTGCCACAGAAGCCGCTGCATCATTTTTATACCTTTCGCTGGCTTCATGGTGCGATACCAAAGGTTTTGAAGGATCTGCTGCATTTCTTTACCAGCAATCTGATGAAGAAAGAATGCATATGCTTCGATTGTTTCACTATATCAACAATGCGGGTGGATCGGCCGTGGCTCCAGAAATCAAAAAACAGTCTTACAAGATATCTACCCTTGCAGATGCATATCGATTGGTGTACAAAAGCGAAATTCAGGTTACCGAATCGGTAAACGAATTGGTAGATCTTTGCACCAAACAGAAGGATTATGCAACACTCAATTTTATTCAGTGGTATGTTGCTGAGCAATATGAGGAAGAAGTGTTGATGAAATCAATTATCGATAAGATCGAATTGGTAGGCGACGATGGTAAAGGTCTATTTATGATTGATCAATACATTAAAACTATTCGCAAAGAAAATGCGGCTGCAGAAGCAGAAGGCGGTAAAGAAGCCTAATCCAACATTTTTCTAACTGCTTCGGGGCTAATTCCCGGCGAAACTTCTAAGGCAGGAATCTGGTGTTTAAACCATGTTTCTTGCCTTTTTGCATATCTACGTGTATTTTGTTTGATCAATTCAATAGTGGTTGGTAAATCATATTTCCCATCGAAGTAATCGAAGAGTTCGGTGTAACCAACAGTTTGTAATGCTTTAATTGCTCTGTGGGGATAAACTGCTCTCGCTTCTTCGATCCAACCAGCATCTATCATTTTTGGGGTCCGTTGATTGATCTGCTGATACAATGTTTCACGATCCAACGTGGTGCGCAAATACATCACCCGATAGGGGAGGGTCTTTTTCTTTCCGCTGCGCATAGCACTGTACTTTTGGCCTGTAGCTGCAATTAACTCTAAGGCTCGCATCAGGCGTGCTTTGTTTTGCATATCAACTTCAGCGGCATAAATTGGATCTTGAACCAATAACAATTGCTGCAGTTTTTCTAACCCTTCGTTGGTGTAGATTTCCATTACCTGCGATCTGATGTGTGCAGGAACATCTGGTAATTCATCCATACCTTCAGTAAGCGCTTTGATATACAAGCCGCTTCCACCACAAACAATTTGTATAGGATTCTGATGAAACAATTCCTGCAGTTTCACTTCAGCACTTGCTGCGAAAATTCCTGCATTGAAGTGTTCATGAATACTTTGAGATCCAATAAAATGATGCTTTACCAAAGTCAATTGCTGCGCATCAGGAGCTGCGCTTCCAATAGGCAATTCTTGATACACTTGACGAGAATCTGCCGAAATGATTTCAGCACCAAAATGCAGTGCCAAACGAATTGCTAAATCGGTTTTCCCGGATCCGGTTGGTCCGCCAACAACAATTAGGACTTTCTCCTTCAAAATTTATTCGTCGTAATCGCTTCCTCCGCCACGGCCATATCCCCCGCCTGAGCCGTATTCATCGTCTTCACCACCTCCACCAAACTCATCTTCGTCGTCGCCAAAACCGCCATAAGAATCATCTTCATCTTCTTCGCTATGGCTGCTGTTATCGGTTTCAATGGTATTGTTAAATTCTTCAGCCAGCTTGGCGATTTCGTTGTCGGTTTCAAGCTCCAAATCAGCTGGCAATTCTAATGGATCTGGCTCCGGTTCATCGTCAGCGATTTCTGCCAATGGGCCATCTTCTTCATCTTCATCGTCTGTCATGCGGGCAAGCAGCATGCTCAAATCATCTTCGTTTTCACCTTCGATTTTGGCGGCCTTAGGCTTTCTGCCCCGGCCATCGGGTTCTGTGCGCTCACGAGTTGGAATTACAAGAATTTCCTTGTATTGAACAGGTGGAATACCAACGCTGAATGATACTTTAGGATAGGTTACACGATATTCAGGATTGCTCATTACGCGGATCAACTCTATGTTGAAATTCCAACGAGCATCTTCATCGTAGGTAAACATGAATTTTTGATGAGGATCGTCGATATGATCTACCAATTCTGTTTTCTTCAAGATTGAATCACCTTCACCTTGAATTTCTCCGATCAGGGTTCCTTTGCGCCAATTGTGATCGGCCAACCAGAAGGTTCCTTTGTGTTTATTGTCGAAACCAACCGATTTCAGCAACTCAATAAAGAGGTCTGCAAATGTTTGGTCTGCCTTAAAATCGATATCACGTTGGATATCATCGTAATCGTCGAATGTTATGCGAAAACGGAGTATGCTCATATGCTCGGTTCAACTGAATCAGAAATGGATGCGCTTAAACGTGTTACCGGTTTCAATCCGATTTTCTCACCTTCAAGCAACATGTATTCGTAAGCTTCATTAAAATGGTTCTGAATAATTCCTTCAAGTATGGCTTCTCTGATAGCATTTTTGATGATGCCAATCTCTTTACCAGGAGTTATTCCAAATGTAATCATGATATCATTGCCGGAAACAGGTGGTTGCCAATTACGCAACTGATCTTTTTCCTCGATTTCTTTAAGTTTGATTTTTACGATTTCAAAGTTAGCCAAATACCGTTTCACCTTTTCTTTGTTTTTTGAGGTGATGTCGGCTTGGCACAATGTCATCAAATCGTCGATGTCGTCGCCAGCTTCAAAAAGCAGTCTGCGCACAGCGGAATCACTCACTTCTTCTTTGCTAAGTACAATCGGACGAAGATGCAAAAACACCAATTTTTGCACGTATTTCATCTTTTCGTTGAGCGGAAGTTTTAGCCTTCTGAAAATATCTGGCACCATGCGTGCTCCTCGGTCTTCATGGCCGTGAAAGGTCCATCCATGGCCTTTTTCATACCGTTTGGTGGTAGGTTTTGCAATGTCGTGTAGAATTGCCGACCAGCGCAGCCACAAACTATCGGTGAAAGGACAGATGTTGTCGAGCACTTGAAGTGTGTGGTAAAAATTGTCTTTGTGACTTTTTCCGTTTACTGTTTCAACACCAAACAAATCAGCCATTTCTGGAAATATAAGGTGTAAAAGTCCACTGTTGAATAGGTGTTTAAAGCCTACCGATGGAACCTCAGAAAGAATGATTTTGTTGAGTTCCTCAGAAATACGTTCTGCAGAAACAATCTTGATGCGATCTTTATTTCTGCTGATGGCTTCGAGTGATTCGGCTTCGATTTCAAATTTCAATTGTGAGGCAAAACGAATGGCTCGCATCATCCGAAGTGGATCGTCGGAGTATGTTTGATCTGGTTCGAGCGGTGTGCGCAGAATTTTGTTTTCGAGATCAATCAAACCTCCAAAGGGATCAATTATCTCGTCCGAAAGTGGATTCAACCCAACCGCCAATGCGTTTATTGTGAAGTCGCGTCGTGCTTGATCTTCTTCTAAGGTTCCATTTTCAACAATCGGTTTACGAGAATCGCTTCGATAGGATTCTTTTCGTGCCCCAACAAACTCTAACTCCAAATCACCAAGCTTGATCATGGCCGTACCGAAATTCTTGAAGTACGACACCTGTGCGGATTTGCCAAGCTTTTGAGCAACCGCCCGGGCAAAATCAATTCCACTGCCTTCTACAACTACATCGATATCCTTACGAAAATCTCTGCCCATGAGGCGATCTCGCACATAGCCTCCAATTACGAAAGCACGCACTTGCTGATTTGCTGCAACTTCCGACAGCAATTCGAACACAGGTTCGGTGAGTGTTAAATTAGCCAAAACGGCTGCAAAAATAGCCTTTTTACGAACCGTTTGGTAGCAATCTCAACAGCCTATTAACATCAATTGTTAATGCACAGCGAAAATGACCTTCCGGACACGCTTTTTTCCCATGCAATCCACATGGTCTGCAGCTTAGATTTTGGTCTGTTTCGATGATGAAAGATTGGTCGGATAAAGGCCCGAAACCAAACGAAGGAACTGTACTACAATAAATTGCAGCTACTGGCGCATTCACAGCCGAAGCCAAATGCATAGGTGCAGAATCGTTAACGAAATTCATTTCTGCTTCACGAATAACTGCTGCAGATTCGAGTAAGGAAATTTTTCCACAAAGATTTTCAGCTCTCGATGTTTCAGCTTTTCGAAGAATTCCGTCACAAAGATTTTTATCACCAGGCCCACCCAATAAATAAATTCCAAGATTTCCTGGAATTGATCGAATTAACTCAACCCATTTTTCCTCGGGCCATTGTTTCGTAAACCACACAGAAGCTGGTGAAATGGTTATATATTTTAGTGATGAATTTATTGGGTTATTCGGTGGATAAAGAACCGGTTTTATTTCACCTGAGATATTTAATGGTTTTAACAATGCTAAATTCCGCTCACATTCATGTTGGCCTTTCCCAATTTCATGTTTTATTTTGTGATTAAATAAAAATGAAAATGGATTTTTATCAAACCCAATTTTCAATTGAGCACCCGAAAAAGCAGTAATAAATCCTGATGCAGCAAAACGCTGGCAATTAATAATCACATCATACCGTTTCTGTCTGATGTTTCGAAGTATTTCGAATAAATTCTTGTATTTATTTTTCGATTTATCCCATACCATTATTTCACCAATAAATGGATGGTTTTTAAAAAGACTTTCATTGCCTTTTCTTACCAAATAATCTATTTCTGAATTTGGATCAAACGCATGAATTGCTTCAGCCAGCGGAGTAGATAAAATTACATCACCAGTAAATGCAGTTTGAAGTATTAAAATCCGCTTTCTTGTATGCATTTCAAGTTAATCAAGTGCGAAATTAACGCGTACTGTAATAGACGCCGTTTTATTTCTTGAAGCAGTGTTAAAAGTTCCGCCCCAAGAATAATCTTCATTGCTATTTTGACCAGTAATTTGAAAAATTCCCATTTCTCCGGTCTCCATATCTTTTAATGACGCACCTGCATTTTCGGCGATTTTTTCGGCACGAACTCTCGCATCTTTTGCAGCAGCTGCCAACAAATCAATTTTTAAGTCTGCTAATTTTGTGTAGTAATATCTCGGCGCATCAGAATACAATTCAATTCCTTCATTAATTAATTCCGTTACTTCACGAGAAACCAATTCTACTTGATCAACTTTATTGGATTCAATCGATATTCTTTGGGTGAGTCGATAGCCCGAAAATGCTGAGGTTTCCGATCCGTCAGGAAATCTTTTATTTTCAAATTCCTTTCCAATATCTACAGCCGAAAATACAATTTCGTCTGCCTTAATTCCTTTGGCCATTAAATAACCTTTTACCCTTTCTTGATCAACTTTTAAGGCATTAAATGCATCTTGTAAATTAAATGCTCGACGAGCAAAACCAGCCGACCAAACAATTAAATCCGATCCAAAATCTCGGCTCGATAATCCAGTTACGGATATTTTGCTAGGTGCACGTTTCGATTTTAAATACGAATTTCCAAGAATGTAGCATCCAAGAATTATAGCCAATGAAATGGCAATGGTTGAAATTTGATTTTTCATAGAAATTAAACTGCTACATTATATTCGCGTAAAGCCTCATTGAGCGACGTTTTTAAGTCAGTACTCGCTTTTCTTTTTCCAATAATTAATGCACACGGCACTTGATAAATTCCAGCAGGAAATTCTTTTGGAATACTCCCTGGAATGACCACCGATCTTGATGGAACAAATCCTTTGTATTCAATAGGTTCTGAGCCACTTACATCGATGATTTTTGTGCTTGCTGTTAAAACAACATTTGCACCTAAAACAGCCTCTTTTTCAATCCGAACGCCTTCAACAACGATACATCTAGATCCAATAAAGCAATCATCTTCAATTACTACAGGAGCCGCTTGAACAGGTTCTAAAACGCCCCCAATTCCGACACCACCGCTTAAATGCACGTTTTTTCCAATTTGTGCGCAGCTTCCTACTGTGGCCCAAGTGTCCACCATTGTTCCAGAATCTACATATGCCCCAATATTTACATAAGATGGCATCATAATTACACCGGGTGCAAGAAAACTTCCATATCGAGCAATCGCATGTGGCACAACCCTTACACCCAATTTAGCGTAGCCTTTTTTAAGCTGCATTTTATCATGAAATTCAAATGGACCCACTTCAATGGTTTGCATTTGCTGAATTGGGAAATAAAGAATTACTGCCTTTTTTACCCAATCATTTACTTTCCAACCTTCTGCAGTTGGCTCTGCTACACGAATTCGACCTAAATCCAAATCTTCAATTACGCTTTTAATTGTTTGTTGAATTTCAAAATCTTTCAACAATTCACGATTTTCCCAAGCTTTCTCAACGATTTCTTTCATGGCAGTTTGATGTATTTTTCTGGCACGAAAGGTAAGATTTATTCCATGTTTTTTATATGTCCGGCTCCCTGCCAATTGGCCTTGCGTTTCTTCATGTGTTGCATCTGTTTTCAGGCAGGGTCGCGTTTTCGCCTCTAATCTGCCCACCCTTCGGGATGTGCAGGATTTCCGGCTCAACCGCTGCCGGAACATTGCGTTGGAAATTATTTATCCACCATACTTGTGAGGAAGTTCGATCACCTATCAAAAATTTACTCGTTTTTCTGATCTACTTTTGATCCATGATTTCATTCGAAAGGTTCACACTGAGCAACGGTCTCAAAGTTATCGTTCACGAAGATGCATCTACGCCTCTTGCCTGCATAAATGTCCTTTATGATGTTGGTGCGCGCGATGAACACCCCGATCAAACAGGGTTTGCGCATCTTTTCGAACATCTCATGTTTGGAGGTTCAATCAATATTCCAAATTACGACACTCCGCTACAAGAAGTTGGAGGAGAGAACAATGCCTTCACCAACAACGATATCACAAATTATTACCTCAGTTTACCTGCCGAAAATCTTGAAACAGGTTTTTGGTTAGAGTCAGACCGCATGCTGTGCCTAGCGTTTTCAGAAAAAAGTCTTGAGGTTCAACGCAATGTAGTAATCGAAGAGTTTAAACAACGGTATCTTAATCAGCCTTACGGCGATGAGTGGTTGTTGCTCCGACCTTTAGCCTACAAAGTGCATCCATATCAATGGGCTACAATTGGGAAAGAAATTAGTCACATTTCGGACGCCAAAATGGAAGATGTTCGGTCATTTTTCAATCGTTTCTACACTCCATCAAATGCAATTCTTGTGGTTGCCGGAAATGTAAATACTACACATGTGATGCAATTGGCCGAAAAATGGTTTGCGCCCATTCCGTCCGCCTCAAAGCCTTTACGGAATTTACCTATCGAGCCTCAACAAAACGAAGCTCGTTTTTTAAGCGTGCAACGTGATGTGCCGTCTGATGCAATCCACAAGGCATTTCACATGGTATCACGGAATAGTCCACGTTACTATGCACAAGATCTTTTATCCGACATGCTCGGCCGAGGAACTTCCTCTCAACTCTACACGTCGTTGGTGAAAGGCTCTGAACTATTTACAGAAATCAATGCGTTTGTAACTGGGAGTTATGATGCAGGTTTATTTGTTGTATCGGGAAAATTAAAAGATGGTGTTTCTTGCGAGCAGGCTGATGAAGCTATCCGTCAAGAATTGGCTAAAGTGGTTAACGCTGGAATTCCTGAAACCGAACTTGCCAAGGTGAAAAACAAAGCAGAATCAACGCATGTTTTCGGCGAAATGGGAGTGCTTAACAAAGCAATGAATTTGGCATTTGCAGAATTAATGGGAGATGCAGGTTTGGTAAATACCGAAATTGAGAGAATCCGCGCCGTTACTGCTGAAGATGTACACAACGAAGCACGTATTTTGTTTCGCGAAGAAAATTGTTCAACCCTTTATTACCGTAAAAACTCATGATGCAACTTGATAGAACAATTGCACCGCCAGCTGTAGGCATCGAAGGTGTTCAATACACCTCACCAAAGCAATACAAGTTGTTGAACGGATTACCAATTTGGTATCTCAACATGGGCTCTCAAGAAGTCATTAAAGCCGAATTTGTTTTCCATGCAGGATCTGCTCATCATGCATGTCCTTTGGTGCCGTCTTTCACTTCTGCCATGATGCAAGAAGGAACAATTAAACATTCAGCTTCAGAAATCGCTGATGCTATCGACAATTACGGTGCGTTTTTAGAACTCGATCACGACAAGGATTTCGCATCTATCACGCTATACACACTCAAACGATACTACGCTGAAACCTTACCGGTAATTTTAGAAATTATCGAGGAAGCAAATCTTCCAGAAAATGAGTGGAAGATTTTGATATCTAATCGATTACAGAAGTATCGAATCAACTTAGGAAAGGTTTCATTTGTTGCTGGTAAAGCCTTTCAAGAACTCGTGTTTAAAGGAACTCCTTACGGTGCGCCCTTCGAGGAACAGGATTACCATAACGTTCAATTGAACGACCTGCTGGCTTTCCGCGGAGCGCATTACCGCCTCGAAAAATCGTTCGTAATGTTAAGCGGCTTAGTCGACGAAGAAGTGTTAACATCAACCAATCAAGTGTTGGGCGACTTTCCGATTTCAACACCTCAGTTTTTTGGTTCAACACCCGATGCGCATCCGGTTGCAAAGCAAGACAGAATTCATTTTATCGAAAAAACTGATGCAATCCAATCAGCCATTCGAATTGGAAGAAGAATGTTTGATCGCCGCCATCCCGATTATTTTGGTGTGAAAGTCCTCACTACAGTTTTAGGTGGCTATTTCGGCTCGCGCCTGATGAGCAACATCCGTGAAGATAAAGGTTATACATATGGCATTGGTGCCGGAATTGTGGCTTACGAAAACGATGGTTGGTTTTATATTTCCACCGAAGTAGGCACTGATGTTACTTCGGATGCTTTGATTGAAATTTACAAGGAAGTTGCGTTGCTCCGTGATGAATTGATTGCAGAAGATGAACTCAACTTGGTCAAAAATTACATGTTGGGCACTTTGCTCAAGAGTTTCGATGGGCCATTCGAACGTATAGAAAGATTCAAAGCACTCCATTTGTATCATTTGAGCGACGATTATTACGATCGATACACTGCAGCCATAAGAGAAGTATCAGCAATTGAATTGCGAGATTTAGCTCGGAAATGGCTTCAAGAAGAATCCTTAATCGAATTGGTTGTCGGTAAAAAATAGCCTGCAAGATTAAATTTACCTCCTGCTCAAAAATGGGCAGGAAATCTTGCTACATTTGCGCGCAATTCGGGATAAGCCTCGAGTACCCAATTGCAATGAATAGCCCACTCCAAATTAGTGAAGGTCTTACGTACGATGACGTTCTTCTCGTACCAGATTACTCAGAAGTTTTACCACGCGAAACAGACATTAGTTCTTGGTTTACCAAAAAAATCAAGTTAAATGTTCCTATCGTTTCGGCTGCAATGGATACCGTAACTGAATCGGCACTTGCAATTGCCATTGCGCAAGAAGGAGGCATCGGCGTTCTACATAAGAACATGCCAATTGCTCAACAAGCTTCGGAAGTTAAAAAAGTAAAAAGGTCAGAAAGTGGAATGATCATCGATCCTGTAGTGCTTTCAGAAACAGCAGTTGTTTCGGACGCACTTGCACTGATGAAAGAATATAAAATTGGTGGAATTCCTGTAGTTGATGAAAGCCGGAAATTGGTTGGAATAATCACTAATCGTGACCTTCGTTTCGAAAAGCATTTTAATAAGCCAGTGCGTGAAGTAATGACCTCGGAGCATCTCATTACGACTACCGAAACAAATCTCGAAAAGGCAGAAGCCATGCTTCAAGATTATAAAATCGAGAAATTGCCCGTAGTTGACTCAGATTACCGTTTGGTTGGATTAATCACCTACAAAGACATCATCAAAAATAAATTGCGTCCCAATGCTTGCAAAGATGATTTTGGTCGTCTTCGTGTTGCGGCTGCTGTGGGCGTTACCGCCGATACAATGGAGCGTATTGAAGCCTTAAAAAAGGCTGGTGTTGATGCAGTGATTATTGATACTGCACATGGTCATTCGAGAGGCGTTGTGCAAATGTTGAAAGACGTTAAAAACCGGTGGCCCGATTTGCAAGTCGTTGTTGGAAATATCGCCACACCAGAAGCTGCACTTATGCTTGTAGAAGCGGGTGCAGATGCCGTTAAAGTTGGCATTGGACCTGGATCGATTTGTACTACACGTGTAATTGCAGGAGTAGGTGTGCCTCAATTTACTGCAGTTGTTGATGTAGCGAACGCATTGAAAGGTTCGGGTGTTCCTGTTATCGCCGATGGTGGAATTCGTTTTTCAGGAGATCTTGTGAAAGCACTTGCTGGCGGAGCATCGAGCATCATGGCTGGTTCTTTGTTTGCGGGCACCGAGGAATCTCCTGGAGAAACAATCATCTACGAAGGCCGTAAGTTCAAGTCTTATCGAGGAATGGGCTCTATCGAAGCTATGCAAACAGGTTCCAAAGACCGTTACTTTCAAGATGCAGAAGACGATATCAAGAAATTGGTTCCAGAAGGCATTGTTGGTCAAGTGCCATTTAAGGGTACCTTAAGTGAAGTACTTTATCAATTTGTTGGTGGTTTACGCGCTGGAATGGGATATTGCGGAGCGAAGGATATCACAACATTGCAAACCAAAAAGTTCATCAGAATTACCTCTGCAGGTGTTCGAGAAAGTCATCCGCATGACGTAACTGTTACCCGAGAAGCTCCAAATTATTCAAGAAGGTAATTGTTTATCAATTCGAAGTTCTAAAATCGGATTCCGTTGTTCAGAAAGATTTTCATCAGGATCAACACCGATGAAAGTACAATAAGGAATTTGTTTTCAATCTGTCCAGTTTCCGGCAATCGGTAAATCATGATCATGCGGTTTTTCATTCCGTTGATGAACAAGGAAATGATCATGACCAGCATTGTACTTACACTTGCTAAATTCAAAATAAAGGAACCATCGCTGAAATAAATCATCGTGATACCCGAACAAATTAAATAAGGCAACAAAACAGTTTGAAATAGGTAAATGATTCTGTTTTCGTTTTTATTGATGTGGTTTGTGCTGTTTGTGATTTGAATGAACGGTTTTGCAGAAACAAAACCAATGTAAATCAATAACAATGAGGCGAAAATCGAAAAAATGAGTTTGGTAAAATCCTCTACATACATGTAGTCGGCAACAATACCTAAATAGGAAGCATTAATACCTTGAGAATTGGCTTTGATGGGCATTAAAACCAATTGAACCGCAAAAAAATTGAAGTAATGAATGCCGAGCCACAGCCAAAACAATTTTAAAATTCCAGGCCTTTTGCGGTATTGCCGTTGTATAACAAAAGCAATAATGCCTGCTAATAAGCAAAAAATAGGGCCAGCAGAGAACGTCTTTAGAACCGGCTCAGTTTCCCAAAGCGAATAATTCTGAGTAAAATCGACCTTGAAAAAATATAGCTTGTAGAATAAGTTATTTCTCTTGGCGAAAAACGCAGTTACCAAGTAAAAAGAAAAAAACACAATCGCCACAGAGGCCATATAGGCCACAGACGAATTGATAATTCTGTTGTTGCGTTCTTGTTCTGTAGAGTTTACTTTCCCCGGCAGTTTTTCAGTAAAGTCGATAATGTCGTCGCCTGATTCCATTTTTACAAAAAGGGGTGTGCCGCAAATATATCTTTATTTTGTTACTATCAACATTTTGATGGCATCATGTCGATTCGGCCACTGCAAAATCTATTGTGATAATTTGTTTTGTTTAATGCGGCTCTTCTGCTAATTTCGCACGCTCTTTAAATTAAGCTATGTATCGTAAATTCAGTATTTTGGGTCTTGGGCTCGTGATGGTAGGCTCAGCTGCTTTAGCCCAGCCCGCAGGAAAAAAAACTGCTCCAGCAAAAAAGAACGCCGTTCCAATACTTGCTGCTTCTCCTCCGCCTGTTGCGGAAGTTGTAGATCCAATACTTCTTACTGTTGGCGGGGATCCGGTTACTAAGGGCGAATTTGAAAGTATTTACCGGAAAAACAATCCCAAAGATGCTCCAAATGACCGCAAAGCGCTTGAAGAATATCTTGAATTGTTCATCAATTTTAAACTCAAGGTAAAAGCCGCGAAAGTGGTTGGAAATGATACCACCAAAGCGTTCATCAACGAACTAAAAGGATATCGTCGCCAATTGGCACAACCTTATTTGTCGGATAAAGATGTAAATGAAAAGCTGATTGAAGAAGCTTACGAACGCATGAAAAAAGACGTTCGTGCGAGTCATATCTTGATTAAACTCGGAAACGATCCTACACCGAAAGATACTCTTGCAGCATATAATAAAGCGATTTCAATCCGCAATCGCGTGATGAAAGGGGAAAATTTTGCTGATTTAGCTCGTCAAAATTCCGATGATCCATCTGGTCAACAAAATGGTGGCGATTTAGGATACTTTACTTCAATGATGATGGTGTATCCTTTTGAAAATGCAGCCTACAACACATCCGTTGGACAAGTTACAATGCCAGTGAAAACACGTTTTGGCTACCATATTCTTAAGGTTACGGATATGCGTGATGCGCAAGGTCAGGTGAAGGCAGCACACATCATGGTGAAAATTCCCGACGGTGCACCAGATTCTGTAGTAGCTTCAGCGAAAAAGAAAATCGAAGAATTATTGACCAAGGCTAGAAATGGCGAAGATTTTGGCGTTTTAGCACAGAATTTTTCAGACGATAGAACATCTGGAAAAAGTGGCGGGCAATTGCCATGGTTTGGAACAGGTAAAATGGTTCCAGAATTCGAAAAAGCAGCCTTTGATCTTAACGAAAACAACCAAATTTCTGAACCGGTTCGCTCACCTTATGGCTGGCACATCATTAAACGTCTCGACCGCAAAGGCATCCAAACATTCGAGGAGGTAAAAGCCGAATTGAAGCAGAAAATCACAAAAGATTCGAGATCTCAAGTAAGCCGAAATGCTGTGATCGACCGAGTAAAAAAGGAAAACAACTTTTCTGAAGATGCAAAAGCCTTAGACGAATTGATCTCTAAAATAGATACTTCCTACATCAACGGGAAATGGTCTACAGATGCTGTTAAGGCTTTAAACAAGGGGTTATTTACAATTGGTAACGAAACATACACACAAGCTGATTTAGCAAAGTTCCTTGGCGACAACCAAACCAAGCAACCTAAGGAATCAACTGTTGAAGGATTGATCCGTAAAGCCTACGATGGCTATAAAGTGGATAAAATTATCAATTATGAGGACGCTCGATTGGAACAGAAATATCCAGACTTCCGCTTGTTGATGAACGAATACCGCGATGGCATTTTGTTATTCGAAATTACCGATGAAAACGTGTGGTCGAAAGCTATCCGCGATAGCGCAGGTTTGAAGAATTATCACCAACAAAACCTAAGTAAATACATGTGGGGCGAACGTACCGAAGCTGTAATTTACAAAGCTAAGGATGCTAAAATTGCTTCTAAAGCACGTAAAATGGTTGCTAAACGTGCAAAAAAGGGCTACTCGAATGCCGATATTACCAAAGAAATCAATGCATCTTCTTTGTTGAATCTTCAGATTGAAGAAGGCGTTTTTTCCAAAGGCGATAATGAATTGATCGACGCACAACCATGGAAAGCGGGCGTTACCGAAAACAAGGTAAATGCTGATGGTTCAGTTATATTTATTGAGTTTGTAAAAGTGATGGAACCAATGCCAAAATCATTAGCTGAAGCGCGCGGATTGATTACGGCAGATTATCAAACTTACCTCGAACAAGAGTGGATTAAAGAGCTTCGTGCCAAATACAAAGTCGATGTGAACAAAGAGGTGTTCAATACCATCAAATAATCATTTAAGAAATATTCTTCAAGCCCGGTTGGATTTTTCAGCTGGGCTTTTTTCTGCCTGCTTGTTTCTTCGTAGTTTCGTTCCCGATGCGATTTTTAATCATCTCTATTGTAAATATTGCCTTATTCATGAGTTCTTGCGGAGGCAGTGATGCTAGCAAAGATGCAGTTGCCCGCGTGAACGACAAATTCTTGTACAAGTCGGAAGTGAGCCGAGCAGTTCCTTACGGTTTGCTACCGAAAGACAGCGCACAGATTGCTCAAGAATATATCGATCAGTGGATACGCCGCAATTTGGTTTTAAAACGGGCAGAGAATAACCTTACAGAGGAGCAGAAAGACGTAAATCAACAAATCGAAGACTACCGTGCATCGCTTTTGATTTATGCCTACGAACGCGAGTTGGTGAGACAAAAGTTAGATACTATTGTTTCTCAGTCGGAAATTGAATCATACTACAAGAGTAATCCAGCAAATTTTGAGTTGAAGAGTAACATTATCAAGCTTCGATACATTAAGTTGCCTGTAAGTTCTCCAAATGGTGATAAAGCAGGTAAGTGGTTCAATAGTTCCATACCTGCCGATCGCAACAAGCTCGAACAATATTGTAAAATGTATGCAGTAAATTACCTGTTAGACGATGCAAATTGGTTGCTTTTCGAGGATGTTCTCAAAGAGATTCCAATATCAGATTACACAAACGAAAAATTCAGCCGAAATCAAAGAAATCTCGACATAAAAGATAAAGATTACCGTTACTTTGTTTCCGTATCTGGATTTCTAGTAAAAGAAAGCAATGCTCCGCTGAGTTACGAAAAAACGAACATCCGGAATATTATCCTCAACAAGCGTAAAATCAAGCTCATCGAACAAATGCAGCGTGATGTTTACAACGACGCACTCAATGAAAAAGACTTTGAAATCCTACAGAACCCTCGTTAATCTACCTTTTCTTGTGGCGCTTCTTTCACTTGCCACAAGTTTCGTTGAAGCGCAGGCGCCAAAAGGAATGATTGATAAAATTATTGCAGTGGTTGGTGAAAAGCCAATTCTGTACTCAGAACTTCAGGCTCAAATTCAGCAAATTCAAAATCAAAATGGGATTGTTGATACTACGTTAAAATGTGTCATTTTAGAAGATATCATCCTTCAAAAACTGCTGCTTAATCAAGCTGAGAAAGACAGTATAGAAGTCACCGATGCCCAAGTTGACCAAGAATTGGACAAGAAAATTCGTTTTTTCGTGAATCAAATTGGTTCTGTTGAAGAATTGGAGAAATATCTTGGAAAATCCATCACTCAGATTAAAGACGATTTCAAAGATCGAATTCGAGAACAGCTTCTCGTTCAACAAATGCAATCGAAACTTGCTGGAGAGATTAAAGTATCGCCAGCTGAGGTGAAAGAATTCTACAACAAGATTCCAAAAGATAGTTTGCCTTTTATTGAAAGCGAAATTCAAGTGGCTCAAATTCTCAAAAAGCCGCCAATGAATTTGCTAGAAAAGGAACGTGTGAAAAAACAAATCGAAGAGATCCGTCAGAAAATTTTAGATGGAAAAAGCTTTGCTTCCATGGCTGCATTTTATTCAGAAGATGTTGGTTCGGCAGCAAAAGGCGGAGAACTCGGCTTTGTTGGAAGAGGTGATCTTGTACCTGAATTCGAAGCTGCAGCGTTCGAACTAAAAGGCAAGGAAATTTCTCCTGTAATTGAATCGATGTATGGTTTTCATATTATTCAACTTATCGAAAGAAGAGGAGAAACGATCAATGTGCGACACATTCTACTTTCCCCAAAACCGTCGGCAACAGACCTCGATAAGTCGAGAATTCAATTGGATAGTTTACTTCGAGAAATTCGATTAGGCACCATAAGTTTTGATGATGCAGCTGCCCGTTTTTCAGATGATGCTGATTCTAAAAACAACGGTGGTATTATGGTGAATCCAGCGTCTGGTTCCACTTTTTTTGAAATCTCCCAGATGGATCAAAGTCTCTTTTTTGTGGTCGATAAACTCAAAGAAGGTGAAATTTCGGAACCTGTTTTAGTACGCTCAGGTGAGAAAAAGGAAGCATATCGAATCGTGATGTTGCGTTCAAGAACAAAACCCCACGTTGCCAATCTTGACGATGACTACCAGAAAATTATGTCGGCTGCCGAAAATGAAAAGCGAGAAAAAAGAGTGCAAGATTGGATCAGCAGGAAACGCAAATCGTTTTATGTTCGTATCGATCCAATGTTTCAAGAGTGCGATTTTGTAAACGACTGGAAAACCCAATAAATTCAATATCCTAAAAGATATGCAACAGAAATTTGCTTCCGATGTAGAAGCGGTAAACGGACTCAAAGATGCTTATATACGCCTAAATGAGGAAATCGGCAAGGTAGTAATTGGGCAAGATGATGTAGTGAAGGATGTAATTATTTCCATTTTTAGCCGCGGTCATTGCTTGTTGGTTGGTGTTCCCGGGTTAGCGAAAACGCTCCTTGTTACTACAATCTCTAAGGTACTTGGACTTGATTACAACCGTATTCAGTTCACACCCGATTTGATGCCGTCTGACATCGTAGGAACTGAAATCCTTGATGAAAATCGCCAATTCAAATTCATCAAAGGACCTTTGTTTGCCAACATCATATTGGCAGATGAGATCAATCGAACGCCACCCAAAACACAAGCGGCATTGTTGGAAGCTATGCAAGAAAAGGCCATTACCGCAGCAGGAAAACGCTACGAACTCGGCTCTCCTTTTTTCGTACTTGCTACCCAAAATCCAATAGAGCAGGAGGGAACTTACCCACTTCCTGAAGCACAACTCGACCGTTTTATGTTCAACATTTGGGTCGATTACCCTTCTTTTGAAGACGAAATTCGTGTGGTGAAAAACACAACATCCGATCAAAAAATTGAGCTTCGTTCAATCCTTAGTGCCGAGGAAATTCTGTTTTACCAAGATCTGGTTCGCCGAATTCCAGTGTCCGACAACGTGCTCGAGTATGCTGTTAAGCTAGCCGTGAAAACACGCGCAAACTCGGGCTACGCAACAGATATGGTTAAGAAATATTTGGCTTGGGGTGCTGGTCCGAGAGCTTCTCAGTTTTTGGTGCTTGGTGCAAAATGCCACGCAGCTATCCGCGGAAAGTATTCTCCTGATATTGAAGATGTGAACGCTGTTGCTACAGCCATTTTACGCCACCGTGTTATTCGAAACTACAAGGCTGAGGCAGAAGGGATTTCTGTTGAAAAAATTATTGCTTCAATGCTAGATTAATTCAACTTTCATCATAAAAAAAAGGGCTGATCCAGATTATCTAGATCAGCCCTTTTTTATGGCGTTTTAACGATTAATAGTAAGTTAAACGAATTACTTCAGCCAAGTATTTAGCGAAACGAACCACTTGGCGCGTATAGCCATATTCGTTGTCGTACCAAACATAGAGAACAATCGATTTGTTATCGTCCGATACTATTGTAGCAGGACTATCCACGATAGATGCACATGAATTCCCAACCAAGTCAGAAGAAACCAATTCTTGTGACATAGAGAATTGAATTTGTTCCACCAATTCGCCTTTCAGTGCGGCATTGCGCAGCAAACTGTTAAGATCTTCTTTCGATGTTGCAGCTTCGATTTTAAGGTTCAAAATAGCCAATGAAACATTTGGAACTGGAACACGAACTGCATTAGAAGTTAACTTGCCAGCCAACTCAGGAATTACTTTCGCAACAGCACTTCCCGCACCAGTTTCAGTAATCACCATATTCAAAGCAGCAGCTCTTCCACGACGGTATTTCTTGTGGTAATTATCGAGTAAATTTTGATCGTTAGTGTAAGCATGGATCGTTTCAATATGCCCGCTCACAATTCCAAGATTTTTCTGAATCACTTTCAACACTGGAACAATGGCATTGGTGGTGCATGACGCAGCAGAAAAGATTGTTTCATTGTCTTTGTCGGCGCTGGCTTGATTTACACCATACACAATATTTGGAATGTCGCCTTTGCCTGGAGCAGTGAGGAGCACTTTAGAAATCCCTTGAGATTTTAAATGCTCAGAAAGCCCTTTACGGTCTCTTGTAACACCTGTATTATCAATCAATAATGCATTATCAATTCCATAAGCGCGGTAGTCAACATTTGCAGGATCGGATGCTGCAATCATTTTAACCGTATGGCCGTTGATGATCAATGCTTTATTTTCTAAATCTTCAATGATAGTTCCTGGAAATGGACCATGCACTGAATCTGTGCGCAACAATGCTGCACGCTTAGTGATATCCTCGTCGGAATTACTGCGGGTTACGATGGCACGCAAACGAAGTTGCTCACCTTTCCCTGCTTGTGCAATGATTTCTCGGGCTGCAATTCTGCCAATTCTACCAAAACCATATAACACAACATCTTTCGGAGTTAAAACGCGCTTGTCTTTTCCAAGAAAACCCGCCAATTTATCGTTGATGAACTCTGATGGAGAAGGATAAAGCGCTTTTTCATTTAACCACTCGGTGGCAAGACGACCAATATCAATGCGAGAAGGAGCAATTTCTTTATTGAAAATTTCACGTGAAAGTGCGATGGTATCCTGAATTGCTATCGGGCGACCAACAATTGTTCTGGCATAATTGTGCAGATTGAGGATTTCACTCGCACTTCTATCAACTAATTGATTGCGGAAAATAACCAATTCGATACTTTTTTCGAACCAAAGCTGACCTACGATGTGAATCAATTCTATTGCAGCCTTTTCGTCCTGAATCCATCCTTGTAACTCAGTTTCATAATTGTTTGGAATTACTCCCGAACCGTTTTGTGACATATAAATGGTCTTTTGTTTTGCGTTGCGAAATTAGCAATTCTGCCTCCCCGATCGCCACAAAAAAAGAGGTCTTTCTGGATATTTTTCAGAAAGACCTCTCTTAAATTGTTGATTACTTGTTAAATCCCAAGCCCATAGTAGGCTCTCGTACCATTAGGGTAAATTCCCTCAATTAACATTCCTCTACGCTCAGATTTTAAGGCATTGGTTAAATCTTCCACTGTATCAACAGCTTTGTCGCCAATGTGGGTGATGATAAAACCTTCTCGAATACCAATCCTTTTTAGTTTACCTTCTTTGAGTTTAGCCACCTTCAAGCCTTTGTCTAATCGAAGTGTGGTTTTTTCTTTGTCGGTTGGTGCAATAAATTCAGCCCCCAACTCGATGGCAACCGATTCAGTGTACCGAATTAATCGTGTGTCTCCATTTTTGTTCTTTAAAACGACAGGAATCACTTTTACCGAACCTTCACGACTCACTGTGATGTCAACTTTGTCGCCCGGTCTGTATCTTCCAACTTGCTCCTGAAGTTCAGGTAAATTGTTTACCACTGCGTCCTGAACTTTCAGAATGACGTCGCCTTGTTTAATTCCAGCTTCTTCAGCCGCTCCTCCAGCATTTAAGCCTGCAACATAAACTCCTTTGATATTTTCAATCCCTTTTTTGGATGCCAGTTTTGCATCTAAATCTTCTAACACAACTCCAATAAAGGCGCGTTGCACGTCTCCGTATTCAAGTAAATCGGCAACGACTTTTCGAACAATATTCACAGGAATGGCAAACGAATAGCCTGAATATGAACCTGTATTGGATGCAATGGCTGAGTTAATTCCTACCAGTTCTCCTTTCGAATTCACCAATGCGCCGCCGCTGTTTCCAGGATTTACCGCTGCATCAGTTTGGATGAAAGATTCAATTGCAAATTTCTCATTTAAAATATTGATGTTCCTGCCCTTAGCGCTGATAATTCCTGCAGTTACTGTTGAGGTTAAACTAAACGGATTTCCAACTGCCAAGGCCCATTCGCCCACTTTTACATCGTCGGAATTCCCGTAATAAATAAACGGAAGACCTTTCGCATCCACTTTCAGCAAGGCCAAATCGGTGCTTGGATCGCGACCGATCACAACTGCTTGGTACTCTCTTTTATCGTTTAATACAACCTCTACTTTTTCTGCATTGGCTATTACGTGGTTGTTTGTTACAATGTAACCGTCCTCAGAGATTATCACGCCCGAACCTGATGCAGTAGGTTGATTGGGTGAATTGCGATAAGGATTCCCAAAAAAATAATCGAAAAAGGGGTCGTAATTCCGATTCCCTGTAACCAAGGTTTTTACGTGCACGACTCCATGCACCGACATATCTGCGGCTTGCGTGAAATCTGGTGCCGATGTTAATGATGATCCATTTGCGGCTGTCAATTTTACAGGCAATCTTTCCTGGATGAGCCGACTTTTTTCCGAGGTGTTGTTTTGGTAAACAAAGTGGTTTAAGCTTAAAGCTGCGAAACCTCCCAAACATGCAATGGCGAGGGAAGACAGGATTTTTTTCATAACAGTTATTTTATTGACTTGTATTTTCAGGTTCTCAAAAATTATGCCCTGCCATTTTTACAGTCGCTCATGAACACTCATGTGTTAACTCCGTTTGTTATCAAGCAGTAGAGGCATGCAAAATTGACTTAGGTTTGTAGCCGAAACGGAGCTCCTTTAGATCTGTTGTTGTATGACCTTTTTTTTAACAATTTTTGTGGTTTCATGCGGACTCCCGGTTCTTTTCTGAGTGGAATACTGATCGGCATGCTAGCCGCTCTCGGGATCGTATTTCTAATGATGAATGATTTTAGTCCTTCGAAACTTTTTGGTTTTGGCGACAACAAATCTTCAGGCGACACTATTGTTGACTTAACAAATATCAAAGACACACAATCCAGTAAATCTGCAAAAGCCTACAACGCTGCTACAACGCCCATCAACCAAGAAGAAATACTTCCCATTGATTCTTCTTCCATTGCCCCAATTAACGCCGATTCTTCTAAATATTCCGCGCCAGTTAACAACGAGGAAATTGTTGTTCGAAGAGACGAATTGATCAAAAGTATGGTCATCGAAGCCATAA
>CANHIS010000053.1 GCA_947460255.1 Bacteroidota bacterium
AAATTAAAAACTGTTTGGTTCGAAGGAGCTTCTTATCTAGAATCTCCTATAAATGTTCCTTGGCTAACAGAAGCGCAGCCCATTACTACCGACGGTACAATTCAACAAACTCAGTTAGTAAATCCAGTTTTCCAGTCAGTTACATCAGCTGAAGCCCTTTTGTTGCAAAATGTTGAATTAGGTCAAAATCCGATTGTGGAGGCATACATTATATATGAGAGAAAAAAGCCACAATTAACCTATCGCATTCTCCCTTTCAGAAAACAAGGCTCTACAATTGAAAAACTCGTTTCATTCGAGTTGCAAGTTTCCGTGCTCCCAAACAACTCAAACAAGTCAGCTTCGAGATCTTCGACTACCGAATCAGTTCTGAACAATGGAAACTGGTTCAAAGTTGGAGTTACTTCAAGCGGTGTGTATTCAATTCGCAAATCACAGTTGGTAGCAATGGGAATGAATGCATCCATTAATCCACAAAATCTGCGTGTGTATGGAAACGGTGGGGCAATGCTTCCTGAAAGGAATAACATTTATTATCCAGACGACTTAATTGAAAATGCAGTGTATGTATCTGGCGAAGCTGATGGAAGTTTCGACGACAGCGACTTTATTTTGTTTTATGCGCAAGGGCCGGTAACTTGGAAATACGATACATCCAAAGAAGTTTTTAAACAAACTAAGAACTTATATGCTGATACCGCTTGGTATTTTATCACTGCCGACGCTGGACCAGGTAAAAGAATTCAATCTCAAGCTGAATCCGATTTATCGGCAAGTGCCACAGCAACTACATTTACCGATTATGCATTTATAGAAAACGACGAAGAGAATCTTTTGATCTCTGGCCGAAAGTTCGTTGGTAACCGCATGGAAGTCGTAAATTCTCACTCATTCACTTTCAACTTTTCAAATCTTACTTCTGGTCCGCACAAATTAGCAAGCAACCTACTTGCTCGAGGACTAACTCCCACCAATTTTTCGTTGGCTGTTGGCAGTCAAAACTACTCTCAACAGCTAAATGGGCTAGCAAATCTTGATTACCTCTCCACTTTTGCGCGTGAAAATGAAACTGTTTTCACATTTCCAGGGAGCAGTTCTAGTATCAATGTTACGGTTTCAAAGCCATCGAGTAGCAGTATAGGCTGGATTGATTATTTAACGATCAATGTTCAAAGAAATTTAGCCTTGGCAGGGCCTGCAACTAGTTTTAGAAATCAACAACTGGTAGGAGCCGGCCAGGTGGTTCAATATGAAATTTCAAACGCCAATGCTGCCACAAGAATCTGGGAAGTAACCAACTTATATGATGTAAAGTTACAATCAGCTACATTGTCTGGATCAACCTTGCGTTTCAAGCAAACTGCCGATTCGCTTCGAGAATTTGTCGCGGTTGACTATGGATCAACAGGATTCGCATCTCCAATTTCTGCTGGATCAGTGGCTAACCAAAATTTACATGGTTTGGCTACGCCTGATGTTATTATTGTTACACCGGCTGCGCTTATCAATCAAGCAAATACCTTGGCTCAGCACCACATTAATTTTGAAGGGTACTCGGTTGTTGTGGTTGAGGATAAGAAGATTTACAATGAGTTTTCCTCTGGAAAGCAAGACATTGCAGGAATTCGAAACTTCGTGAAAATGTTTTATGATCGGGCAGGGGCAAACCCAGAAGAAATGCCTCGTTATTTAATTCTGCTTGGCGATGGAACCTATAAACCAAAAGAAATAAATGGTGGAGGAACTACTTTGCTTCCAACTTACGAATCGAACGAATCTTTAAATCCCATTGGATCTTATGCATCCGACGATTTTTTCGGATTATTAGATCCCAACGAAGGTACGTCAATCCAATCCGCAGGAGCAGGTGCATTGGATATTGGAATCGGTCGATTGCCAGCATCAAGCACGACAGAAGCAGCAGTTTTGGTGAATAAAATCATTCATTATTCTTCAAATCAAGCCAGTATGGGCGATTGGAGAAATATACTGTGTTTCATTGCCGACGATGAAGACGGTGGAGACCATGTGGAACAAGCCGAAGTAGTTTCAAATATCGTTGCTCAAGTGCATCCAGAATATAATGTAGATAAGATCTATTTAGATGCTTATCCTCAAGAAACAGGTGCAGGTGGACAAACCTACCCACAGGTAAATACTGCAATAGCAAACCGAGTAGAACAAGGCGCATTGATGATAAATTATGCAGGTCATGGCGGTGAAGAAGGTTTGGCATTAGAAAGGATTATCACAATTGATGAAGTTTTGGAATGGGAAAACTACAATAACATGCCATTGTTTCTTACTGCAACTTGTGAGTTTAGCCGTTTCGACGATCCCGATTTCACCTCAGCTGGAGAGCATGTCATTTTGAATCCACTCGGCGGCGGAATTGCTCTTTTTACAACGGTGCGATTAACATTCTCAACATCAAACCAGGCATTAAACAAGAATGTGATGGATACTTTGTTGACCAAGCAAAATGGAGAATTTCAAACGCTTGGTGATGTTTTACGAAATGGGAAAAACAAAACAGGATCCTCATTCAACAACAGGAGTTTTGCATTACTTGGAGATCCTGCTATGCGTCTGGCGTATCCGGAATACAAGGTGTTTACATCTACAGTTGGAGGGAAGTCTGTTGCCGAATTTCCAGATACTTTGTCAGCGCTTGAGTATGTTACAATCAGCGGTTTTGTTTCAGTAGATGGTGTTAATCCTGCGGCAGATTTCAATGGTGTAGTAACACCTACAATTTTCGACAAAGCAGCAGCTCGAAATACACTAGCGAACGATTTTGGAGGCTCTCCAATTATTCCTTTTCAAACGCAACGAAATGTGATTTTTAAAGGACCTGTTTCTGTAGTTAACGGACAGTTTACCTTCAGTTTTGTGGTACCTAAAGACATCAACTTGGCTTATGGTTTTGGTAAGATTTCCTATTACGCCAAGAAAAATAATTCGCTGATTGATGCTAATGGTTCATTAACAAATGTGATCATTGGTGGCTTTAGCGAAAATCCTTTCACAGATGATTTGGGTCCACAAGTAAAACTTTACATGAACAATGAACAGTTCGTCAGTGGAGGAATTACAGATGAGAATCCTGATATGTTAGCCTTTATTGAGGATGATATTGGAATTAATACTGTAGGCACCGGGATTGGTCACGACATTACTGCTGTTTTAGATGGGAATTCAAGTAATCCATTCATTTTGAACGATTTCTACGAATCTGAGCTCGACAATTTCAGAAAAGGCTCTATTCGTTACCCCTTTAGAGATCTTGCTGTCGGGCCGCATACATTAACACTCAAGGTTTGGGATGTTGCCAACAATTCGACATCCGCCAGCATCGATTTTGTTGTAGTAGAAAATGAAGAATTGGCGTTAGACCATGTTTTGAACTATCCAAACCCATTTAGTACAAACACCCAATTTTTCTTCGAATACAATCAACCAGGAATTCCTGTAGATGTAGAAATTCAGATATTTACGATTTCAGGAAAAATTGTGAAAACACTTCGTGACAAATTCACTACCAATGGCTTCCGATCAGATCCGATTGTTTGGAATGGCCAAGACGACTATGGTGATAAAATTGGCCGAGGTGTATATTTGTACAAATTGAAAGTGGTTACTCCTGAAGGAAAATCCGCCGAGAAGATTGAGAAATTGGTGATTCTGAATTAAAATTGGGATGTGATTTTCACGAAGAAATTATTGAAACTGACATTCAGATATTACCGTAGAGGTTGCGGTAATGATGAAACCTTATATTTGCAACGAAATTTTCAATCCATGCAGTCAATAAAACATATTCAAAATACAATAAAATCGACCTTTTCCTTGATTTTAGTTTTTCTTGGATTAAACTCAGTTAATGGTCAAACATTATTTAATATAACAGGACCTGATGGTCAGATTTATCAGTTAAATGGTGGCGCTACTGGCGAGTTTATTAATACCATTACCACTGCAGTTCCCTTGTTGATGATTTCTCCTGATGCCCGCGCTGGTGCTTTGGGTGATGCAGGTGGAGCACTTTCTCCTGATGCCAATTCGATTCACTGGAATGCTGCAAAATTGGCCAATATTGAGGGTAAATCTGGTGTTTCGTTGTCGTACATTCCATGGTTGCGTCAGTTGGTGCCCGATATCAATCTAGGTTATTTGTCGTGGTACAAACAATTAAAGAAACGCCAAACAATCGGTGGATCTCTTCGCTATTTTTCATTGGGAAATATTGTTTTCACCGACATTCTAGGCAACACAACTGGTCAATTTAATCCCAATGAATTTGCAGTGGACTTTGCATATGCTCGTCGTTTTAGCGATCGATGGAGTGGAGGCTTGGCTTTAAGATTCATTTATTCAAATCTTACAGGAGGTATTGACGTACAAGGAACACCAAGTTTTCCAGGGACTTCTGTAGCCGCCGATATTTCAACTTACTATACAAATCCAGACATTAAAGTAGGAGGCAAGAAATCAACTTATTCGTTCGGCCTTGCCGCAACTAACCTTGGTGCGAAAATCTCCTACACCAAATCTGCAGACCGCGATTTCATCCCAATGAACCTTCGTTTAAGCAATAGTTTGAAAATGAAAGTAGATGATTATAACTCATTCACTTTCTTATTCGACATGAATAAATTGTTAGTGCCATCGCCACCGATTAGAATTGACGGAAATATAATTGCAGGTAAAGAAAATAATGTTGGGATAGTAAGTGGGATTTTACAATCATTCTCAGATGCACCAGGAGTTCCTCAAGCTGATGGAACTTTAAATGTATTTAAAGAAGAGCTTCGCGAAATCAATTTTTGCGGAGGGGTCGAATACATGTACAACAACCTTTTCGCAATTCGTACTGGTTATTTTCACGAACATCCAACAAAAGGAAACCGCCGTTATTTTACGCTTGGTGCCGGTCTGAAATTCAATGTGTTCACCTTGGATCTTGCTTATTTGATTCCTACCCAACAAAGAAATCCACTCGAAAATACATTGCGTTTCACTTTGCAGTTTGATTTCGGTGCATTCCAGAATCAAAGTAAAGATTAATGTTTCCATTCCGAATAGGGCAAGGGGTCGACGTACATCAGCTCGTTGAAGGTAGGCCAATGATTCTTGGTGGAGTTCAAATCGAGCATTCAAAAGGTCCGCTTGGTCACTCTGATGCCGATGTACTTATTCACGCCATTTGCGATGCTATTTTAGGCGCTGCCAATTTGGGAGATATTGGAAAACACTTCCCTGATACTTCCGCTGAATTTAAGGGCATTGATTCTAAAATACTTCTACGAAGAGTAACTGATCTTTTGCATCAACAAGGTTGGAAAATTGGAAATGTAGATTCTACTCTCATTCTCGAAAAACCCAAAATCAAACCACATATCGAAAAGATGCAGGAGACTATGGCCAAGCTCATGGATATTACACCTGATCTTGTATCGATTAAAGCCACCACGAATGAAAAAATGGGTTATGTTGGTCGTGAAGAAGGAGTGCTCGCTTTCGCAAGTTGCCTGATTTACCGCTAACTTGTTTGTGAACTTCTCGTTTGTATCTTTACCAATATGCAAATATTAAAGTTCACCTCCGAAGTTGAGGAATACAATCATTATAATGAGCTGTTAGAAGAAGAGCAATTGCTTGTCAAAGCTGCCATTAAAGCTGCCGATAATGCTTATGCACCATATTCTGGTTTTAGTGTAGGTGCCGCGTTGCTATTGCAAGATGGGACAGTCGTTACCGGCAGCAATCAAGAAAATGTAGCTTACCCGTCGGGCCTTTGTGCCGAAAGAACAGCCATGTTTTGGGCAGGCGCTAATCACCCTCAAAAAGCAATTGTTACTTTGGCCATTTTCGCCAAATCAGAAGACTTTGAAGTAGTAGATCCGGTGTATCCCTGTGGATCTTGCCGACAAGTGATGTCTGAATATGAACGAATCGGAAAACAACCAATGCGAATAATCATGACAGCAGCCACTGGAAAGGTACATGCCGTTAACGGATTGATAAATATTTTGCCAGTTGCTTTCGATGCCGATAATTTAAAGCGGTAATTGTAAAAAATTTCGCAATCAATTTTCATGTTTGCTGTTTTGTCCTAAATTTGCCCACCTCCAAAAAAAATACAAGAATGGCTAAAGCCCGATTTTCAAAAGAACAATACCTTAAATGGTACGAAGAAATGCTGTTGTGGCGCAGATTCGAAGAGAAAGCTAGTCAATTATATATCCAGCAGAAAATTAGAGGTTTCTGTCACCTTTACATCGGTCAAGAAGCCGTTGTAGCTGGGGCGGCCAGTGTGATTCGCCACGACGACAACATGATTTCTGCCTACCGCGATCACGTGCATCCAATTGCCAAAGGAGTTCATCCCAATGCAATTATGGCCGAATTAATGGCTAGAGAAACCGGATGCTCAAAAGGCAAAGGTGGATCGATGCACATGTTTTCTGCCGAACATCGCTTCTTCGGAGGTCATGGAATCGTTGGAGGCCAAATTCCACTTGGAGCTGGTATTGCGTTTGCCGACAAATACAATGGTAACGACCGTGTTACACTTTGTTACATGGGCGACGGAGCTGTTCGTCAAGGTGCTCTTCATGAGGCATTTAACATGGCGATGCTTTGGAAACTTCCAGTGATTTTTATCATTGAAAATAACAATTATGCAATGGGTACTTCTGTTGAACGTACCACCAATGTAACTGAACTTCACAAGATTGGCCTTTCTTATGAAATGCCGAGCAAAGCTGTGGATGGAATGTGCGTTGAAGATGTGCATGATGCAACTGAATGGGCTGTAAATCATGCTAGAGGCGGAAATGGTCCAGTGTTGTTGGAAGTAAAGACGTACAGATTCCGTGGGCATTCAATGTCTGATCCAGGTAAATACCGTTCAAAGGAAGAAGTAGAAGAATACAAAAAGCAAGATCCAATCGAACAAGTATTGGAAACGCTCAAGAAAAATAAATGGATTTCGGAAGCTGAAATCGAAGCAATTGATGTCAAAATAAAGGCAATTGTTGAAGAATCTGTGCGCTTCGCTGAAGAGTCTCCTTATCCAGATCCTTCAGAACTATACAAGGATGTATACGTGCAAGAAGATTACCCATACATTATCGAATAATTCACCCCAGAGTACAGAAAATCCAAATGGCTGAAATTGTAAAAATGCCCAAGCTTAGCGATACCATGACCGAAGGGGTGGTTTCGAAGTGGCACAAAAAAGTTGGTGATAAAGTAAAATCAGGTGAGCTTCTCGCTGAGATTGAAACCGATAAAGCAACCATGGACTTCGAATCCTTTCAGGACGGTGTTCTCTTGTATATAGGTGTTGAAGAAGGTAAAGGTGCGCCTGTTGATTCAGTTTTGGCCATTCTTGGAAATGCAGGAGAAGATTTCAAAGCATTGCTTGACGGTGCTGGATCTGCGCCAACTCCCGCTGCGGAAGAAGTTCCAGTATCTGCTCCAGTTGCAGCTTCTGCACCTATTGCTGTATCCGCGCCAGCAGTTTCTGCAGTGGCTTCCAACGATGATTCTAGGACAAAGGCTTCTCCTTTGGCCAAAAAAATCGCTTCTGATAAAGGCATTGATCTTAGTCAAGTAAGTGGTTCTGGCGATGGAGGCCGCATCGTAAAACGGGATATTGAGAATTTTACACCAGCTACACAATCTTTAAAAGCTACAGCTGCCCCAGTTTTCGTTCCAGCTGGAACAGAGCAGTTTACAGAAGTTGCTACCACACAAATGCGCAAGGTAATTGCCCGTCGTTTGTCTGAGAGCATGTTCACCGCTCCGCATTTTTACTTAACAGTAGAAATCGACATGGACAATGCAATTGCAGCGCGCTCAGCGATTAACGCAAGTGGTGAAGTGAAGATTTCCTACAACGATTTCGTCGTTAAAGCTTGTGCAATGGCCTTGCGCAAACACCCCGTTATTAATTCTTCTTGGTTGGGTGATAAAATACGCACGAACCACCATGTGCACATCGGCGTGGCTATTTCTGTAGAGGATGGCTTGTTGGTTCCAGTTGTTCGTTTTGCCGATCAAAAAGGCTTGCACCAAATTTCTGCCGAAGTAAAAGATTACGCTGGAAAAGCGAAAGCCAAAAAGCTTCAGCCTGCTGATTGGGAAGGCAATACTTTCACAATCAGCAACTTAGGCATGTTTGATATCGATCAATTTACAGCAATTATCAACACTCCTGATGCATGCATTCTCGCAGTTGGAAGCATTCAGCAGAAGCCGGTAGTTAAAAACAATGCTGTAGTTCCAGGAAACTTAATGAAAGTTACCTTGAGCTGCGACCACCGAGTTGTAGATGGTGTTGCTGGTTCTGAATTCCTCAAAACCCTAAAATCATATCTAGAGAATCCAGTGATGATGCTGGTTTAATCTATTATTCGCAAACAAAAAGCCCCGAAATACTTGAATGTTTCGGGGCTTTTTGTTTGTATACCTTTAACTGAAGCTTTTTTCCATGGACTGAAGTCCAAGGTTGCGAGATGTTCTGCTTGGGCTGGAGCTCTTTTTCCACGGACTGAAGTCCAGGGTTGCGGGATGAATAGACTAAGCTTTAGAAAGGAGCGGTAAGATTATCTCGATTAAAATAACCCGTTGATTTCAGCATCAATTTTATTGATGATCTCTCCAAGGTGTTCAGGATTTTCGGAGAACTTGTTTTCGTCTACATCGATGATTAACAATTTCCCATGGCTATAGTTGGAAATCCAAGCTTCGTAACGCTCGTTTAGGCGACGGAGATAATCTAGTCGTATAGAGTTCTCGTAATCTCTTCCACGCTTCTGAATTTGGCTTACCAGTGTTGGGACAGATGCTCTAAGATAAATCAACAAATCAGGTGGAGCGATAAAACTTGCCATCAAGTTGAATAGAGTAAAATAGTTTTCGAAATCTCTTGTGGTCATTAAGCCCATCGAGTGAAGATTGGGCGCAAAGATGTAAGCATCTTCGTAAATGGTTCGATCTTGAATCACTTTCTTTCCACTTTTGTGGATCTCGTTCACTTGGTTAAAGCGATTGTTTAAGAAGTAAATCTGAAGGTTGAACGACCACCGTTGCATGTCCTCGTAAAAGTCATTCAGGTACGGATTATCATCCGCATCTTCGAAGTGTGGAACCCAATTGTAATGCTTCGCGAGGAGCGAAGTGAGGGTTGTTTTTCCTGAACCGATATTTCCTGCAATGGCAACGTGCATAGTACTTATTTGAGCAGCCTAAAATACACAGGTTCTATAATTCTGAAAAGGAAAGATTGAAAAAGGTTAAATCCGCTGTAATCCTTATCCAGCAGGGAATAGAAGCGATGAAAGCCTGTTTTCATCAAATATTTCTTTGGCGGTACCCATCAAATCATCTCTTGTTAGGCTGTCGATCTTCGCGCAGATCTCTTCAAATGTATCTACCCGATTGAACAAAAGGAAGGTTTTTGCGAAGCCTAGCATCACTGAACCATTGCTTTCTTGAGCCATAGCGATTTGCCCTTTAAGCTGATTTTTCGCCTTGAGCAGTTGAGTGTTTGTGAGAGGAATATCGCGAAGCTTTTTGAGTTCTTTGTGCACCAATTCACGACATCTTTCAACAGTGCCAGATTCTGTTCCGAGATACACACTCCACAGGCCAGTATCGCTGTAAATAGCAAATGATGAATCGATGTTGTAAGTGAAGCCGTATTTCTCTCTAATGGATAAATTTAACCGGCTATTCATTCCTGGGCCGCCTAACAAATTGTTGAGTAAAATCAGCGACGTTCTTTTGGGATCTCGCACTCCATATGCAGGCCCACCAATCACCAAATGTGCTTGATGATTTTTACGTTTTAAAACTCGCTGTTCAGGAACATAAATTCCAGGTTCCGGTCGAGAAAATGTGCGTCGATTTTCTGGAATTTGGCCTAGATGTTTCTCTGTGAGCTTCCGAAGCTTCGCCGCTGAATATTTCCCAACTACCGAAAACACCATTTCATCTGTATTCCAAGTACGCTGAATGAAACGATGGATGTCTTCTCGGGTAAATTTCTTCAAGTGCGTCGGCGTGCCAAGAATGTCATGCCCAAGAGGATGTTTCTGGTAAATCTGTTCTTCAAAACGATCATAAATTTCATCCGAAGGACTGTCCTTGTAAGAGTTTATTTCGTCGATTATAACTGTTTTTTCCTTCAGGATTTCCTTTTCAGGAAACACACTTTGAAATGTGATATCGCTGAGAAGTTCTAGCGCCCGTTCGAAGTGTGGACTTAAAAACGAAGCAAATAAGCAAGTTTCCTCTTTGGTTGTGTATGCATTCAGTTCGCCACCAACATCTTCCATGCGACTAAGGATGTGGTAAGCCTTGCGATGCGCTGTGCCTTTGAACACACAATGTTCTATGTAGTGCGCTAAACCGTGCTCGTGCGCTAATTCGTCTCTGCTTCCAGCATTGATGAAAATTCCGCAATGTGCAACTTCACTTTCAACGGGTAAGAAAATCACTCGGATACCGTTTGGCAAAGTCCAGCTTTCAGGCAGTTTCATCATGGATTGGAAGTTCTTCTTCGGTTACAATTCTTTGCACTCTGCCCACAATACGGTCGTCGAGCATTACTTTGATTCCTCTTGAATGGTAGTCTTTTGAGGTGAGCATCCAACGGATTCTTCCCCGGGTGAGTTTGCCGGTTTTTTGGTCGCGTTTCGTAACCACTTCTACCAACATATTCAACTTCAATCTATCGCGGTAACATCCATCCATCTTACTTGCAGTTGCAGGTATCGTTAGTGGTTGGTTGAACAAGTTCAAGGAAGTTTGTGGTAAGTTGTGTTGACTTAAACTTCATTTTCAAAGTTTGTCCTTTCAAACCTTTGCCTTCCAAAACATATTCGGGAATATCTTTTCCTCTGATGTCGCTTTCTGAAAAATTCACTTCTGCAGTGTTTAAAACGCTAAGAATGTCGTTGTTACCGAGTTGATTGCACTGTAGCTGACATGCGCCTTTAGAAGCTACTTGCACTGGATGTTCTCGTAGTTGCTCTAGCACTCTGTCACCTGGAAGCCAAGCTGGCATATCGCGTCCGCGGATGAGTACAGCATAAACGAATGCAGATCCAAGCAAGGTTCCGAAGATGAAAAGTGTGAGGCGTCGTGAAAAATTCATGTGGCAAAATTAACCCAAAATGCACAACGGATTCAAGTGGCTTTGGGTTTTGGAGATATCAGTCGAAACGAAGATGTTTCACTGTTAAGCCATTGTTGATCAGTTCGTTTAACGATTGGATGCCAATATGCAAATGATCGTCAACATATTGTTTTGTAACAGCCGTGTCGGATTTATCGGTTTTTACACCATGCGGTACCATCGGTTGGTCGGATACAAGCAATAAGGCACCAGTCGGGATTTTGTTATGAAAACCAACACTAAAAATAGTAGCCGTTTCCATATCGATGGCCATCGCCCGAATCTTTTGAAGGTATTTTTTAAACTCATTGTCGTGCTCCCAAACACGGCGGTTGGTAGTATAAACTGTACCCGTCCAATAATCTTTGTCGTTGTTACGAATGGTGGTTGAAACAGCTTTTTGAAGCGAGAACGCTGGAAGGGCTGGTACTTCTGCAGGTAAGTAATCGTTAGAAGTTCCTTCACCACGAATTGCGGCTATGGGAAGAATGAGGTCGCCCACCATGTTTTTCTTTTTTAAACCTCCGCATTTGCCAAGAAACAAAACTGCCTTGGGTTTGATGGCAGAAAGCAGATCCATAACTGTAGCGGCATTTGCACTGCCCATTCCAAAATTTATCATGCTGATTCCATTGGCAGTAGCAACTTGCATTGGTCTTTCTTTACCGATTACCGGCACGTTGTGGATTTCAGCAAATTTGTCGACATAATTAATGAAGTTTGTAAGCAGAATATATTTTCCAAATTCTTCCAATGGAAGCCCTGTATATCTTGGTAACCAATTGGATACAATTTCTGATTTATTTTTCATGACTAACGATTTAATAGGTTTTCCGTCTTTGAACTTGCCTGTCGCCGACTTGCGTTTGCGGAAACAAGAACAAAGAACGCAAATTTATGATGCTTTTCGTAAAAGATGGGTTGTGCTAACGCCTGAAGAGTGGGTTCGACAGCACTTTTTGCATTATCTCGTTTTTCACTTGAAGTTTCCAGCAAATTTGATTGCGGTGGAAAAAAGCCTAACCTTAAACAGTTTGTCGAAAAGAGCTGATATCGTTGTATTTGATAGAAAGTTGCAGCCTTGGATGTTGGTAGAATGTAAAAAGGTGGAAGTAAAGTTAGATCAGTCGGTTTTCGATCAAGCAGCGCGCTACAATTTGGTGATGAAAGTGCCTTATTTGCTGATCACCAACGGAATGCAATTGTTGGCAGCCGAAATCAAGAATGGGCAGGTTGATTTTATTCAAGACTTGCCAGATTTTCCGATGTTATAGCCAACGCTTTCGCTTGAACCAGATCATCATGACGCTGGCGAGCGAAATCATGAGTATCCAAACTGTGGGATAAGCCCATTTTTCATTTAGCTCAGGCATAAACTTGAAGTTCATCCCATATACTCCAACCAAAAAAGTAAGCGGAATAAAAATCGTGGAAATGATGGTTAGTGTTTTCATCACTGCGTTCATTCGGTTGCTGATACTGCTTAAATAAACGTCCATCAGACCTGATGAAACTTCTCTAAATGTTTCCAGTGTATCGATAACGTGAATGCAATGGTCATAAACATCCCGCAGGTAAAGCGACGTATTTCCTTCAAGATGAAAGCGATCGCCTTTAGAAAGTGTGCTGATCACTTCTCGGAGAGGCCAAATAAACTTCCGTAGGTAAATTAGATCTCTTTTTGATTTGTGAAGTTCTTGAAGATCTTCCTTTACGGCATCATTTAACATTCTAATTTCCAGTTCCTCAAGCTTGTTACCTATTTTCTCAAGCACCACAAAATAATTATCCACCAAGGTGTCGAGTATGCAATACAAGAGGTAATCAGCGCCTGATCTACGGAGTTTGATATTTCCTTTTCTAATCCTGTCGCGCAATTCATCGAAAATATCACCTTCATCTTCAATAAATGTTACGATGGTGTTTCCTTTCAAAACAATGCTAAGTTGCTCAGAGTTGAGTGCATTCTCTTTGTTATCAAACGACAGCATTTTTACCACAACATACAGATAATCATCGTATTCGTCGAGTTTTGGCCGCTGGTTAGTATGCACTATATCTTCTTTCACCAAACCATGTAGGCAGAGCACTTCGCTAAACTTATCAATCAAGGCGACATTGTGCAGGCCAGTTACATTGATCCATCTAATGTGCTGATCGGAAAAGATTTCTTGGACATTTTCAAGACCAAGCTTGAATTTTTCCTCGAAATGATTTTCACCGTAATCCATTATATCGAACCACGGTTTGAATTCGCGCGGATCACCAACGTATTCTGCGGTAGCGGGAGCCAAACCAGCCTTTTGGCCATACTTTGGTCTTCTAAAGCCCTTGAGTCGCCGGATGAGGGTCTGGTTCTTTTTCATTTCGATAAGATATCACACGTTGCGGGAACGGAATGCTAATTCCATCTGCATCGAAGCGCTTTTTAATGATTACATTTAATTGGGTATGCATTTCAAACGCATCGGCAGGATGTTTAGCGCAAGCATAAGCGCGCACTTTCAGTTCAGATTCTCCAAACCCGATCAATCTAACTTCCACCTTAGGGTGTCCATCTAGCTTGTCTTTTTCGGTTCTTGCATCAATGCACAGTGGATGTTTTTCGCATTCTTCGCGCATAATTTTCATCACTACATCGATATCTGAATTGTAGTCGACCGAGAAGTCGATGTATCTGCGCACCATTTCATCATACAAGTTAAAATTGATGATAATTTCGGAGCTCATTTTTGAGTTAGGCACGACGATTCTTTTGTTTTCGTAATTGCGAATCACAGTATGTCGCAGGGTGATGTCTTCAACAATACCGCTGGTTAAGCCTTGAAGTTCTATTGTGTCTCCAACTTTAAACGGCCTGCTGATTACCATAAAAACGCCACTGATGATATTTGAAAATGCGGCTTGGGAGGCGAAACCAATGATTGCGGCTAAGATTCCGGCCCCTGCAAAAAGCGAAACAGCAAGTGTTCGAAAGCGCGGTATTGAATAGATGATCAGGAAGATTGCGATCATGTAAATAACTGCAGTGGCCACATGCTTTAGAAAAACATATCGTGTTTGATCAACATTGAGCAAACTTGCACTTCGCCGCATGAATTTGCCGATAAAAAACTGCAGGCTTCGTTCAATAATAATTGAAACTGCAATGATCATTACGATTCGGAAAATTAATTGCGCGGTAGATCCAAACCAATGAAATGAATCCATGATGATGAAGATTTAAATCGGGTTATTTCTTTTTCTTTTTGAAGAGATCAAAGCTACCGAATGTAATGTTGCCATCGGGCATTCGGAGTTCGTAATTGTACTTTCCATCGGGCAATTCAGATCCGGTGAAGTCGTTTGTGTAATTTGTTGATATATAAACCTTTGATCCAGCTTTGTTAAAAATAGTAAGTGTACAATATCGCTTCAGATTTCCAATTACGAACACATCATTAAATCCATCTCCATTTGGTGTAAGCAAATTGGGAATAATTGGTCGGCCGTTTTCTGTGATGTTGATCTGTTCGAATTCGCGAGGATTTTCAGGAGAAATATCTAAAGGTTCTGTTAAGTTTGGATTGACATTGCATTTACCTAGATAGAAATCATCGAGATATAGGTATGCAAGCCGCAACCAGACATCTTTGTTTGCAGATTGAATCAAAGTTGAAGCGTCGTTTCGGAAATTACCAATCGTTAAGAAGCGTTCGGTTCCATTGGCCGTGAAGATGAATTCGAAATCAATCCAATTGCTTGTATCTGAGATGGTCTCGTATCTTCTTGTTTTAAATGTTGGCGCTTCGTCAATCACATTCCAATCTTTTGATCGAACAGAATCCTGAGTTAGCTTTAAACCAAGTTCATCGGTGAAAACCCAAGAATCGTCTGCTGCTGAAGCTTTAAATCTAAGACAATATTCTCGGCCTGCCTCTAATGTGGATGTCAATTTTACTTCAAGGTACTCGCGAAAGTCCTTGTTATCTGCATCATACAGAATTATGCCAGTATAATTTGAGCCTTCTGCTAAAGCTTGTTTACCGTTGATGTTATCGTTGGGTTTGATTAAATCGGGACTTCCGACTCCAGCAGGAAACCAAGGTGCTGCTTTTTCAATATTTCCTGCGAATCTTGATTTCACAGGAGTTGAAATTGTTTCGAATCCAGGATTTGGGATGAGGTTTTGTGCAAAAGCCTGATAACTGATCAATAAAAGCAGGAAGATTCGAATCATTGGCTGCAAATGTAAGCCAAGGAAATTCTTGAATGTTGGATTTATTCGCGTGTTTTCAACTTAGATTTCACAACAAGTTCTTCGGCTTTCAATTTTAGCCATGCTAGATCGGCGGCTGGTCTGGTGTTGTGAATTTCATCATAAAGTGTCCAATTCATGTCGTTTTTTCCTAGTCGGATCTTCATGAGTTTATTTACGAGCAAGATGAAATTGTGGTAAGTTTCTCTTTGAACTTCAGAGATATACTTATTTCTACGGAGGTAAATTTTGAATGCATCAACTAACGAGAAAAAGCCATCGTACTCCTGCATTTCGTAATACACTTTCATGAGCAACGATTTGGAATCGAGATGGTAATAAACATCATTGAATTCAACGCGCAGAAGCATTTTTAGGGCCTTGTCGAATTCTTTTCTAGTAAAATGCACCCAAGCCATCGAATAGGTGAAGGCATTCTCTGAGAATTCTGGATTTAACTTAAATCTGAAATCCTCAATGAACTGACTAACCCATTCGTCATGTCCTAAACGAAGACCTGTTGTAACGATATTTTTGAAGTCGGGCTGTGAGATATAATTTCCTTCGTAGATCAAGTTCTTTTCAACCATGATTTTGTAGAGGTCGAAAATATCTTGTAAAGCGCCAGTTTCTCCTCGGTTGATGCGTTTAATACAGAAATTCTGAGCAAAAACGTACATGCCACGTTCTTCTTTCTGACTAAACTTTCCTCCCGATTTTTCGATTGCTTTAAGTAGTTCGTTATAATTCTCGAAATTTTCAGGTTCTGTTAGCGTAATATGAATGAGACGATAAATATAAATGGCTGGAACATCATCGAAAGTTCCATTTCTAAGGTATTGAACAAGGTCATCGAAAAAGCTCAAATTGTATTCAACCGATAGAATGTTGCGGCGGTTAATCATCTCGCAGTAATATCGGAAACCTCTTGCCAAATAAGTAATTTCGAGGTTATCGATTACTTCTTGCAATGAATTATCGAAAGCCCTGTTTCGTTTCTCGGACGTGTATTCATAGGAAAGTTCCGAAATTCGGTGCAGATTGAAATAATAATCGCTATCGCGGAAGCTGGATTGATCGTTTAATGCCTTGATATTCTCCAATTCTTGGAGGAAGTACTTGTCTTGGTTACGTTGGTGAAGCCCTTTTAGTAAGAAGAATTTTTTCTGAAATGTATCCTTTTGGAATTCTTGCCAAGTGATAAACTCTTCTAACAATTTCGTAAGATCGCTTTGCAAATAGCGGAATTTCTGTTCTTCGAAAGTTTCTCCTTTATAGTGCTTTTTAAAGAAGACCTCCTTTTCTAGTTTTTCACTGTCGAATTCACCTTGATAAATAGCTAGGTTCTCTAGGAATTTTGATATGTTTTGATTTTTATTGTAAAACTCAGATCCCACAAAAAGTTGGAATTCCTTGAACTCTTTTTTGTTCAAGGTTTTGAGTAATTGTATTAGTTTTCCTGATTGCATGATCCTGCGTTGTGAGCAAAAATAGATTAATATATGGTCGGACAAAATTTATAATTTCCGAGAATCAGCGACAATTAACATTTTTCATTTTAACTATAAATAATTCATTGTCAAAACTTAGTGACTTTTTTGATAGTATATTTCGTCATCAAATACGAAACGATAATCCGATAAATTGGCAAACATGTAATTTACATTCTCATAATAATATGATTAAATTTGGACAACTGGTAAATACGATAGCCCTATGAAAGCGAAGTCTACTTTTTCCGCAATGCTTCTGGCAATTTTGTCGATGCTCTTTTCTGTAACTGTTCAGGCGAACAATTCAGATCTTTACCTAATCCTTAAGAATGATGGTTCAATTCCAACAGACCGTGATTTTAGGGTTGTGGTTCAGCTTAACATTCCACAATCAACATTTTTGCAAGTTAGTCCTGCAAACACCCAAGCATTCGGTGATGTTGTAGGATCATTCAAGACAGGTTCTTGTAAAGATGGAAAGGTAGATGTCGACATCATTATACGAGGTGGGTCATTGAAGCCAATCATTAATGCCGGCATCAACGAAGATGAGATTAAAATTAAGCTTTTCGTTTGCGAAGTGATCACTGTCGACAATATATCAGGTGTTTATCAAGCATCAGGAAGTGGAAATGCAAATAATGTCGCCCGAGTAATGAAAACTTCGGTAGATGTTTCCTCTGAAAGTGAAGGGACTTCAGGAATATCCTCAATTCCTGTTTTGGGCCAAAATACTATTAGAGCTGAATTGTTTTCTTCCGCAGCTTCTTCAAACGCAAAATCTACGGCAGAACTGGTTCTTTTTCCTAACCCAGTAACCGATGGCTTTTTGAATATTAAAGGCAACGAGACAATGGTAGCCGGTGTACTTTCAATTCACAATGCCTTAGGAGCAACTGTTTCAACTGTGATGGTTTCTGAAGGAGAGCAATTGTTGCAAATCCCTGTGGATAAACTAGCGAAAGGTGTTTATTATGCTCGTGTACAAACTGTTTCTGGGTTGGTGATCAAGAAATTCAATGTCACGCGATAAATTCTAAAATGCTGATTTAGAAATATAGAGCCCGGCCTTAAGTCGGGCTTTTTTGTTGTGCTAAACTGTCGCTTTTCATTAATTTTGCCGCGATGAGCAAGCAATTTATTGAGCGGTGCGTTGTGTTAATCCTTTTAGGCAGCTTGTTGTTAGCTTGTTCTCCTCCAGCTCATTCTGGTGATAGACAATTTCATTCGGCGGTAGAGTACAATGATTTTATTTTGGAACAGCAGAACTCGATCATTAGACGAATGTTGCTGTTAAATGAATTGTACGATCGAGGAACAGAAAAGGAAATCAGAATAGCATTTGATAGTTTGGTTTTTCAATGCAGTTCTAGTTTAAAGTGCATCAATGAATTAACGCCATTTGAAGAAGACTCGATTTTAAAGTTGGATGCGAAAAGACTGTTCGTTTTTTATGATGCAATCTTTCATCGAGAATACAAAAGAATGCTCGATATTTTCTTGAAGGGTGAATTAGCCAGTGACGAAGAGGTCGATGAGCTCAATCAAATAGTAATTGCAGTGGGCGAGCAAGAAGCAAAATTGAATGAAGCTTTGAGTAAAAGTCAGGAAGCATTTTCAACGCGACATGGTTTCGAATTTGCTAATTCAGGAATGACCAATTAGGAGTTGTTTCTATAAAAATCTACGGTTTCCTGAATGCCTTGTTTATAGGATGTAGGATTGAAACTATATTTCTTCTGGAAAGCGTCGCTATTAAAGTGATAAGGATGGTCGTATTGATAGAGCATTTCAATGGACTCTCTCAAGACAGGTACAAAGATTCCGAGCAGGCGCAACAGCCATTTCGAAATGGTTTGAATTTCTCTTGGGGCATTGCAAATTACCGCCGAAAGCTGAATTAGGTCTTCACCGTTTGGAGCAGGTGAAGTGGACGGAAGGTGCCAAGTTTTTCCAAATGCAGATTCGTCGCTTGCTAAAATGTAAAGTGCCTTTGCTGCATCAGGCGCGTAGGTAAAAGTGTGAGGCATTTTGGCATCAAGCATCCATTGAGCCTTTTTGCCGTCCATGTGTCGGCCAATTACAAGCTGATGCAAGAAGCTTACCTGGGCGCTGTGCGGGCCATAAAAATCAGCGCTTCTAGCAATAATCGATTTAATTCTCCCACTTGAAGTGGCGTCCAGTAGCATGTTGGCTATTTGCGCTCTAACTTTTCCTTTTCGACTGTTGGGATGAAATGGAGTTTGTTCGTTCATTTCTCCTTCAACCAAGCCATACATGTAAACGTTGTCGAAAAAAACGAGTGGTATGTTTTGATTTGCGCATGCTTCAATCACATTTTGCATGATGATTGGCCAATTGTGCTCCCAAGAAGATGCGTTGTAGTCGATTCCAATGAGCAAATAAACAACACCAGAACCATAGAGTGCTTTTGCGAGCGCATCTCTGTCAAGTACATTTGCTTCTACAGATTCTGCACCGGCGGCAGGTCGATGTTTTCGGGAAACTAGTCGAACGTTTTCACCATTCTGGATGAGTACGTCGAGCAAATTGTTTCCGATTGCTCCGCCGGCTCCAAGAATAGTGTGTAACATTTGTATTTTTTAAGGACGACCTAGGATGCGCAGGTGATTAACGTGAGAGGCTAATGCAATGCGCATTTTAGGATGTTCGATATATTGTACTCCGTATTCACGGCAAGCATCACGTATAATTTTAGAAATCTCAGGGTAATGTACGTGAGAGATTTTAGGGAATAAGTGGTGTTCGATTTGGTAATTTAAACCACCTACTAACCAAGAAATAACTTTGTTACCTGTAGCGAAATTTGCTGTGGTTTTAAGTTGATGCACAGCCCAATCATCGGGCATTTTGCCATCAACAGGTTCTGGGAAAGATGTTTCTTCGATGGTGTGTGCTAACTGGAAAACAATACTTAGGATAATTCCCGCAAATACACCGAGAGATAAAAATCCAATCGCCCAATTAGCCCAACCAACCATGTAAACAGGAATAGCAACGAAAATTACTAGGTGAAGAAATTTAAAACCCCAAAAAGAAACGTGTTCTTTAATGCTCATTTTTTTGATTGGCACAGAGCCAATTTTACCTGAGAAATACTTTCTATAATCTGTAAAGAAGATCCAATAGATGTAAAGCAACGAATAGGCTAACAAGTAGTACTTGTGTTGGTATTTGTGCATTGATCGAAACTCTTGCGTTTTGCACAATCTTAGGAAAGGACGTGCTTCAATATCATCGTCGATGCCATCAACATTTGTGTAGGCGTGATGAATAACGTTGTGCTTGGTGGTCCACATGAACACATTGGCTCCAAGGATGTTAAGCGATAAGCCGGCTAGTTTATTGAGCCATGTGTATTTGCTGAAAGATCCGTGAGCCCCATCGTGCATTACGTTAAAGCCGATAGCGGCAGTTAATCCACCAAGGATTAAACATTCAGGAATAGCCAACCAAACACTTGGTGTAAAGAAAACTAAGTGAACGTAAACTGCGATGAATGCTACTGTAAGGATGAATGCTTTAAAGTAAAGTCGAAAATCGCCAGTTGGGGCAATGCCGGATGTACTGAAATAATTGTTGATTCGATTTTTTAGATCTGCGTGAAAACCCGCATGAACATTGGAAAATTTTGGTAATGCCATTCTGTAAAGTTGGGATTTTGCTCCCTCTGGTTCAACAACAAAGGTAAGTGCTAACAGTGGAAGATGTACAAGTTGATGTCAGATTAATATCATTCTTTTCAACATGGTAATGAACTATTTAAGCGGTAACACCCAATTGGGGCGTGAAAAACTGCTGAATTCTACATGTGTTAAATTTTGCATTGGATCTATAAAGTATTGCGGACTTCTTCCGTTGAACCCAATCTTAACTTCTGCAGTGATAATTGGATTTACTAATCCTTCTTTGCGTTTTAGGTCAATTTTTATGAATTGAATGAACTGATAAATCATGTTGGTATGTTGTGCCATCCTGTCGATTTGCATGGTATTAATTATGCGTCCCATTTTATATTCTTGCTTTGGCTGGGCTGCATTGGGTTGATAGAAGAATTTAATTTCACATTGTTTTGTGTAGGATTTCATTCGCCAGGCAAAGAAAGAAGCTTGTCCAGTCCAGTCTACATCCGATCCGATGAGGTGGTATCTAAATGGAAGTAAGAGTTGAATCACGAGATAAGCCACTAACCAAGGTTTAACTTTCGGTGCTGAGATTTTGAGTTCTTCGACGGGCTTCCCTTTCCCCGGAGGGAAAACTGCCTTAGCGCCTATACCTAACTTTAGTGCCCAGTTTCGGAGGATGTGAGCAGGGATAAAGATTACATTGGTGAGAATCATCATGATGGGAAAGATGCCGATGTCGCCGCCTTCGCCGATGTTGAAAAGGAAAATGTTGGTTAAATGAAAGGTTGTATTGAGAATGATTCCAAACCAGAGGGTTTTTCGATTTAGAAGCAAGAAACCGATGAGGAGATCAAAAACGAGTCCGCCATAAGTTAAGTAATAGATTATAAAACTACTTGTGGCAAGGTTAGCGGATGGAAGTTGTGCCGAATTTATCCGTAACAGTGTTGCCATTGGCTCTTGGTTCACTAGCCAATCGAAGTTAAGTTTTACGAGGCCACCATAGAAATAAACGATGAACAGTTGAATTTGGAAGAGGAAAAGAAGCCAGCCCGGGACACTTAATTTACCCTCGTGTTTTTGGGGATTGTAAAACAGCCAAAAGAAGCAGTAAAGAATGATGAGGTAAAAATGGTTGTTGTAGTAGCTTTGTTCAACAAGAAAAAAGGAAGAAAACGCCACTAAGTAAATCAAGACAGCGATCCTGAATACTTTTTTTATCAGCATCAGAATGGGAGCGATAAGCAACAATGCATAAAGGAATTTCATGCCTCCTTCGGGAATCTCGCTTAAAAACGACAGGCCTTGAAATGTGAAAAGATATACTGGAGCAAGAATACCTCCTTGAAGAAATTTGAAAGCGTAAAAGCTATAAAACTGGAGAATCAGGGTGAGGATAAAAAAATACCTGAATATCTCCAGTGGCAGTGCGTCGGTTGGTTGAAAAAGCCTTTTGTTTAAACGATCTTTCATTGGCTTCTTAGGCTGGAAATCCGCTAATTATTCCGCCCATTAAGCCCATGGTGATTATCCAATAGCCAGTGTGAATGAGCACATATTTCCAGTTTTTATTTTCGAAAAGTGAGCTGATTGTTATGATAGGCATTGCAAGCACGATTCCAGAGAACGAACCATGAAATGCACCGTGTTTGAATGTTCTGAATTCTGATCCGTATTTCGCCATTGTTTCGGTAAAGAATGTATTGAGTGGTGACCCAGCAATTTCCAAAGATTTATCGTTGGCTAACATCGAATAGAAGTGGAATTGATGGATAACTAAAAACTGCATGAAAAATGCCAATGGAATGCTAACCAAGATCATGATTATGAGTAATTTCATCATGTTTTCCTTTTTATTGGAATCTGGTGTAATTCCCGCAGTTTTCATCCAGATTGTACCGAGGACTTTAGGATGATAATAAATAAATCCTACCAAAAGTGGAATGAGCGCAGAAAGCAGTACAGCAGGGAAATTGATTTCGAGCATGTTGAATCAGTTTTGATTTGGTTTTAATAACATTAATTAACTGGGAAGCCTCGTTTTTTCATTAAGGCTTTTGTATTTGCAGGATGGCCTCTAAATGTTTGAAAGCCTGTTTCTGGATCAATTGTATTTCCGACAGAAAATACATTATCAATTAATCTTTTCGCAACTTCTTTGTCGTACGGCCCCTTGCCTTCGGTAAAAGCTTCATAAGCATCGGCCGTTAAAACATCCGACCATAAATAAGAGTAATAGCCAGCAGAATAGCCATCGCCAGAAAAAATATGTCCAAATTGTGGTGTTCTGTGGCGCATTACAATTTCAGACGGCATGCCTAAAGCGGTAAGTGTTTCGCGTTCAAATTTGTCTGGATCGATAGATGCTTCGGTTGAAAGGTGGATCTTCATGTCGATCAGTGCGCTCGATAAATATTCTGTAGTTGAGAAGCCTTCGTTGAATGTGGATGCTTTTTCGATCCGGTCAACGAGCATTTGTGGAATTGGCTTCCCAGTTTGATAGTGTAGCGCGAACTTTTGAAGTACTTCTGGAGTAGAAAGCCAATGTTCAAGCAGTTGAGATGGAAATTCAACATAATCTCGAACCACAGAAGTGCCTGAAAGAGAAGGGTAGGTAACATTAGATGACAATCCGTGCAATGCATGACCGAACTCATGAAAAAGCGTATTGGCATCATCCCAAGAAATAAGCACTGGCTCTCCAGCTTTGCCTTTCACAAAGTTCGAATTGTTTGAAACGATGGTTGTAATTTGATTTCCTGCAACGCGACTTTGATTTCTATAGGCATTCATCCAAGCGCCTGAGCGTTTCCCTTGTCGTGCATAAGCATCGAAGTACCAGATTCCTACGTGAGCGCCTGTAGTTTTATTTTTAACTTCCCAAACGCGTACATCTTCATGAAATACTGGAATGTTGGTTAGTGGGGAAAAGCTTAGGTTGAAAATTTCGCCGGCAACCCAAAACATTCCTTCGCGCAAATTTTCGAGTTGAAGATAAGGTTTTACTTCATTTTGGTCGAGGTCGTAGCGCGCTTTTCTAACTTTTTCGGCATAGTATCGATAATCCCACGGTTCGATTTTAATTCCTGCTTTTTCCTGATCGGCAAGTTTTTGCATGTCTGCCACTTCTTCTTTCACACGGGCAATGGCTGGCGTCCATACAGATTCCATGAGTTCAACAGCTTTTTCTGGTGTTTTAGCCATAGTGTTTTCGAGTCTCCAGTGAGCATGAGTTTTGTAGCCCAACAATTTTGCACGTTCAGCGCGGAGCTTCAAGATTTCGGTAATGATGCCGTTATTGTCGTGCGTTCCGCCATTGTCGCCTCTGTTGATGAACATTTTCCATGCTTTTTCGCGAAGGTCGCGTTGCTCAGAAAGCGTAATAAATGGTTCAACTGATGATCTTGAATTCGTGATTAAATATTTTCCTTCCATCTTTCTGCTTTTGGCAGCAGATGCAGCAGCATCGATAAATGATTGTGGCAGACCTGCCAGATCTTTCTCGTTGTTCAACGTGAGGAAAATCTCACCTTCATCATGCAGAAGGTTCTGACTAAATTTGGTAAATAGTGCGGCAAGTTCTTGATTTATTGCAGCAAGTCTTGTTTTGGAATTTGCATCTAAACGTGCGCCGAATCTTACGAATGCTTTGTAGTGCACCATGCATAGTCGTTGCTCTTCTGTTGATTTGCTTTTAAGTTGAGGTGAGTTGTAAACAGCCTCGATACGTTTAAAAAGTTTTTCGTTTTGGTAAATTTTATCTGATAATCCTGCAAGCTTAGGTTCCATTTCTGTTTCTACGGATTGAAACTCGTTGGAGCTCATGTTCGACCCCCAAATTTCATAGATAGTTCTCACCCGTTCGAGCGTTAAACCACTTTTTTCCATTTGAACAATGGTGTTTTCGAAAGTTGGAGCTTCAGGATTATTAGCAATCGCATCCATTTCTGATAGATTTAATTCCATGGCTTTTTCAAGCGCTGGTTTGAAATCTGAAATTTTTACTTTGTCGAAAGGAGGAAGTCCGCCAAAATTGCCTGACCAAGCATCGAGTAAAATATTAGAAGAACTTTGTGCAGACAATGACATTGGTGCAAGGATGATTGCGAACAGCATTTTTCTCATGAATGTTATTTTAGTGGTTGCAATATAGGCATGTGAATTATACTTTGATGGCATAGCGAAAGAAATATTGAAAAGACACCATCAAAACTTTGAGTCAAGTTTTATTTTGCTCATTTTAAATTGGGTAGATTTTCCTATTTATTGATATTTCGGAGGTTTTGAACATGAAATTGTATAACTAGCCGATTCTAACCGTTTCATACACGACTAATAGTTTTTCGTTTTGTATATTTCCACTGTGGGTAGGGGATAGTGTGGGTTTATTCCCTAATAAAAAATGAGTGAATTTGAAAAT
>CANHIS010000054.1 GCA_947460255.1 Bacteroidota bacterium
ATTAAAAGGCCCGATAAACTCGGGCCTTATTATTTTGATTCCACTCCCCTACTCTTCCTTTAATCTGGCTGTTTTAAGATAATTGCCTGTAAAAGATTTCCCCGTGATGCCAAAGTCTGCTACGGCGAGAAATATCATTTCTGAATCAGAGGTATTGATCGATTGATGCATGCACCAGCGAGGAATATAAACGAAATCACCAGCTTTAACTGGCACTTCCATACTGTCGATTTTTACAATTCCTTCACCCGAAATAAATACAAAAACAGTTTCGTGTGCATGCTTATGCAACTCATTGTTTTTTCCAGCAGGAATTTTTACAATACGAGGATCCAGAATTTGCAATGGAAATGGGAGAATATCTACTGTAAAATCGATATTCAATTTCTCGTTTTGATTTTTGTAAAGTCCCGATAATCTAGGATCATTTAAATTAGATCGAAAATCTTGAACATCTTCAGAATGTGTTAGGGATTTTCTCTCATTTATTTTATGATAAAGATTGGAAGTTCTTTTCCATTGAAGATGACTGTAAATCTGATCCAGCAAAGGATAAAGATCTTCAGACAATGGCGCATCAAAAACTTTGTCAACAAAAAACTCTACGTATTTACTCACTATTTCTCTTCCGTTTTTGGAACCGTGGGCATAAAGATAAAACGCCGAGAAAGGGGCTGAAATCTCAAGTGGATTAGGCCATTTAAGTTCATTTAAACAAGAATGAACATAGGAAAATCCATGTTCAATTTCTTGTATTTCGGACTTTTCGAACCATTGATTTCGAAAAGACATAATGAACAAATTAGCCAGCATGTAGCTCAGTTTTTGAATCAACCCGTTCAGCACGCAACATCATACCGTCCCAATATGCAGCACGGAGATTGAGCGCCATCAACATTCCTTTTCGGAGATCGTAAAATGCCTGCACGTTATCAGCCGACAATTCCTCTGCAATTCTCAAAAGCGTTTTCCCGTGTTCATCATCCACCTCGGTGTGAAGAGGAAAAAACACATAATCTTTCAAGGCAAGATCAGTGTGGTTTTCGATGGCTGCAATTAAATCCTTGTAGATAAACTTCACAATGGCCTCAGTACCCAAACCAATAGCACCAACTGCGACAGCCAGATTTCCGTGTTGAATGAGCGATAAAAATGATTCTCGCCAAATCTCAACTTCTATAGATGGTTTTTGGTTAGTGTCGCAACCCATTGCTGCTTGAAATCTCTTAAACAATTGCGGATGTGGAATGCCCTGCACCCATTCATCTTCAATGCCAAGTGCACGAATTGCCTCGAGGTCTTCTTCGTGGAGATTCCCGCTTTCTTCCGACAAATTATCAAGCAAAGCAGTTCTGTGCTCCACTTTCTCCATTTTCGAAATCACCGCAGTTAAATATCTCGGAAACCAAGCGCTGTAATGCGTGTATTCTGCTGCCAAATCTTGTAAAACTGCGTGCATACTTGTGAAATTGCCATTTCGCAGCGCTTCAAGATATGGATGTTTTACGGCTCTGTGATTTAAAGCCTCATTGAGTAGATTTTCCATGTGTCAAAAGTAGGTTTCAATTTTAAATTCAAAATTAAATCTCATAGGTGCTTACACTCATTTTTCAGGAAATTAATATTTATAGTATTTATACCTATGTGAAATATGAATTGTCTTTATATATTAGCAACAATTAATCAAGTTAAATGAATTGAAATGAGAAATTGTCTTCAGAATTATTCTTTTGACCCGAATTTATCAATGTAATTGATTTAAAAACGAACAAACAAACATCTAAATCAAGGATTTGTTGATAATTAATTACAGAAAAAGTATGCAAATAAAAGTGGTAAACGGAAGAGTTGAGTTGAGGCAAAAAAATGGGATTTTGATTCGTGTTGTGGGATATTCCAATGCCGTTCATGCAGAGCTTCATGCTTCAGGTCATATGCTTTTAATTCTTTCAGAAACCGGGAAAGTTGAGTTGAGATCGCCAGAGGGCCACATGATCAAAGAAATTGCACCGGCAGGAATTAAACAAGCAAATTTTAGCGAAGACAAGATTTTACTTACCACTACAAAAGGCTTGATCAAAGAATTTCCTTTGAAATGACTCCGTTTTTTCCATCAATCTTTACACAAGACACATTTATCTAAGAATTTTCGTGCGCTTCTTTTGAATCAATTCATGAAGCATCATTAAAGCTATCGAGCTATGGGAAGTATTATTCCATTTCCGTTTCAAACTCTCACCTAAATAAAAACACGCCAACTTGCGGCAAATGATTAATTTTAGGCCATCTTAAATTAAACATGCGCCTACCTCTACTCTCTTTGGTCCTTTTCTTCGCTTTAGGACTATCAGCTCAACGCGGAAAACAAGGAAATCTAACTGTTAACGCGGCAAATACCATCGTTAACGAATACACTTCACTTACTGCCAATGCTAACCAAGGCTCCTTTAACTTGCAGGTTACAGCCTCTTCGTTAAACGCCAATTCAAGGTTTCCAAACGTATTACAACCAGGCGATTTGATTGTAATTGTTCAAATGCAAGGTGCCACAATTACCTCTGGCGACAATGCCTTATTTGGAGAGGTAGTACAATACAACAACGCTGGAAATTACGAGTGGGCTGAGGTAAAGAGCATTCCTTCAAGTACTTCTATCGAACTTACTTGCGGATTAGCAAACAATTACACAGCTGTTGGTAAGGTTCAAATAATTCGTGTGCCTAGATACAACAATCTGATTTTGAGCGCACCAGCAACGGTTACCGCCCCTGCGTGGAACGGAACAATTGGCGGTGTTGTGGTGATAGAAACCAATGGTACCATGACGCTCAACGGCAACAATAACATTGATGTTACAGGTAAAGGATTTCGTGGTGGTATTGATATCACAACAAGTATTTCGGGATATGGTGTTCAAGAGTTTACTACTTCGAATGCTGATTTCGCTGCGCAAAAAGGTGAAGGAATTGCCGGATTCTTAACTGAATACGACACATTTGGAGGTCGTTATGGTCGTGCTGCAGCGGCAAACGGTGGTGGTGGTGGAAATTCGCACAACTGCGGCGGAGGCGGTGGTGCAAATGGCGGCGATCCAGCGATTTACAATGGCTTGGGTAATCCGGATCTTTCAACAGCCAATTGGGCGCAGGCTTGGAATTTAGAGTTTGCAGGATTTGCCAACAACACATCTTCTGGCGGTGGTCGCGGTGGTTATAGTTTTTCGGGTAGCAATCAAAATGCATTGCTTGTTGGACCAGTGAATTCAGCCTGGGGTGGCGACTTCCGAAGAGATTATGGCGGACGAGGAGGACGTCCATTAGCTTACAATTCTAGCCGCGTATTTATGGGCGGTGGAGGTGGCGCCGGAGAAGAAAATGCTAACCAAGGTGGTGAAGGTGGTGAAGGTGGTGGAATTGTGCTTGTTAGAGCATTTGGAAATATTACAGGAACTGGAGCTATTAAGGCAAATGGTGGCAATGGCGACAATACCACTGGAACCGTTTTTTCTGGAGGGAAAGATGGTGCTGGCGGCGGCGGCGGTGGTGCTGTAATTCTCCGCTGCAGCAATACAATTGGGGCGATAAACATTGAAGCTAGAGGTGGAAATGGCGGAAATCAAGATGTTCCTGCTTTCGACAATGAAGCTGAAGGCCCTGGCGGCGGCGGCGGCGGTGGATATGTAGCTATTACAAATGCCGGTGCAAATATCAATGTAGCCGGTGGAAACAATGGAACAACTGATTCTGCAGCCATGACAGAATTTCCATCCAATGGAGCTACTCGAGGCGGTTCGGGAACCAATACGGTAGCGACTGCCTTGGAGAACTTAACAGCTTCCCCCGACACGCTTTGCACTGCAGGAGACGCAATTTTGATCGCTGACTTGATTGCAGGCGCGACCTACAGTTGGTCGGCAAGTGTTTTCGGAGCCGAAGAAGGTACAGGCAATACGCTCACTTATCCCGCGACAGCCGGGCAAACCTTGTATGTAAGTGCTTGTCCGCTTGCACAAACCATTTCTACTGAGATTGTTTTTGTTGCGCTGCCAACTGCGGATGCGGGCCTAGATGCAACAATTTGTGAAGGCGCATCATTTCAGCTATCGGCTTCATCGAATGGAAGTTACGTATGGGATGCATCAGCGGCTTTGGATGATCTCAATACATTAAATCCTACAGTAACGCCAATTGTTACAGAAGCATTTGTTTTACAAGCAAGCAACCCGCAAGGCTGTTTAAGCACTGATACTGTGACGATTGTAGTTCTACCGAAGTTAAACCTCTCCATTTCGAACGACACGAGTATTTGTGTGGGCGATACCATTCAGATTGAGGCAATTAGCAATGGAAATGTGGAATGGACCGGCACATCTTATTTAAGCAGTTCGAGTGATCCTACGCCATTGGTAAGTACTCAATTAGACGCTGCATACTACGCATTGAGCACAGCATTAGGGTTTTGCGAAACACGTGATACCATTGTAGTTCTTGCTCAGGCAAAACCATCGGTGAATGCAGGAGTTGACCAATTAATTTGTGAAGGAGAAACGGTACAATTGACAGGGGCTTCGAATGCACCATTTACTTGGGATAATTTGGTCTTGTTGGACAATCCGGCGGTATTGAATCCGAATGCGACGCCAAATTCGAATGTTAGCTTCGTGTTATTGGGCTTGAATGCTGCGGGATGTTCATCGATTGATACTGTGTCGATTACTGTCTATCCTCAACTTGCGTTGGCTGTTTCAGCTGCAACAACAATTTGCGCTGGCGATACTATCCAAATTTCGGCACAAACGACAGGAAATATTGCATGGACAAGTGTTGGTTACATAAGTGATCCGAGCAGTTTAACGCCAATGGTTGCGCCAACATCGGATGCATTGTTTATTGCTGAAGTTCAAGAAGCAGGATTCTGCAATTCTAAAGACACGGTTTCCATTTCAGTATCGGCGCTTCCAGCGGTAGATGCAGGCTCCGCGACTGCTCTGTGCGCAGGAAGCTCAATTCAGTTAAATGCAAATGCAGAAGGAACTTACAATTGGATTGCTGATGCAAGTTTAAGTGCTACTGATGTTTTAACACCAACCGTTTCGCCTTTGGTTGATACATGGTATTACCTTGAAAGTGTGAATATTGACGGCTGCGAGCAGATTGATTCTGTGTTTGTGGGCGTTGACGCGTCACTGCAATTGATTGTGAGCAACGATACATCTGTTTGTCAGGGCACAAATATTCAGCTAAATGCCAGTGGAGCAACAGATTATCTTTGGAATCAAGTAGACTTATTGAACAATTCAACTGTTGCAAATCCCACAGCAAACATTACTGAAACCACCGAATTCATTGTTACAGCCAGCAATTCGGGGAACTGCGAAACCAGAGATACAGTGCAGGTTACGGTTTTCACACCACCAATAATTGCTATTAGTACTGGAGGAACTTTTTGTGAAACCGAGGGACTTGAGATTTTTGTAAACGGTGTTGAATCAGTTGTTTGGTCGCCAGCAACTGGATTGACCGATCCAAATGCATTGAATACAACAGCTAATCCAACGGTTACAACAACATATACCGCTCAATACACAGACGAAAACGGATGTGTTGGAATTGCTGGAACAAGTACAGTTGTACCCGGCAATTTACCAGTAACGGGTTTTAGTTTCAATCAAATTTCAAACTATGCGGTAATCTTCGAAAGCGACGTTGAAGAAAACCAAACCACTACATGGCTGATGAATGGTACGGAATTGTTCGGCGATTCTGTGTTGTACAACTTCCCATTCGATAACAACTACACAATTACCCAAATTGTAAGTAATGGATGTGGCAGCGATACGCTGGTGCTTGTTATTGAAGTGGTGAAACAGGTTGGTATTGAAGATATTGCAGACAATCAGCTTCAAGTATTCCCGAATCCTGCCGTTGACCATGTTTTGATTCGTTTGGACGAGCTAAATCTATCGGTCGCTGTACTTCAAATTTTTAGTGCTGATGGTAAATTGATCTACCATGAACAGTTAGCAGGAAAAAGTACCAATGTTTCTGTGATCGATTGGTCGTCGGGCATGTATGAAATTGTTGTAACCGGCGAAAACAAACGATGGAAGCGGAAATTGATCCGATAGTTTAGGCTTACATTTTTGCAGTTGATTATATCTTTTAAAAAATCACTGCACGAAATCTTCGCTCCACTTGTCTGATTGCTCGAATTCAGGTAAGTTTGGGCAATATGAATACGTGTAAATCACCCATAATTGCATGGCTATCAGTAATACTGATTTGCTTGTTGTCGGCCTGTATCGACAAGCGCGATTTGCGTGATAACACTTTGATTGTTCACATATTGGCAGAGCCGAAAGGATTGCATCCAACCAACAACAATGATGCATACCAAAAAATGATCTTTCAGTGCACACAAAAGCGATTGATCATGATGGATTTGGCGAGCGGGAAAATGGTACCTGATTTATTGGAATCATTTCCAGAGATTTTATCAGATTCATTAACCTACCGCTGCAAACTTAGAAGCGGTGTAAAATGGGATGATGGTAGCGACCTAAAAGCTGAAGACATTGTATTTAGCTTGAAAGCCATTGTTTGTCCGGGCGTGAACAATCCCGACATCAAATCGATTTTTAAGAATTTGGAGGATGTAATTATAGATCCAATCGATCGCCAAGTATTTTATGTGAAAATGAAGGAGCGTTATTTCGACAATGCCAGTATGTTGTCGTATGCGGTGGTGATTCAAGAAAAGACTTGGGATAGAACAGGTATATTGAAAAAGCAGAGTTTCTCGACATTGTTGAACGACAAAGTGCTGGAGGAAGACAAAATGTTGCTGGAGCAATTTGTGAGTGATTTTAACCACAGCGACAAATCGCGGGTTCCGAAATTTTTGATTGGATTGGGGCCTTATCAGGTAAGTGATTGGCAAACTGGAAGTTCGATCACCTTAACGAAAAAGAAGAACTGGTGGGGCAAAACGAGCAGTCGAATTTCGGAAAAAGCATTTCCCGACCGGATCATTTTCAGGGTAATTCGAGAAATGGAATCGGTTGTTTTGGCGCTAAAGCGCGAAGAGATTGATGTTACAGCAGAGCTATCTGCAGCTGCATTAATCCGTTTGCAGGAAAAAGATTATTTCAATGAAAATTACAAGTCAGATTATGTAGGATCATTTAGCTACACTTACATGGGCATGAATATGCGACCTGAAAATGGTCGTACTCCATATTTCACCGACAAGCGCGTTAGGCGTGCAATGGCGCATGTATTGCCTGTTGATGAGATCATTGCAGTAATCGGAAAGGGAAAAGCCAACAGAATTGCTGGATTTATTCAACCGGGGCAATTGGAATATGACCCGAAACTTCCATTGCTAAATTACAACCTAGAGAATGCGCGCAACTTATTGGAAGAGGCAGGCTGGAAAGACACAGATGGCGACAATATTCGAGACAAGATTATAGATGGAAAGCGCGTTCCATTTTCCTTTGGATTGTCATACATGATATCGCCAGTTACTTCCGAGATGGTTCGAATGATAAAGGCAGAATTTTACAAAGCTGGAATTGAGGTACGTACCGAGCCCATGGAATTTTCGGTGTTTTACCAAAATGCATTTGCGCACAATTTCGATGCGATGCTCGGATCATGGTCATCCTCGGCTTTGCCGGAAGATCCGCGACAGATTTGGCATTCAGAAAGCTGGGCATCAGGAGGAAGCAATTTCGTAGGCTATGGTTCTGCTTATTCAGATTCATTGATCGAGGTAGCAAACAAAGAATTAAACATGGCTATTCGAAAGGAATTACTGCAGGAAATACAGAGAACAATTTATGAAGAGCAACCATACGTGTTTCTATTTAATGCAACCCGAAAAGTGGCAGCGCACAAAAGATTTAAGAACATTTCGTTTCATGTAGAAAGGCCACATTTGCAATTGAATAATTTGGAATTAAATTCCGATTGGGACAAAAACCTTCAAAACAAATAAGCTAAAATGCTGATTTACATAATTAAACGTTTGCTTATGTTTATCCCCACTCTGGTGGTGATATCCTTGCTGGCGTTTGTAATAAGCATTCATGCACCAGGCGATCCTGTTGAACAATTGATTTCTGGTGGCGAAAAGAACGACATTCAAGCAAAGAACTCAGATGGAGGGCTTTACAAAGCTCAAATGCGCGAAAAACTGGGTTTGAATCTACCCGTTTTTTATGTAAGCATGGAGACGATGGCCGACATCGACACGGTTTTTCGAATTCCTGATGCCGACCAAAGAGAAATGTTGGTAAGAATTAGCCGCAACACGGGCAATCCTAGAGGAACAATGGAATGGCATCAACTGATGTTAAATACAGAAGTTCTGGTTCAGAATTTTGATCCCAGCACGGTGAAACTGAGCAGTCCGGGGTACTTAAGTCAAGTGTCGAGAATAAAATCGTTGATCAAAATGATGAGTCGTACAACCAACGAGGATCTTCGTTTGCTACGAGCGGATTCATTGGAATCTTTGTTTTCGACAACCTCGGGAATGACTGAAATTCGTGAAAATTGGTTGAAGAGTGAAAATTCATTGAAGCTGTTGCGCGAAAATTCAATTTGGTGGAAACAATGGATTCCGTCGCTAGAAATTCATGGCGTGAATAACCAATACCATCGGTGGTTATTTGGTGATGGGAAGGAGCGTAATGGAATTGTTGGTGGTGATTTTGGCATTTCATACCGTGATGGTCAACCGATCTCAGATAGAATTGGAGCGAGAATGAAATGGTCGATGGTTTTAGCATTGGGTTCGTTGATTTTAGCATGGTTGATCAGCGTTCCATTGGGTTTGTTTGGAGCAATGCACACTGGAGGTTGGTTCGACAAGATTTCAGGTGGGTTAGTTTTTTCGTTTTGGTCTATACCTTCGTTTTTCACCGGAACATTGCTGTTGGTATTCTTCTCCAATCCAGATTTTCTTGATTGGTTTCCGACTGGTGGCGTGAGAGATCCTTCACTATTTGACCCATCATGGCCAGTTTGGAAACGGCTGCTACATTATCTCCCCTACTTAGTATTGCCAATTGCAACCTACACGCTCACAGCGCTAGCATTTTTATCAAGACAAGTTAGAGCAGGAGTTCAGGTTGAGATGCAAAAAGATTACATCAGAACTGCGCGTGCTAAGGGAGTTTCAGAAAACAAAATCGTTACTCGACATGCATTTCGAAATTCATTAATACCGCTGATTACGATTTTAGGGCAGTACCTTCCAGCTATTTTTGGAGGTTCGGTAATTATTGAAACTATTTTTTCAATCCCTGGAATGGGCTTTGAAATTTATGAAAGTATTATCAGTAATGATTATCCGATGATTGTTACTGTTTTCACATTGTTTGGCTTTATGACAATGCTGGGATATTTATTGTCGGACATTGGCTATGCCTTAGCAGATCCACGAATTCGATTTACAGGGAAGAAATCATGACGCGTTCGCCTATAATCAATTCAATAAAGCTTTGGCTGCGCAACATGAAAAAGCGTCGTTCTAGTCGTTTGGCCTTGTATTTCCTGGGATTAATGTTAGGCCTTGGGATGTTTTCTGGCATTTTAGCCACCGACCAACCATTGTTTGCATCCTACAAAGGGAATTGGTGGTTTCCTGCACTAACTAATGTATGGGATAAAACGCGTATTGAGATAGTTACGGATGACTCTACAGGTGCTAAAGAAACGTTACAATTCGACATTGTTAATTGGAAAACTACCGAATTAGATTTTGTGATTTGGGCGCCAATTCCTTGGAGTCCCGATAAATCAGATCCTTTAAATCGCGATTATTCTGGTCCGTTTAGTAAGCAATTCTCGAAACTTCCCTCGGGAGAAATAGTCGAGTCGCATTGGTTTCATCGCCACCATTTTGGCACGGATCAATTAGGCAATGATGTGTTATCTGGAATTATTCATGGCGCATCTATTTCGATCCAGATTGGCTTATTGTCGGCGTTTATTGCTGGCTTCATAGGTCTACTCTTAGGTGCATTGTCAGGATATTTTGGCGACGATAGATTAAGACTCAGTAGGGCTTCATTAATCTTTTCAATTCCAGGATTATTTGTAGGGTACTTCTGGGCATTTCAAGTGAGAAGCTATGCATTAACGGATGCAATGAAAGATGGTTTTCTATCTATTACTCTTCAAATTTTTTGGAGTATTGTTTTAATGTTCATTGTTGTAGCATGTTTTTTCTTTATTGGGAGATTTTTTTCTCGTTTAAAGTGGCTAGGAAAAACCATTGTAATACCATTCGACAATGTAATTCAGCGGATCACAGAAGTATTTATTTCAATGCCAAGATTATTGGTAATATTGACCATTGCGGCTGTTTTCAGAGAAAAAAGTGTGGCGATGGTCATTACAATTATTGGAATTACTCACTGGACCAGCATCGCACGATTTACGAGAGCGGAAATGTTAAGAGTTCGTGATTTAGAATATGTTGAAGCAGCAAGAGCGTTGGGCTTTCCTTGGTATAGAATTGTATTAAGACATGCCTTACCTGGTGTAATTGGTCCAGCGATGATTGAAATAATATTCTTGATTTCTGGAAGTATTTTAATTGAAAGTAGCTTATCGTTTTTGGGCATTGGTGTGCCTGATGACATTGTAACTTGGGGTTCAATTTTAAACGCAGGCAGGATGCAGATAGATGCTTGGTGGATGGTTGTTTTCCCTGGAATTTTCATTTTCTTCACTATTCTAAGTTTGAATATTTTCGGGGATTCCATTAGGAAACAGCGCTAATATCGATAGCCTATTAACTTAATTTCTTCATTTTAATCTTACTGAATTACGGTTTAATATAAACACCCAACCATTTCAAAATCAAGTTTTCAACCGATTTCATTTCAAATTCCGAAATCCATTCACCACCTGGAAAATGATTGTCAATTTGATCCAACAAATCAATTTTCATCAAGTTCAAAACTGGGTATATTCAGGTATTTCAAAGAAATCGTGAACGCCGAAAATGTATATTATCCGATTTAATCGTTTATACACGGCTACGATTTGCTCACCATATTTTCAAAATGTACATTGCAACCGGGAAGGGGGTTTTGGAAGTTTCCCACAAAAAATTCCAACCATTTCCAAATCAAGTTTTCAACCGATTTCATATCAAATCCCGAAATCCACACACTAACTGGAAACTGATTTTCAATTTGATCCAACAAATCAATTTTCATTAATTTGAAAACTGAGTAAATTCAGGTATTTATAAGAAATCGTGAAAGCTGAAAAGTACATTATCCGATTTATTCGTTTATACACGGCTACGATTTTCTCACCATATTTTCAAAATGTACATTGCAACCGGGAAGGGGGTCTTGGAAGTTTCCCACAAAAAACTCCAACCATTTCCAAATCAAGTTTTCAACTGGTAATTTCGATTAATCTTTAATTTCAGTGAAAAATGATTCTTTCAAAGATAAAATTTGACCATCAGAGATTCGTTGAAAAAAGGTAATTAAATGTAAATCCTCCAAAGTCGAACCTTTAGGAAGCCTAAAGGTGTAATTCAAAGTTTTCTTAGGCAAAAGGCTCAAAAAGTCAATTGCTATATTCCTACTCTCCATCGTTCTTCCAACATTCTCACCAGATTCTGGATTTGAAATTTTCCTGTTTTTCACCAACACAAAATTAAAAATTAAGCCCTCCCTGATCTCTTCTAGATCAGCTGCTGCGGAAAGGATTCCCAAAGAATCAAACTTCCATTTTATATCATATACTGGTTGATTCGAAATCGTATCCGCCAAATTGATTTCTCTGAAAAGTCTCGCTCTATTTGAAGCAGAAAACGATGAACGACCATTAAGCAATACTTGAGGAGTATATATGCCATCAGAAATGCCGAAACGAGCATACTGCCTCTGCCGATCCTGCCAACGCTTATCATTCAATGAATCCATGAATCCATCATTTTCGTCATAATCTACATGGTAGGTTAAAAGAACCACTTTTGCAGCAAGCAAACTGTCTCCTGGAGGGAAAAGATCTTTGATATTTCTCGATGATGTTGCACAATTTGAACAACCATCATAAGTAAACAATTCAACCAAAACCGCACTTTTCTGCGCTGTAGTTTCAAACTTAAAAAGCAATAGAATTGCAAAGAATAGCAAATACTTCATGCCGTAAAGTTACTACATTGCAGAACGAACAACATTTGCATTTTTAACCTGTTTTATTTGCCATCATGCTGAATATTTTCTTGAGCTTACTTTTTCACGCTGTTATGACAGAAAAGCCCGCCATGCCTGACGCTACTGGATCGATTCATATTGAAATTTCAGGATTAAGAAACAGTAATGGATACCTGCTCATAGCACTGTTTAATCAAGAAAAAGGATTTCCCGACAAAGAAGTTCTTGCTTTTAAGAAAGAAAGAATTCCCGCCAAAAGTGGAACAATGAAAATAGATTTTCCCAATATCCCTCCAGGGAAATATGCATTTGGTGTAATTCATGACGAAAACGACAACCGCGTGCTCGACAAAGGATTGTTTGGCATCCCAAAAGAGGGATTCTGCTTTTCAAGACAAGCTATGGGAACAATGGGGCCACCTAGTTTTCAGTCGGCGGCTTTTGATGTAAATACCACTGCAGCAGTCCAAATCCTGAAAATAAGCTACTGGTAATATTTGTTTCGATTGTTTAATGAATAATTTATATTGCAGTATATAATTTCCAATGAAAACGACACTCTACACGCTTACAGCCACTGCGCTTTTTAGCATTCAATTAAACGCACAAATCACACAAGAAGATCTTCCAAACGCAGGCGACACTGCAACCTACGCTGTTGCAAATGCTCTTGGCACCTCCACTGGAACTTCTGGAAATAACCAAACTTGGGATTACAGCGATCTTTCTGCAAATAGTGCTGAAAGAGTTGATTTTGTGAGTGTTGCTGATGCAGGATTTACTTATGCCTTTGTTTTCGGTTTACCTTTTTCTGGAAGTTATTCCGATATGGCGCAAAGTGGTGTAATTCCTCTCCCTCAGTTACTTTTAGACGGCATTAATGCACTTGGTTTAGGTGTGACTTTCGGAGAAACCTATAACTTTTTCAAGCGCGAAGCCAATGGTCTTGTTCAAAAAGGATTTGGTGCAGATGTTAGTGGTTTTGGATTGCCCGTACAATACAGCAATCCAGATGAAATTATCCCAATTCCATTAACTTTAAACAACACTTCTTCTGTTGATTATACTTACGAACTTGAATTGCCTTCAATCGGCGTTTGGTCCGTTACAGCCGAAAGAATCAACGAAGTAAATGGTAAAGGCACGCTCATTTTACCAAATGCAACTTACCAAAATGTGTATCGAATTAGGTCTTCAATCAGTTCGCAAAACACCATCAGCAGCGATCAATTGCCAGCTTTTTTAAATGGTGTTCCAATTCCGAGAGACGAAGTAAAATATCTGTATATCGCTCCTAGCTTAGGCTTCCCCGTTTTAGAAATCACGGCCGCAAGTATTTTCGGCTTCGAAGTGGTGTCTAAAGTAATCTACCGCGCAACACCTGTCGATTATACCTCAGTGGAGGAAAATGAAATCTCTGCCTTTCAGCTCTTTCCAAACCCAGCGAACAGCCATTTAACTATCCAAACCGACCTTAAAAATTCCCAGAAACTTACATTCGAAATCATCGACTCGCAAGGAAAATTAATCTGGTCAACTAGCCGCCAAGCCCTTGCTGGATCTGTAACTGAACAAGTTTCCTTGAACGAATCTTCGATGGCAAATGGCATTTATCTTTTAAAAATTACGCCCGAATCAGGTCGCACTGAAGTAAGAACGTTCGTTATTCAGAACCAGTAAACAATTCTTACGTTAAGCGACATGCACAGGCGATAACATCAAACTCTCTGTGAGAAAACATGTTGCATAAGTCTACCTTAATCTTTCTTCTAAACATCTTCCCTCTTTTCCTTGCCGCTGGCAACGATAATGGAAATGTGCGTTTTGAAGAGAATAAAGGGCAATGGCCTTCGCAAGTTCGATACCGAGCAGATGTGCCTTCTGGTGCATGTTTCCTTGAACAAAAATCAATAACGTGGAACTTTACAGACCCTTCTGCAGCTGGTCATAACCACAATCACGATAGCGATAACGATGAACATTCTCGAAATCTTCGAGGACATGCATTTCGACTCAATCTAATTGGCGCTTCAAGCCATGCAACGCTTTCTCCTGAAAATACTTATGGAGATTACAGTAACTATTATATTGGCAACGATTCCAGAAAATGGGCATCGGACGTTAAAGCCTATTCAACTGTAAACTGGAAACAAATCTATCCAGGAATCCATTGGAAGGTTTATTCTAACAATCAAGGTATGAAGTACGACTTTATCCTTGAGCCAAATGCAGACCCATCAAACATTCAGATGCAATATGATGGCTTAGAAAAACTACAAATCAATCAAGGTAAACTGCTAATGATCACATCGGTAGGAACAATTACCGAAGATGCACCAATTGCCTTTCAAGAAAAAAATGGAGTTCGAATTCCTGTCGACTGTCAATTCAATCTCAACAAAAACACCGTAACATTTAAGCTTGGCCGTTACGACAAATCGCTTCCACTGATCATCGATCCACAACTTGTATTTGGGTCTTTCAGCGGTTCAACAATCGACAATTGGGGCTTCACCGCGACTTACGATCAAGCAGGAAATACTTATTCGGCCGGTGTTGTTTTCGGTGTTGGTTATCCCGTAGGAACAGGCGCTTGGCAGCAAAATTTCGAAGGCGGAACTGGCAGCCGACCATGTGATATAGGCATCATAAAATTCTCACCCACAGGTGCGAAAATGTACGCCACTTATCTTGGTGGAAATGGTAACGAACTGCCTCAAAGCCTTATCGTTAGCTCTTCTAACGAACTTTTTGTTTTCGGCACCACAGGATCTTCAGATTTTGCCACCACACACAATGCATTCTCTCGAGAATTTAAAGGCGGTCCGCAAATTAGCATCCTTCGAAACGGCATCACGTTCACCGAAGGAACCGATATGTTTATCACCCGATTTTCTGAAAATGGCAACAACCTTCTCGCCTCTTCACTCATCGGTGGAACTTCGAACGATGGCCTAAACACCGCAAATCAATTGCGATACAACTACGCCGACGAAGCCCGCGGAGGAATCGTGATCGACCAGAACAACAACATTATTATCGCATGTAGCACAACTTCCACCGATTTCCCGGTTCCGGGGAATGGCTATCAACCAACATTCGGTGGAGGAACTCAAGACGGAATGATCGTTAAGTTCAACGAAAATCTAAGCAGTGTTTTCTGGGGAACTTACCTCGGAGGATCAGCCCCTGATGGAATCTTCACATTAGCAATAGATCGTTATGCAAATGTTTACGTTGCCGGTGGAACCACTTCAACCGATTTTCCAACATCCAGCAACGCACATCAAACTTCAAATGCAGGTGGGCAATCGGATGGTTTTATCTCGGTAATTCGTGCCAACGGACAAGAACTTTTGTCGTCAACTTATTACGGATCTGAACTTTACGACCAAATTTATTTACTCGCCCTTGACCGCCAAAGTCGAGTGTACGTTTACGGACAAACTGAAAAAGGCGGAACATTTTACCAAGACAATTTCAACTTCCAAGAAAACAACGGAAAGCAGTATATCTCAATGTTTACCAACAACTTAGAAGACAGAACTTGGTCAACAACCTTCGGTAGAGGCTCCGCTAAACCCGACATCACACCTACTGCATTCACTGTGGATATCTGCGGACAAATTTTTGTTGCCGGCTGGGGAGGATCATCCAATTCGGCTCCAGATGGCAGCACATTTGGCGGCACTACTGGACTAACCATCACCGACGATGCGTTCCAAACCTCTACCGACAACAACGACTTTTATTTAATGGTGCTCGATGAGCAGGAACAGAGTTTAATTTACGCCTCATTCTTCGGAGGTGCAACGTCCTCTGAACATGTAGACGGCGGAACTTCAAGATTCGATCGTCGCGGCGTAATGCACCAAGCCGTTTGCGCCGGTTGCGGCGGAAGAGACGACTTCCCTACAACTCCAGGAGTTTGGTCGAATATCAACGGAAGTCCGAGCGGTTGCAACAATGCCGTTTTTAAATTCGACTTTCAATTGCCTTCTACAGTAGCATCATTTACTTCACCATCAATTGGTTGCGCCCCATTTACTGTCGATTTCAATAACACAAGTGTGTATGGTACAACTTACAGATGGCAGGTAAATGGAAGTGATGTTTCAATCGATGAAAACCCGAGCTACACCTTTACCAATGCTGGAGTTTACACCGTTCGGTTGATTGCCGAAAACCCTACTACCTGTAACGTTGTTGACACATTCTTCAAACAAGTTCGCGTGGTAAATTCAACCCGTGATGTATTCGATTCATTGGAAATCTGCTTGTTGGGTTCCCAAGAGATTGGACCTTCATTTCCCATCGATCCTTACTACCAAGTTTCTTGGATACCTGAGACTGGACTTCAAAATCCGAAGGAACAATCCACCATCGCAACGCCCAACGAAAGCACGAATTACACGCTCCTGTTATCGCTTGATAATTGTTCCGACACAATCGAACAATTCGTTCGGGTAAAAATTGACTCAATCGATGCAGGCCCCGACTTGGATATCTGCCGCGGACAAACAATGCAGATAGGCTTGCAGCCGATTGCAGACGACTACACTTATCAGTGGTCGCCCGAACAAATGCTGAATTCGAGCACTATCGCGATGCCGATGGCTTCGGTTGATGAAACTACAACCTTTCAGCTTCTGCGCATTCCAAATGACCCAGCTATGGGCTGCCCTGGAAAAGATAGCCTCACGCTTTATATTCCGCCCGGATCTCCATTGGCCGATTTTGAAACCGAAATTATCGCATCTTGCACAGAAGTTAAAGTGCAGATAATCAACACATCCGAGCTTGCTCAATCCTACACTTGGAATTTCAATCAAGGTACTGGAGATGAAACTTCACCAAATCCACAAATAATTTACCCATACGGAGATACAATTTCTATCAGCCTCATTGTGAGCAATCCTGAGTGTTCCGACACGCTAAATTTCAAGCAACCAATGGGCGATCTCACCTCCTACTTCACTATAAACAACGCCAACGCTTTTTCTCCAAATGGAGACGGCATGAATGATTGTTTTAGTCCGGCTTTGCAAGATTTACCAGCGCCCGACGACAAAAATTTCCTTTCATGCAGTAGTTTGTCGGTTTTTGACCGTTGGGGAAAGAAAATCTGGGAGAGAATCGAACAAACAGATGGTTGTTGGGAAGGTAAAAATGAAGCCGGCGAAGAAATGCCTGACGGTACCTACATTTTCCTCTTCGAGGGACAAGGAAAAAAGCTGGAAGGCACAGTAAATCTCTTGCGATAGGTAAACATCTATTTGTAAATTCGTTGCTGCTTATTTCAGGTAAATGCAACGACTCTCAAAATTCTCATTTTTTATTTTTTTGTTGGCAGTAAGCTCAAGTTTATGCGCCACAAATGGCTACAGGAATGGATTTATTCCGAATCAAGGCCAATGGCATCCAAAGGCTGAATACCGTATGTCGATTCCATCTGGAGCTGTTTTCCTTGAGAAGGATGCCATCACTTATGCGCTTTTCAACGGCAAACAAGTGGCCGAAATTCATGGTAAAGCGCACGATCATCAGCACTTAGAAGCACACCAGCCTGCGCTGATTGATCACCATGCACTTCGGATGCACTTTCTTGGCAACCGCATGGTAGAGCCTCGATCAATTCTTCCAGGTGCCACGAAATTCAATTATTACAAAGGAAAAGATCGCCGAAATTGGGCAGGCGGATTATTGGCTTACCAAGAAGTTTTCTACGATGGATTTTATCCTCAAACAGATCTTCGCGTTTACACCAACGACCAAGGTATGAAGTACGATTTCATCGTGCATCCAGGTGGAAATCCATCCGACATTTTGTTCGAATACCAAGGTGCCGACAAAGTGAAACTCCAAAAAGGAAATATTACCATCAAAACTTCCTTGGGTGAAATAGTAGAAATGGCACCCATTGCATGGCAGATAATCGACGGTGTAAAGGTGCCCGTTCAGTGCAGCTTTCAACTGATCAACGGAGTGGTGAGTTTTCAAACTTCGAAATACAATGCCGAACATGATTTAATTATTGATCCACAAGTAATATTTGCAACTTACTCTGGCTCAATCGACGACAACTGGGGCTTTACTGCAACCTACGACAATGCAGGTAATGGTTATTCTGGCGGAATTGCTTTTGGGGCGAATTTCCCAACAACAGTTGGCGCTTATCAAGTTCCATTCGGAGGCGGGCAAATTGATATCGGAATTTTGAAATATACGCCCGATGGCACAAATGCACTTTGTATTACCTATCTCGGTGGGAGCGACATGGAGTTGCCGCACAGTATGATTGTGAACGAGTACGATGAACTGCTGATTTACGGAACTACAGGTTCCGACGATTTTCCAGTAACCAATGGCGCTTATTCAACTAGCTTCCAAGGTGGTCCTCCAACCAGTTTTGAAAACGGATTTATCAGCATCAACAATGGAGTTGATCTTTTCGTTGTGCGCTTATCCACCGATGGCTCAACACTATTGGCATCCACTTTTGTTGGAGGAACAGGTAACGATGGTTTGAACTCGGCGCCTGAGTTAGTACCCAATTATGCCGATGAAATTAGAGGGTCACTTTGGGTTGATTCAGACAATAACGTTTACGTTGGCACAAGTACAGAGAGCACCGATTTTCCAGTAAGTTCAAATGCCATTCAGCCTGTTTTTGGCGGAGGAACTCAAGATGGAGTCATCCTGAAATTAGACGGAAACCTTAGCACTTTGCAATGGGCTACATACTTAGGTGGTCAACAAAATGACGGAATCTTCTACCTCACAGTTGACCGCGATGAAAACGTGGTGGTAACAGGCGGAACGGTTAGTCAGAACTTCCCCGTTACAGCTAATGCTTTTCAAGGAAGTTCATTGGGAGACATTGATGGATTTGTGAGTAAAATTGACTCCTCGGGCAGCACATTGATCGCTTCAACGTACATTAGCTCAAGTGTTTACGACCAGTCTTTTATTGTAGGAACAGACAATACCAACCACGTTTATATATTCGGACAAACAGCCAGTTCTGGAAACGAGTTTATACTAGATTCTCCTGTTGCGGTACCTGGTGGAAACCAGTTCCTCACCAAGTTATCTCCCGACTTAAGCACGAGAGTTTGGTCAACTACATTTGGAAATGCAACTGGTCAGCCCGACATCGCGCCAACCGCATTGCTTGTTGATGTTTGCGACAAAATCTATGTAACTGGTTGGGGTGGAGCCATAAATTCGTTTGGAACAACCACTAACGGGTTAATTACAACTCCCGACGCTTTTCAATCAACTACCGATGGCAACGACTTTTATCTTTACGTAATCGACAATCAAGCGCAAAACCTTGAATATGCATCGTTTCTTGGTGGGAATGGCAGCCTCGACCATGTGGATGGAGGAACTTCGCGCTTCGATAGAAAAGGTGTGATTTACCAATCCATTTGCGCAGGTTGCGGAGGATTGAGCGATCTTCCTGTAACACCAAATGCATTTTCTCCAACCAACAATTCGTCGAATTGCAACAATGCCTTGGTAAAATTCGATTTTGAATCACCAATCACAGTTTCAGCTTTCGTAAATGCGAACGATCCAGTGGGTTGCGCTCCATACACGGTGAATTTTGAAAACACAAGTGTAAATGCAGATCAATTCAGTTGGAGACTAGAAAATGTAGAGATCGGAACCTCCCAAAATCTCAGCTATACCTTCACTAACAGTGGTGTATATGAAGTAATTCTTATCGCTTCTTCAAGCCAAACGTGCAACGAAAGCGACACTGTTTCCATTACAATTACAGTGTTAGAATCTATCCAAGGAAACCTGCCCGATGTTACTGGATGCATTGGTCAAGAAGTAGTTCTTGGTCCAGATGGTTTCACAGATCCGTACTACACGTTTCAATGGACTCCAGCATTTGGATTGAGCGATGATGGTGTTAAGAAACCAACATTAGTTGTAGATACTACCACTTCCTTTACACTCATCGTAAGTATTGGCTCCTGCGCTGATACATTGATTCAAGTTGTAAATGCTGAAGGAGGTTCAGTTACCGATCTTCCACCCGTTTCGGCTTGCTTGTTCGATACCGTTCAAATTGGATTAATTGGCCCAGTTCAAGGTGCAGTGAGCTACCAATGGTTCCCTTCGAATAATCTGAGTTCTCCAACCATTTATAACCCTGAATACACAGTTGATGATGATGCTTCATTAAGCTTAGCGGTTACAAGTGCCGAAGGTTGCGTGGATACTTTCAATCTTCAAATTGATAGTCGCACCGACTCTATTGATGCTGGTCCGGATGTAAATGCTTGTTCCGATGAACCAGCTCAAATTGGATTACCCGATTTACAAAACAATTACACTTACCAATGGAGTCCATCAACAGGCTTGTCTTCAGTAAACGTTGCCACTCCGATTGCTGTAGTAAATCAGACTACACAATATTCATTACTTAGAATCCCTAAACCTGGCGTTGCTGGTTGCCCTGGATCAGATCAAGTCACGATCAACATTGTTGCTAAACCCACCGCGCTTTTTGGTGTGAATACCTCCGGCGATTGTACTGGAGTTTCGGTTCAACTTTCTGATTCTAGCTCGAACTACCTTGAACTTGATTGGTCTGTAAACAATGGAATCACAATAGAAGGTGTGAATCCAACTTTCAATTTCCCATATTCCGATACACTGAAAATCACGCTCATCGCCAGAAATGGTGAATGTCGCGATACGATTTCATACAGCGAGTACATCAAAGGCCTCAAAGATTTTTACAAGGAAAACACAGTGAATGCATTTTCTCCAAATGGAGACGGAATCAACGATTGTTTTAGTCCCGCGCTACAACTTGAAAACAACACGTTAAATACCAAGTTTTTACCGTGCTCTGATGTTATCATTTACGACAGATGGGGAATTAAAGTCTTCGACAGTTCTACAGAAGGCGACAATTCTTGTTGGGATGGAAAAAACCAAGCGGGCGAAGAAATGCCTGAGGCAGTTTACTTTTATGTTTACATCTACGAAGCCGAACAAAAGGAAGGTTTTGTACACCTGAAACGGGAGAAGTAAGAATGGAAATCGATAAGATTTGGCTTACTGGCCGTTTCAATCCTGCTGAACGACTTGATTTTATAGAAGTTCCGATGCAATATTGCGACGAGCCTGCTCATTATCTTCATCGTGATGCCTTTCGATCTTGGCTTGAATTGTATACCGCTGCAGATAAAGCAGGTATCAGATTAGAAATCATTTCATCCACCAGAAATTTCGAACGCCAAAAACGTATTTGGGAGAACAAGTGGAATGGTGTAACGCTCACAAATGGTGTAAATGTTTCGACCGATGAATTTACTGATTTGGAACGTGCAGAGCGCATTTTGAAATATTCTGCCATGCCCGGAAGTTCCCGTCACCACTGGGGAACTGATCTTGATGTTAATTCTGTGGAACCCGAATATTTCGAAACCGCAGAGGGAATTGAAACGTTTGATTGGATGCACGAAAATGCCCTCAAGTTTGGATTCGGGCAGCCTTACACAGCCAAAAGCGTGAAACGAAGATTTGGTTATGAAGAGGAAAAATGGCACTGGAGCTATCTGCCGCTTTCGTTGAAATTAACCGAAGCGTATCCGAAACTCATCACCTATGAAGATTACAAAGGTTTTGATGGTGCTCAAACTGCCGCTTCGATGCAAGTGATTGAGCATTTCGTTTTAGGGATTTCGAAGCCTTGTTTACCTCAAGAATTGTGATCTAAAAGGCGTAATTTCGCGGCAGAATTAAGCGCAATCATGTTACGACTCAAGACCGAAACCGACCCTCGATGGGCTGATCTGGCAAATAAAGATTTAGAAGAAGTACTCACCGATCATGCTTATTGTGAGCAAAAAGCAGCATCAACAGCCATTTCACTCATTGTGAAATTTCCAGATTATCCAGAACTTGTAACCGAAATGTCGGCTTTAGCGCGCGAAGAAATGGAGCATTTTCAGCGTGTTCATGAGATTATTCTTAAACGTGGGTATGAATTGGGACGCGAACGAAAGGACGAATATGTAAATGAATTGCTTCAATTCGTTCGGAAAGATGCTTCGCGCATCGTGAATTTGGTTGAAAAGCTTTTATTCTCAGCCATGATCGAAGCCCGCAGCTGCGAACGTTTCCGTGTATTGAGCGAAAATATCGAAGACCTTGAACTGTCAGCATTTTATAGAGAACTCATGGCCAGCGAAGCCGGACACTATACACTATTTCTCGGTTTAGCACGCAAATTCGGAAATCCAGCAGGTGTTGATGTAGACAAGCGTTGGCATGAATTCCTAAACTTCGAAGCCGAATTAATTAAACGCTACGAAGGCAGAGCAAGAATTCATGGTTGAGAATGGTTGATTTAGAAACCTTGTAAAAATAATTGTATAGGCTTTACGCGTTTCTATCACCTCAAAACCAAATTCTTAGGCTTCTCGCAAAATCTTATTCATCGATTTCCCTTTCGCTAGTTCATCGATAACCTTATCCAAATACCTCACCTTTTGGGTAAGCGGATTTTCAATTTCTTCAACGCGGTAACCGCAGATAACTCCGCGAATCAAGGAGGCATTGGGGTTCAGATTTGCGCGTTGGAAGAATTCAGTAAAGGTTACTTTCTCATCAATCAACTTCTGCAAATCATCCTCATTGAAGCCTGTTAACCAATGAATTACTTGATGCAATTCGGCAACGCTTCTCCCCTTAGCTTCTACTTTTTTCACATAGTAAGGATACACCGAGGCAAAAGTGATCTTTGCCATTTTCGCATTGTGTTCGGGTGTTGGAATCATTATAAAATCATGAATTTAAAGGCCCTCAGATAACGGCAAAAGCACACCCTTTCGCTTCACTATATTCTTGTAATCCCATTGGATTGATCTAGCTTTTTGTAACCAACGTCTCAAAGAATCTAAATCAACATCTTCCACCCGGAGATAAGCCTTTTCTGCTGCTTTGAACTTTCCCTCCGACTTTAACTCTGATTCTTCAAACGATTGTCCACTCCAAAAAAGCAAGCGAACCGAGTGCTTCAATTTACTATATCCAACAATCGGATTTCCATCCAAAAACCAAACAGGATGCGCATGCCACACCTTACTTTCAGCTTCAGGCAATTCGGAATTAATCGTTTGTGCCAATAGGTTGCAAATCGCACGATCTGATTCCAATTGTTGGTCGTTGTAGGCTTGAATTTCAGGATTCACCGAGATCTTTTTTCAAATGTAATCAATTGTATTTGTATCCTCGGACTAAAGTCCGAGGCTGCGAGGAGTCCAAGGCTGAGGGAAGTCCGAGGCTGCGAGGAGAAAACACAAACCTATAAAATGATCACCAACACACCCCGCAACCATGGACTTCAGTCCGTGGAAACATGGAAACAAGATATTGTGCATTTTAACATGGTCGCACCCGCAACCACAGACTTCAGTCCGTGGATATCAGACGCACCTTAATGCAACCTCGATCCGATCAAACTGATAAACTCAGCCCTAGTCTTGTCTTCTAAAAACTCACCAGTGAACGCAGAAGTCGTAGTGACGCTGTTCTGCTTTTGAACTCCACGCATTTGCATGCAGAGGTGCTGTGCTTCAATCACTACGGCTACTCCAAGCGGTTTGAGGGTTTCTTGGATGCAATTGCGAATGTCGGTAGTGAGGCGTTCCTGCACTTGTAAACGACGCGAAAAAGCATCCACCAAACGGGGAATTTTACTCAAGCCAACAATGTAGCCATCAGGGATGTAAGCGATATGTGCCTTCCCGAAAAATGGCAACAAGTGATGCTCACAAAGTGAATACACCTCGATGTCTTTCACGATCACCATCTGACGGTAATCTTCAGCGAACATGGCCGATTTGAGGATTTCTGCTGGATCAATATCGTAGCCATGCGTCAAAAACTGCATCGCTTTGGCAGCACGCTCAGGCGTTTTCAATAAGCCTTCACGGGTAGGATCTTCGCCCGAACTGCGGAGGATTTCGGCATAAGCATCCGACATCCGCTTTGTACTTTCAGGTTCGTACGAATCGCTACGCTGATAACCCTTTTCGTTCTGCTCGTTCATTGGATCAACCAAAATATTCTACGAAATTGTTTTCCGTTTCGTACAGTTTAATGCAGTGGATTTGGCATCCATGTGCTTCAATATGTGGAAGTAACTGCTCCCAAATTTTGATCGCCAGATTTTCTGTGGATGGCATCAAACCTTCCATGAAAGGCACGTCCAGATTCAAGTTCTTGTGGTCGAGGACTTCC
>CANHIS010000055.1 GCA_947460255.1 Bacteroidota bacterium
ATCAATCGAAATCTTCGAGCCTGGAGAATTTCGACTTCTTTGAACTTTGTGTTTTAAACTTCGTAAGCTTTTCAAAAATGCACTTTTGAGTTCTGTTTTTTTTAACTTGTTTTACAGTTCGATGAGCCACACCCGCATGAAGCTATTTTCCACTGTACTGATAACTGTTTTATTTACCTTGTTATCAGCAACTTCCGAAGGTCAATCCTTTAGGAAAGAGCACAAAACTTGGAAGAAAAATTACAAGAAAACCTTCCGTATCGACAACAGTTCGCCTCTGGGCAGGGTTGGAACATGGCGCCTAAAATTTTTCAAACCTAAATCGGTGTTCAAAATCACAGCGAATTTAGAAATGATAGAAAATGGTCCTGTGGTTTCTTTTCCTACTACAACAGGAAAAACAATGGAGTATCAACCTTATGCAAAAGCATTGTTCAATGTTTATTCTCAGCCATGCACGTTGATAGTCTACAGAAGTGCGAAAGCAATTAACCAGAAAGCCTACGAAAATTATTTATTTGTGCCTTTCAGGGATTACACCTCTGGCGATGAGAGTTTTGGAGGTGGTAGATACATCGACTTGCAAGTTTCAGAAATCAAAGACAATAAGCTTGTTATTGATTTCAACCGTGCCTACAATCCTTATTGTGCATACAATCCTGCGTATTCTTGTCCAGTTCCGCCGGCTGAAAACTCTCTTCCTCTGGAGATTCGTGCTGGAGAGAAAACCTTCAATCGCCGTGGAAGAGCCGCTAAGGTGCAATAAGTCAATGTTTAACGTAATAATAAAACAACTTAACATACTCGTTATTCACCATCAGCAGTCCACTTTCATTAGCCCACCAAGCCTCTTCAGAATAGGATAAAGCTGGTGCACCATGAAGGATTAGTTCAATTCCAGCATCTTCAAACTGATCTCGAAAAGCATAATCAATTCGATTGGTATGAAATCGATCGCTGATCACCATAATTCTTTTTAGATTGTTTGTTTTGCAATAAGCAAGAATCGCATCGCTTTCTTCACGGGTACTTGTGCCAATGTGAAGCGTTTCTATGCACTGCTCTGGCATACCTTCATCAAGCAACTTCTTCTTGCTCAAATCTGCCTCATCAATCTTCATATTGAACGCAGCAAATAAATCGGGAATGTTTTCACCAGTGCAAATCACTCGTTTCGTATAACCTGATTTATACACCTTCACTACCTCTTTGGCTCGAGATTCCGGATTTCCACTGAGCATAAACACCGCCTCACAACGAGCCAACTTGTCTTCATCTATCAAGAAATTCCCCACCAATCGCATCAACGGATGTCGAACAAAATAAATTAGTCCGAAAATCACGAGTAAAATTCCCGCAACACGCGCTATTCTTTTGAATATTGATTTGTTTTTCACACAGCTAACCTAAGAAACTTTATACAGATGAAGGGCGCTTATCAATCTCAAAATTTAAGTAAAACAATAGTCGCTAATGATGTTCGTTTAGGCAAGGTCTTAATTCGCAGAAAATCATGTTGAATTTATCAACTTTGATTGGTGTATTATAAAGACGAATACATGGTAAACAAATACCGATTTTAGGCTACTTTGCAATCGAATGAAAAATTTACTTGTAAAATTAATTCTCCTTCTGATAGTGGTCATTTCCATGGCTAGCAATGTTTACGCGCAGAAGGATGAACCAAAGATTATCCAATTTTCGGGCGTTGTAGTTAGTGGCGATAGCTTGCAGCCGGTTCCATATGTTGCTATCACACAGAAAGGTTCATACCGAGGAACCTTGAGCGATTACTATGGCTTTTTCTCTTTCGTTGCGCAGGAAGGCGACACGATCGAGTTTTCAGCCTTAGGATTTTTAAAAGCTCAGTATGTTATTCCGAACAATCTAGATGATACAAGATATTCCATCATTCAAGTGTTGAATCAAGATACCTTCCTTCTTCCTACGACAATTGTTTATCCTTGGCCGACCAAGGAACAGATTTATGATTATTTCCTTAAAGCGCCCGTTCCTGATGATGATCTAGAACGCGCAAGAAAGAATTTGGCGCAAGAAAAAATGGCTGATTTAGCCATGAGAACTCCTATGGATGCTAGTATGAATTACAGATACAGCATGAATCAATACAACACCAAGCTCTACAATGCAGGTCAAATTCCAATGAACAATCTTTTAAATCCGATCGCATGGGCAAAGTTTGTTGATGCATGGAAAAAGGGAGATTTTAAACGTAAATAGTTAAGGAATCGCGTGTTGAATAATTCAATAAACCTCTCGTATTTAATGCTTTGTAGATTATTCATCAGCACTTTGCTTGTGACGATATTCTCACAGAATTTAAATGCTCAGGCTACGCTAAAAGGCAAGGTTACTGGTCAGCAAGGCAATATTCTGTCTGGTGTGATTGTTTATCAGCTCAACAAAATGGGCAATAACACCACTTCAGATGTTGACGGTGAATTCACCTTAAAAATCCCGTCCGATACAAGTATTAAGATCATCACTCAGCTCTCAGGCTTTATTATCGATACAACAACGGTTCGGATTTCCAAAGGTGAAACTAAAAATATCCGCATTTTCCTCGAACTAAAAATCCAAGAATTAGGAACTGCAATAATCACCGATAATCGTGCCCTAGAAACAGGAATGGTTTCAATCGATCGTAGAATTATTACTTCCATTACTGGCCCTGGAGGAGGTATCGAAATGGCCCTAAAAACCCTGCCTGGCGTGTATTCGAACAACGAACTTAGTTCTCAGTATTCAGTTCGTGGAGGGAATTATGATGAAAATCTGGTTTATGTGAATGATGTAGAAATCTATCGACCATTTTTGGTGAGAGCTGGGCAGCAAGAAGGCCTGAGTTTTCCCAATCCAGATATGGTAGAAAGTCTTCGATTTTCGGCTGGCGGTTTTGAAGCCAAGTATGGAGATAAAATGTCGTCGGTTCTAGATATCAGATACAAGCGCCCCAAAGGATTTGGTGGTGCAGTTTCGGCTTCTGTTTTAGGTGGAAATATTCAGTTGGAAGGTGCGACAAAAGATTATCGACTTTCTGGAATGATCGGTGCGCGTTACAGAACCACTCAGTATTTGCTGAACAGCCTAGACGTGAGCGGCCAATATCGACCAGCATTTACCGACATTCAAGGCTTCCTCACCTACTCTATCACCGATAAACTCGACGTGGAGCTATTAACGAACTATGCCGTAAATAATTACCGAGTATTTCCTGAGGATCAAAAAACGGAGTTTGGAACCATCAATCAAGCCTTACAACTTCGTGTATTTTTTGATGGCAAAGAACAGAGTCGCTTCGCTACAGCAATGGGCGCTTTAACGCTTAAATATGTTCCGAATAAGAAAACAACCTTGAAATTGATCACTTCGGCCTTTAATTCTTCAGAGTCTGAGAAATCGGATGTTGAAGGATTTTACTTTATCGATGAGCTGGAAAGAGATCTTGGAAGCGATGATTTTGGAGATGTAGCTTTCAATCGCGGTGTTGGATCTTATTTGAATTTCATTCGAAATGAACTGAATTATCGTGTTGCCAATATTGAGCACAAGGGTTTCCATGAAACGAAAAAACACTTCTTCAGCTGGGGTGCTCGTGCGCAACAAGAGTTAATTGAAGACAAACTCAAAGAGTGGCAAATGATAGATTCTGCAGGTTTTTCATTGCCCCTGTTTCCTGAGGATGAAGTAGTTTTGAAATCCTATATCAACAGTTCAGCATCCCTTGAATCATATAGATTTCATGCTTATTTTCAAGATGAATACCGATGGAAATCCGACAGCATAAGCTACACAATTACAGGTGGAGTCCGAGCAAATCATTGGTCCTTGAACGGTCAAACTTTAGTTAGCCCGCGGGCTGTTTTTTCGATGCGTCCGATGAAATGGAAACGGGACATTACTTTCCGCCTTGCGGCAGGACATTATGCTCAACCTCCATTTTATCGCGAGTTACGTGGATTTGATGGCTCCGTAAATGAAAACTTGAAAGCACAAGAAAGTTGGCATTTCATTTCAGGAGCAGAATTTACATTTAAGTCATGGGGCCGCGATTTCAGTTTTTATTCTGAGGCATATTTTAAGATTTTAAAAAATCTCGTTCCATACGAAATCGACAATGTTCGCGTGCGCTATTATGCTGATAATTTGAGTGATGGATATGCTGCCGGATTAGATTTGAAAGTAAATGGTGAATTTGTGAAGGGCGTTCAAAGTTGGGCGAGTTTAAGCCTCATGCAAACCAAGGAAGATATTCGCAACGATTTTTATTTCGATTACTTTAATGCTGCAGGAGAAAAAGTTACCAAAGGAATTGGAGTTGAGCCTATTACAGATTCTGTTCGTGTAGAACCTGGTTACATTCCGCGCCCAACCGACCAACGATTTAATTTCAGTCTTTTCTTCCAAGATTATCTACCTCGCAACGAAAGCTTGAGCATGCAAATTACTTTGATCTACGGCTCCAAATTGCCTTTAGGTCCTCCTGATTTCAATAGGTACCGCGACACGCTAAGAATGCCTCCTTACCGAAGAGTCGATATCGGATTTACGAAGCACTTTATCTCGAAAGATCGCCCTTACAAGAAACAAAACTGGCTGAAAAACCTGAATGCGTTGAGTTTATCGTTGGAAGTTTTCAATCTTTTGGGTGTAAATAACACAGTATCTTACAATTGGATAAAGGATGTAACAAACCGACAATACGCAGTTCCGAATTATCTCACCAATCGATTACTCAATTTGAGGCTTCAAGCTACATTTTAAATTTTAGTACCTGGCAAAAGGCGTTTATCAGATCTAATTTTCCAGAAAAATAAGACGGCAATTCCAAAAACAATAGCCAACATAACAACCGAAACACGCATCGATCCTGTGATTGCTTCCAACAAGCCGAACAAAAATGTTCCAGTTACAACGGCCAGTTTTTCGGCAACATCATAAAAGCTAAAATATGCGGTATTGTCTTGATTTTTGGGCAATAACTTCGACCACGACGATCTCGCCAATGCTTGAACGGCACCCATTACAAGTCCAACTACTGCTGCAAGAATCATAAATTGGCCAGCAGTTTTAACGAACCAGGCTCCAAGGCAAATTCCTATCCAGATTACAATGTTAACTAAGAGTGTATTGATGTTTCCGATGCGTTCTGAAACACGCGCAAAAAAAATGGCACCAACTACACCTACAAGCTGAATAATCAATATGGTAGGAATCAATACTTCATCCTTTAGTCCAAGTTCTTTTTTTCCAAAATTGGCTGCCATATACATCACAGTAAGTACCGCCATCATTGTAAAAAAGAAGCCACCGAGATAAAGCTTCATTGTTCTTTGTTCTTTAAAAACTCGCCAAACTTTTCGAAGCTCAAAATAGCCGTTTAAAATTGGATTTTTCACTTCTTCTTTGCGCTTCAATCGTGATGGTAATTTATTAAATGTGAAGAGTGAAAAGAGAATCCACCAGACTCCAACAGTGATGAAACTAATTCGAGCTGGCATTCCTTTTCCTTCAATTCCAAAAAAATCGGGCTTTAAAATCATAGCCAAATTGATCAAAAGCAGAATCACACCTCCAATATAACCTAATGCGAAGCCCCTTGCAGAAATCCGGTCTTCTTGTCCGCTTGGTGCAATCTCCGGCAACCATGCATTGTAAAAAACTAATCCTCCAGAATATCCAATTCCAGCCAAGGTAAATGTAACTATACCAAATTCAAGATTTCCGGGTGTGAAGAAATACAATGCAGCGCAAGATGATGCACCTAAAATGGTAAAAAACTGCATGAAAGCCTTTCGCTTCCCAGTGTAATCGGCGATCGAACTAAGCAATGGCGAAAAAAGAGCAACAATCAGAAAGGAAGTTGAAACAGCCCAAGCATACAAAGAAGTATCTACTATTTCAAAACCGAAGAAGGATACAAAACCTTTTTCATTTCCACCAGCAACCGCGATGTAATATGCTGGTAAAATGGCAGATGTTATGCTGAGTTGGTAAACTGAATTCGCCCAATCGTAGATGGTCCATGCACGAATTACTTCTGGATTTCCTTTAAGAGGAATATGTTCAAGATTATTTTTCATTCAGAAAATCTGATTTTCTATGGAATAGATTACTTTCGGCTGAATATTTTTCAAACCTATGAAAAGCCCAGAAGAAACCAAGGCCATACTTGTACCTATTGATTTTACTGAAATCACATCAAATGCAATCAATCATGCTGTTGAGTTGGCGAAGTTATTCAACAAGCCTATACAATTGTTGCACATCGTTTCGAAAGGGCTGTTTGAAAGCGAAACGAAGATAGAAATTGAAGAAGAAGAAGCCCTTGCAAAACTTTCAAATTTAGCGGAAGAAATTTTCGAAAGCACAGGAATTGAAGTAATGTCGATGGTACGCAGAGGCAATATTTACGACACAATTGGTGAAGTGGCCACGGAACTTCCTGCTACTATCGCGGTAATGGGAACGCATGGTGTGAAAGGAATTCAGAAAATTGTTGGAAGCAACGCAATCCGTGTAATTTATTCGGCAGGTGATGTTCCTTTTTTCGTGGTGCAGCAAAGACCTGTTCCAGAAAATGGTTACAAGAAAGTGGTTCTTCCTTTCTCATTCACAGTTGAATCTCGTCAAAAACTAGCCTGGGCAATTCATTTGAACAAGATTTTTAAATGTAAATTTCATTTACTCATTGAAACCGAAAACGATGAGTTTATTGCTCAAAAACTCAAGAATAATCAAGTGTTTGCAGAAAAATACCTTAAGCAACACGATTGCGATTATGAAATAAGTTATGCTCCTGTGAACACGCCTTTTTACAAGGACATTATTCATCATTCAGTATCTATCAATGCGGATTTGATTTTACTGATGACTAAAGAAGAAAGCAATTGGACAGAATATTTTAGCGGACCAGAGGAGCAAAATGTAATCGCGAACCCTGCGCAAATCCCTGTCTTCTGTATAAATCCGGTGGACAACATGCAGATTTTAGGATCGGCAATGTTTCAATAGTTCGAATAATTCAAGTATTCTTCATGTTTTTGCATTTCATCTGCGAAGAATCAAAACACTTGGTTAATTTTGCGCCCCGATGAATGTGAAACCCTACATTGTCGGTATTTCCGGCGGAAGTGCCTCTGGAAAAACATCGTTTCTCCGAAACTTAGCTGAACATCTTCCTGCTGGTCAGTTGTGTATAGTCTCGCAAGACAATTACTATCGACCACGAGAATTGCAAATGAAAGACGAGAACGGTCAGATCAACTTCGACTTACCTACATCTATAGATCGAGTTGCATTTTTTAACGACATGCACCGATTGTCTCAAGGTGAAACGATCACCTTAATGGAATACACATTTAACAATGCAGGGCGGGCAACGCGTGAAATCATTGTTAAACCAGCTCCTATCATTGTGATGGAAGGTTTGTTTGTGTTTCATTACGAAGAAATTAGAGAAGCACTGGATCTAAAAGTTTACATCGATGCTCGCGAAGAGGTGAAATTAGAGCGGAGGTTGAAGCGTGACCGCGACGAGCGAGGATACGACCATGAAACCGTTATTTATCAATGGAATAACCATGTGATGCCCTCATACCAAAAATACTTAAGACCCTACCGAGATGAGGCAGATATCATTGTTACCAACAACCTCAATTACGACAAAGGATTGCAGGTTTTGTGCAATCACCTTCAGGCAATGAGTATTGGATAAAATTGTAATTCATATCTAATAAAAAATCCTTTCCCACCAAAATGAGAAAGGATTTTAAGTTTGATGTAGATGATGTTTATTCTTCAGTTTTTTCAGGACGCATTTGTGGGAAAAACAGTACCTCTTGAATCGACTTTGAGTTGGTCATAATCATCGCAAGTCGATCGATACCAATTCCCAAACCTGCAGTTGGTGGCATACCGAATTCAATTGCACGGAGGAAATCCTCATCGAGCATCATGGCTTCCTCGTCGCCACGTTTTCCTAATTCAAGTTGTTCTTCAAAACGTTTGCGCTGATCAATTGGGTCGTTGAGTTCCGAGAAAGCGTTGCAGATTTCTTTCCCATTGCAAATGCCTTCGAAACGCTCAACCAAGCCTGGTTTGCTACGGTGTTTCTTCGCCAATGGCGACATTTCCACTGGGTAATCGGTAATGAAAGTGGGTTGGATTAAGTGAGGCTCACAGGTTTCTCCAAAAATTTCATCAATAATTTTTCCGCGCCCCATCGATCCATCGATTTGAATGTTCATTTTTCGGGCAGCTGCAGCCATTGTGGTCTCGTCCATTTCGCTCACATCCACACCGGTAAAATGCTGAATGGCTTCATACATTGTCATGCGCTTCCATGGTCGCTGGAAGTTGATCAAATTTTCACCCACTTGCACCTCGGTAGTTCCATGGATATCAATCGCCACTTTTTCAACCATTTCTTCCACCAAATCCATCATCCAATTGTAATCCTTGTAAGCCACGTACAATTCAACTTGCGTGAATTCAGGATTGTGGAAACGGCTCATACCTTCATTCCGAAAGTCTTTAGCGAATTCGTACACTCCATCGAATCCACCAACAATTAAACGCTTGAGATATAGCTCGTTCGCGATGCGCAAATAAAGCGTCATGTCGAGCGTATTGTGGTGAGTTTTAAACGGACGAGCAGCTGCACCACCATACAATGGCTGTAGGATCGGTGTTTCCACTTCGAGGTATCCTTTTGTGTTGAGATACTCACGAATAGAATTGGTTAGTTTGGTTCGTTTAATGAAAGTGTCTTTTACTTGGTGATTCACGATCAGATCGACATATCGTTGGCGGTAGCGGAGTTCGGGATCAGCAAATGCATCGTAGGTCTCTCCGTCCTTTTCTTTCACAACAGGCAGCGGTCGCAAAGATTTACAAAGCACCTTTAAAGAGGTAACATGTAATGTACTTTCTCCAGTTTGGGTCGTGAACATGTAACCCGTAACGCCAATGATATCGCCAAGATCGAGAAGTTTTTTGAAGACGGTGTTGTAGAGTGTTTTGTCTTCACCAGGGCAGATATCATCTCGCCTAATGTAAATTTGTAATCTATCAGATGAATCTTGGATAACGGCAAAGGTTGCATTACCCATAATTCGACGCGTCATGATTCGGCCGGCAATTGTCACTTCTTGAAAATTGTTTTCCTCCTTGCTGTACTTGGCCGTGATTTCTGCCGCAGTAGTATTTACTGGAAATAGTTCTGCAGGATAAGGATCAATTCCCAGATTTATTATTTCTGTAAGGCTTTCACGGCGTTGACGTTCAAGTTCTGACAAATTTTCGATCATGTCTTTTTATATTTGAGTCGGCAAAAATAGCGCATTCGGAGAGAGAAATATCAGATCGAGCATTTTGAATCAAATAAAATGTATCTTTGCCGCCCAATTCAATTAACACAAGCAAATGCCTGCAAAAATCAGATTACAGCGACATGGTAAGAAAGGAAAGGCTTTCTATCATATCGTGATTGCCGACGGTCGCGCACCTCGGGACGGGAAGTTTATTGAGAAAATAGGCACCTACAATCCGAACACGAATCCGGCAACTATCGAACTTCAGTTCGAAAATGCCCTACAGTGGCTTAAAAATGGAGCTCAGCCAACAGAAACGGCGCGTGCAATCCTCAGCTACAAAGGTGTACTCATGAAACTTCACCTTGACAAAGGTGTTGCTAAAGGTGCCCTTACAGATGAGCAAGCAGCTGCAAAGTTGGAAAAATGGCTCGAAGACAAAAACAGCAAAATTGAAGGTAAGAGAACATCACTTACATCTTCTATGACTGATCTTCAGAAAAAACGAATGGCTGATGAAGTTGCTAAGAATGCTGCACGTGCTGCTGCAATCGCTGCAAAGAATGCTCCTGAGCCAGAACCTGTTGCTGAAGTTGAAGTTGAAGTTGAAGAAACTCCAGTTGCAGTCGAAGAAGCGCCAGTTGTTGCTGAAGAAGCTCCAGTTGCAGTTGAAGAAACTCCAGTTGTTGCTGAAGAAGCGCCAGCCGCTGCTGAAACTCCAGCTGAGGAAGAAGGCGAAAAGCCTGCCGCTGAATAAGCTTGAAACGCCATGCTGCCAGAACAATGTTTTCAGCTTGGTACTATCATCCGGAAGGTCGGCACAGATGGTCGCGTAAGCGTTAAGTTAGACACCGACAATCCAAAGCATTACCAAAAAACGGAATCAGTATTTGTGGAAATCCACGGAAAACTGGTTCCGTTTTTCATTCAATCTATTCGCTTGATGCCAGATGGATCGGCTCAAGTAAAGTTCGAAGATGTTGACAGCGAGGAGCAAACAAAAATGCTCAATGGTTGTCATGTTTACTTGCCATTAGATAAGCTTCCGGCATTAAAAGGCAACAAGTTTTACTACCACGAAATAATTGGTTTTTCAGTTTGGGATTTAACGTTAAGTCAGAATGCTGGTGTTATCGTTGATGTACTAGAAAATTCTCCAAACGATTTGTTTCAGCTTGACTTAGATGGTCAAGAGGTCTTGATTCCTATTGCTGATATTTGGTTGAAGAAAGTAGACCGAGAGTTGAAGCGCATCGAAATGGAACTCCCTGAGGGATTAATTGAGGTAAATAAGAAGTAAACCTAGATTCATTTCAACAATTTCTTGGAGAACTTCTGCCCCATTGTCAATTTTCACATTGACTGATTTCTGAATTTTCTCGATTTTGCAACTGGGAAGGGGTTAGCATTGGGAAGCTTCCCCAACGAAAAAATCAGCAAAAACCCAAATCAAGTTCTGCACAGGAAATTCCCGATTATCCATATTTTCAGTTCAATCCCTCCACCCTTTCAGTCAATTAACCCGAAGACCTTAGCTCATTTTTACTTTTCGGTTGTTTTTGTAGCGGCTATCCATTATCAACAGCTCAAATGATAACTTCTTGGTCGATTAACTTTTTTCAGCTTGACGAGCATCCAATAAATACCGAAATTACATCTGGGAAGGGGTTAGCATTGGGAAGCTTCCCCAACGAAAAAATCAGCAAAAAATCAAATCAAGTTCTGCACAGGAAATTCCCGATTATCCATATTTTCAGTTCAATCCCTCCACCCTTTCAGTCAATTAACCCGAAGACCTTAGCTCATTTTTACTTTTCGGCTAATCAAGAAAGAGTCCTTTTTTTCTCCCTTAAATTAGATTTCTAGGAATACCAGATGCCGAATACTGCATCAATTATTTTTGATTTGCTCATTAATTCAATCATCCCAAATTGGTAAAGGTTTCTCCTATATTTGCCCTTAGTTTCCTCACAAATCAAAGCTACCCGCATGTCTGAGAATATCGAGTTTAACCGCAATGAAGACAAAATGAAAATGTTGATTTCTGCAATGAATCAGAAACTCGACAAAGTCTTCCAAGGTGGAGGTAAAACAAGAATTGAAAAGGAACATGCAAAGGGGAAGCTTACAGCACGTGAACGAATTCAATACCTGCTCGATAAAGACAAGCCTCAACTGGAAATCGGTGCATTTGTTGGAGATGGTATGTATGCTGAACACGGCGGCTGCCCCTCGGGAGGTGTTGTTGTTGTGATTGGATATGTGAAAAATCGCCAAGTGATTGTAGTGGCAAATGATGCTACCGTTAAAGCTGGTGCATGGTTTCCTATCACAGCGAAGAAGAACCTTAGAGCCCAAGAAATCTCCATTGAAAACAAGTTACCGATCATTTACTTGGTAGATAGTGCTGGTGTTTATTTGCCTATGCAGGATGAAATATTCCCGGATAAAGAACACTTCGGAAGAATTTTTAGAAACAATGCCATCATGTCGTCGATGGGAATTCTTCAAATTTCTGCAGTAATGGGAAGCTGTGTCGCTGGTGGCGCATACCTTCCAATTATGAGCGATGAAGCCATGATTGTGAAGGAAACAGGAACGATTTTCCTTGCAGGATCTTACCTCGTGAAAGCTGCAATTGGCGAGGATATCGACAATGAAACTCTCGGTGGAGCAACAACGCATTGCGAAATTAGCGGAGTAACAGATTACAAATGCGAAAACGACCAAGATTGCCTCGACCGCATTCGAAATATCATGGACAAAATCGGCGATTACGACAAAGCTGGTTTTGATCGTGCAATATCTTCAATGCCGGCAAAAGACCACAAAGAACTTTTGGGCATTCTTCCCGACAGCCGCGAAAAGCCTTACGACATGATGGAGGTTATTGAACGGTTGGTGGATGATTCAGCGTTCGAACCATACAAAGACAAGTATGGACAAAGCATCATTTGTGGTTTGGCCCGAATTGATGGTTGGGCAGTTGGCATTATTGCCAATCAGCGTAAAGTTGTGAAAAGCAAAAAGGGTGAAATGCAATTTGGTGGAGTGATTTACAGTGATTCTGCTGATAAGGCCGCTCGTTTCATTATGAATTGTAACCAAAAGAAAATCCCTCTTCTTTTCCTTCAGGATGTTACTGGATTTATGGTTGGATCTAGATCCGAACAAGGCGGAATTATCAAAGACGGAGCTAAAATGGTAAATGCAATGGCCAATTCTGTTGTTCCAAAGTTTACCGTTGTTGTTGGAAATAGTTACGGTGCTGGAAATTACGCGATGTGCGGAAAAGCCTACGATCCTCGCTTGATGCTCGCTTGGCCAACTGCTCAAATTGCTGTGATGGGTGGCGCACAAGCGGCAAAAGTGCTCTTACAAATTGAGGTAAGCACCTTAAAAGCCAAAGGGAAAGTAATAACTCCCGAGGATGAAAAAGCTATGTACGATAAAATCTTTAACCATTACGAACAAACCACTTCTATTTACTACAGTGCAGCCCGTTTGGTTGTTGATGCTATTATCAACCCTTTAGACACGCGCAAAGCAATTTCCATGGGTATTGAAGCGGCCAATCATGCGCCTATCGAAAAACGATACAATGTTGGTGTACTTCAAGTATAGTCTTCGATAATCTTCAATTAGTTATTTGAAGAATATACTTAACTTCCCTTCTAAATAATTGTGAGTTATGATGTTGAAGTCAGTCAAAATTCTTTGCGTTTTTTTTCTGGTAATTTTCAAAACCAGTAATTGTTTGGAAGCACAAGTTCTCGATCCTGAGATATATTCAAACGCAGAAACCAAAGTGCGAAAAAACAGCATTTATGGAGAGTTGCTTGGTTCAGGATTTTTATTGTCATTGAATTACGAAAGAGAATTGTACCGGAATGAAAATGTAAAATTCAACTTTAGAATTGGCACAGGAACGGCCATTTTCGTTAATGCGGTTCCTTTAGCTGGTGTTAATCTACTCTTCGGTAAAAACAACAATAATTTTGAACTAGGATTCAATGGTATTAGAACGTATGTCATAAGTATAATGGGAGGCGACGGAAATTATATTCTCGCCAATCCTGTTCTCGGGTATCGATATGTCAGCGATAAAGGTCTGGTTTTCAGAGCTTCATTCACCCCATTCTTCCAATTGTACGATCCTGATGATTGGGTAACCGACGAATTATTCGTGCCTTTCGCTGGAATTAGCCTTGGTTACAGTTTTTAATCGTTCAATACTAATACATTCCCTTTTTTAAATTTTCCATCCGGTGTTTCGAGAACATAAAAGCAAACCGCCGATAGCTCGACTTCACCCATCCATTCGTTTTTGTAATTTATCGATTCGAATGCCAACCTTCCCCACCGGTCATAAATAAACAGTCGGCAATTTTGAGGCAAGGAGCCAATTTCAAATGAATCGTTTACACCATCTTGATTTGGAGTAAATACATTAGGAATAACCATCGGACAATCTCCATCGATCTTAATGATCCTAGATAAAGTGTCGCTTCCAAAGGCATTCGAAACGATCAGTGTAATCGAATAACTTCCATTGCCTGAGAAGCAAATTTGCGGGTTCATTTCTGTGGAATAGGATGGATTTCCTTCGGGAATTACCCACTGAAAATTATCAGGGGAATACAAGCTTGAATCTAAAAGAGAAACGCATATCTCCGGACAATTCTCAACAACTTCTGAATTAGAAAATTGAGCCACAGGTGGAACGATTTCACATTCATTAAAAACCACATGCTTCAAATTCGATTCAACCAATTCTATCGTTTCAACAATCACTGAAGTTTCATAGTTGAAGACTCCAAGATTTTTCAAAGCAACCGACGAGTCTGGATTTTCAAAATTCCAGTTTTCGGTCCAACATGGCACTTCTCCAGATGGATCCGTTTTTATGACTCCAGCATCTCTCGTTCCATTGGCATTGGTCATGTCTCCTGTCAAAACAAATCCTCCATCCAAAGTTGCTTGAATATCTGCTGGATAATTCGTGTATGGATTTCCCCAAGTAAAGCTGCTGCTTCCAAGAATTTGCTCGGAATCATTTATTTCCAACCAAACGATATTTCGGTCGTCGAATGTGCCTGCATCACCAGCAATTATTAGCGATTGAGCTTTTCTGGTGAGTGTTCTGAATTTCTCATCATATCCAGCGTGATAATAAGTATCGTTCAATAAATTACCCGATGCATCAAGCTTAACCAATAAACCATTCCACCCATAATTTACATGATATGAACTTCCACATACTGTGATTTGTCCACTTGGATCCAAAGCGATATCCAAAAGCTCATCGTCGTAATAACTACTAACCTTGAAACCCCAGTCCAAATTAAGATTTTCGTTAACTTTCATCACAAATCCATCCGAAAAAAAAATATCACCATTACATGCTCCAGTCAAGTAAATTTCACCAGAATTTCCAATTACCAATGCTGTTGAATTGAGCTCAGCTGCAGAGAGTTGAAACCTTTTGTTTCTAATGAGCTCCCCATTCATACTGAATTCTATCAAATTGGCCATCTCATAGTTGATGTTGTAATCAGATGTAACGAGTATCATTAAATTCCCATTGGGAAGCAAACCCATATCAATCGGCATATCAGCACTGCTCAAGGTTAGCCTGTAACTTGCTAGAATACTGCCATTGCTGGAATGAAATGAAACGATTGTTTTAGAACCATTAAAAAAATTGCCCCCTGAAGCAAGGGTTACAAATCCGTCTTGAACTTCTAAGGTTTTAATGAAAATGAGCGATTCATTGTTGAGGTGATATAGCCTTGAATCAATCATTTGCCCATCGGCAGTTAGCAGATTTATTCCACCAGCAACCAACGAAGGATTCGATGAACCCGCACTTCCAGAAGTCGTTTGAAGAAATCTACCATCAGCCAATTCCCGAACCGACACACCGATTTCGGTTAAAGGTGTTCCGCATCTCTTGAAGAAACGAATTTGGGCGTTTGCAGCAAAACTTAGGAAAGCTGCTACAATTAAAATTGAAATTCTCACCTGCATTGGATAACCTAAACAGAAAAAATGTTGCAGCAGTTTGCAAATCTAAAACTATTTTCTTTGAACTCGGTTATTCATCAGATGTTTAAAATTGCTTGGGACCCTTTGTATCATCATCCATTGCCAGAAAACCATCGTTTTCCAATGGAAAAATATTCACTTCTGCCCGATCAACTTGTATTCGAAGGCACAATCACGCCCGATCAATTTTTCGAACCGATACCGGTAACCGAAAATGAAATCTGTTTGTGCCACGATGCATCTTATTGGAAAAAACTGTTGAGTCTTCAATTAAGTCCCTCGGAAATACGCAAAACTGGCTTTCCACTTTCTCATCAACTCGTGCAACGAGAGATAACCATTGCTGGTGGTACACTTCAAGCTTCACGATTTGCCATGAAGCATGGTGTAGCCATGAACATTGCTGGAGGAACTCACCATGCATTTACCGATCGCGGTGAAGGTTTTTGTTTGCTCAATGATGTTGCGATTGCCGTGTCAGTTTTGTTGAAGGAAAGCCTCATTCAAAGTGCATTAATTGTTGATCTTGACGTACATCAAGGAAACGGAACGGCCCAAATTTTCGAGTCGGATTCGCGTGTTTTCACCTTTTCAATGCACGGTTCGAAGAATTACCCTCTTCATAAGGAAGTTTCCGATTTAGACGTGGAGCTAGAAGACGGCACAACCGATGAGCAATACCTTGCTATCCTCAATAATAAACTTCCACAACTTATTGATTTTCAGAATCCTGATATCATTTTCTTCCAGTCAGGTGTTGATGTTTTGAAAAGCGACAAATTGGGCCGCTTAGGGCTCACGATTCAAGGATGCCGAGAAAGAGATCAAATCGTTTTTACCTTGGCCAAACAATCCGGAATTCCAGTAGTTGCCACCATGGGCGGTGGTTATTCTGAAAGAATTGCTGATATCATAGAAGCACACGCCAACACATTTCGCATTGCTGCATCCATGTGGGCTTAATTTATTACTTACGTTTCTTCTCGAATCTGTAGCCACCCTTTTGGGCACCCCAAACCTGTTTGCCTTCTTTGTCAAAACCACGGTCCCAACTCACCATCATTTTATTGGTGATGAAAACCTCAGAGCCCGCGTAGGCCGCATTTTTCAAATCAGATGCACAGCTTTTCCCTTCTGTTCCACCAACAAACTTCTTCTTTCCTTCCTTTTTAAGGATTACCGAACAACCCTCTTTTAATGTGATCGAATCTGGACTTAATTGATTCACCATCTCTGGTTTACCAGCAAATCTCAACGGTGATTTCAAGAGAAAAACGGCACTTTCGAATTTTCCATTTTCAAGTTCGGTTAACTTGTAAACACGCTGGCGATAGGGTTTTTCCTGCATTTTCGCCACGGCCTGCTCAACGTACATCCAAATTCCATCTGTTCTTTCTTGCCAAATAGGTACAATTTGAAGACGGATGTCGAAATAAGCAGAATCATTTTTACTTTGCTGCTCACTACTGAACGAGCCTTGCATCATGGCCGCTAGCTTTTTCAAGTCTGGAGAAAATTGCGCTTGAGCAAAGTTGACGAACAAACAAAAGAGCAGAATGATTTTTGGGCTTTTTTCCATAAGTCAAAACTACTCAAACTGCGCTGCATATTTTTAGGAAATCTATGAATCAAACACATTCTTTTTTTGAAGGTAAATCTTGCGTTATTGTTACAGATCATGAAAAGGAACAAGCTATTCTGCCCGTTTTACAAGGAATTCAAGGTCTTAACTTAACTGTTGTTTCGAACGTGAATACGGATGCGTTGGGAACTTTTTCTGGAGAAATCGAGCGAACAAATCCACCGTTGGAATCGGCTTTGCAGAAAGCTAATTTGGCCTTGAATTTCGCAAAAGCGGATTTTGCACTTTCGAGCGAAGGTTCTTTCGGGCCACATCCAGCGATGTTTTTCGTTCCGGCAGATCAAGAATGGTTAGTGTTGAAAGATTTAAAATCTGATAAATATTGGGCTGTTCACCATATTTCGACCAGCACAAATTTCGCCGCCTTGTGCCCCGAAAACTGGGAAGCAGCAGTCGACTTTCTGAAGAAGATCGAGTTTCCATCACATGGCATCATTCTAAAAGTGAAGGATAAAGTAACATCATCTATAAAATTAATAATCAAAGACTTAAATAATTTTTCTGAGATCGAGTATTTGTTCAAAACTCACCAAAACCAAAATGAAGATTCTATCACTTTAGAAACCGATATGCGTGCTCATCGAAATCCAACTAGAATGAAGGTTATCGCTGAAGCTGCCGAAAAGCTGAAGTTAAAATTGAATTCGCTCTGCGCTGTGTGTGCCTTTCCAGGCTTCGATGTTGTTGAAATCGAACCAGGTTTGCCTTGCGCTTGGTGCCACGCTCCTACTCGTCTCACTTTCAAATCTCTTTATGAATGCCAGAACTGCCAACATTCGATTTGGAAAGCCTTCCCGAACGGAGTTACCGAGGCAGATCCTGGCTATTGCGATCATTGTAATCCTTAATCGTTTTTATGTTAGTTTGTATTTATTCACATTAAAAATGATATAGTATTGATTTACAACTACTTAGTTGCATTTAAAACTCGTTAAAGAAATCATCTTAATTTGATAACCAGAGCAAGTCATCAAACGTATCTTTAACAAACATGAAGAACTTCATAAAGCATCTAAAAGATTGGTCGAAAGCATTCCTTTGGGCTTTTCTAGTTGCTTGGGTGATCCGCACTTTTTTCATTCAAGGTGCATTCATCCCCACTCAAAGCATGGAAAAATCGTTGCTTCCTGGTGATTTTATCTTCATTTCCAAATTGAGTTATGGACCACGAATGCCCATCACGCCATTGGCGGTACCGTTCATGCACCAAAACTTACCCTTCACCGAACATACTCCAGCCTATCTCGATTGGCTCGAACTCCCATACTGGCGGTTAGGTTCTATCGATGTAAACCGCGGCGATGTTGTGGTTTTTAATTACCCAATGGAGCTCGATCGGCCCATAGACAAGCGTACATTGTACGTGAAAAGATGCGTTGCCATTCCTGGAGATACCCTAAAAATTTGGTCGAAACGTGTTTTTGTGAATGATAAACCAATGCCAATCATTCCTGAAATGCAATTCACAAGACACATTAAAGCATCCGCTCCGATCCCTCAAATCTTGCTTGATTCTTTGGGTATTACAGACGGCGGACTTGTTTCTAACATCAATGATTACGAGTTTCCTTTGAATGACAGTTTAGCAGATTTCTTCGGAACGCTTCCAACAATCAGCAACGTAAGCCTTCGTATGGAAAGCGAAGGAGATTTCCAGGCACACATTTTCCCGCATAACCGATTTTACGCCTTTAACAATGATTTCTGGGGACCAGTAGTTATTCCCAAAAAAGGGAATCAAATAGCACTAAATGACACCAATATCGTTCTATATGAACGAATTATACGCGAATATGAAGGACATCAGATTGATCGAGCTGGTGGAAAAATATACATCGATAAAAAAGAAACAAAAACCTACACATTCGAAATGAATTATTATTTCATGATGGGCGATAACCGCGACAATTCGGCCGATTCGAGATCTTGGGGCTTTGTTCCTGAGAATCACATTAGCGGTAAAGCGTGGATGGTTTTCTTTTCACATGATCCTGCTTCCTCCAAAATTCGGTGGAACAGAATGTTTAGTTTTATCAAATGAGTGATTTTGTGACGCTTTCCTTGGCTTCGTTTCCTGATGTGAAAACAATGGCTTTAATTACTCAAAATGAAGCAGTTAAAATCGAAGTAAATGATACATACGTCAAACAGACCTTTAGAAATCGATACAAAATAACCTCCACTACCGGCGCCACTGATTTAAGCATACCAGTTCACTCCTCTCAAGGAAATAGAGCCTACAGTAGCGTTGAGATCGACTACAAGAATCATTGGAATCGTACCCATTGGAGAACGCTCACAGCCGCATACAACAATTCTCCATACTTTGAATACTACTGTGATGCTTACGAAGAACTTTTGAGAAGCCAAGTTGAATCGCTCTTGGAATTTAATTTGAAAGCGCTTCAGATTTTATGTGTTGATTTGGGAATGAAAATGCCTGAAGTAACATCGAATTGGGAAAATCCGAGTGAAATAATCGGTGCTGATTTCCGCGACTGGATCAATCCGAGTGCTAAAGAATCATTCAATTACGAGCCATACACACAGGTTTTTTCGGATCGCTTCGGATTCATTTCAGGTTGTTCGGTTTTAGATTTACTGTTTTGTCTTGGGCCTGATGCCAAATTTTACTTGCACAATTTACATGTGCCTAGTAACAGGTAATTTCAATACTGATAAGAGATTTTGATTTGGCAAAATCATCATAAATTCTAACAGAATCTCCACCTGCTTTATTGAATTGTATTGCTCAAAACCCTTAGTAATTTCAGGTAAAATCAGCGAATCTTAAGATTTTGCCACGTTTTTTCTTACACAAGTAAGGCATCGGAAGGATCTCGAGTTTAAACCACCCGAATTCAACTAAAATTTGGATACCTCATTTTATGCAAAAGCATGAGGCATAAGATTTTGATCAGCCAACAGTTAGTTATACATCCTCAAGCAGACTGGAGAAACTCTAGAACTGCTATTCGTAGCTTCGATTCAAGCATTTCTAAGCTTGCCGAAAACGTGTACGTTTTTTCATTCAAGGGTACAATCAATCACTTCTCCTTCGATTGCCTTAATCAAATCAAAATCACACTTCAAAATCAACGAGTAGACTCAGCGCAACCATGTAAGATTGTAATCGACCTCAGAAAGCTCAATTTATTTACTGGAAAATTGGTTGGTTCATTCCTTAATGAATTGTCGAAAATCACGAAACAAATTCAAATCGAGGAACGTGCATTGATCACGGGTAATTGGCTAAATAGAATTGCATTATCGCATGTTCATCAGTTTAATCCAGGTGAGAAAACTAGGAAATTTAGTTCGTTTCCGCAGGCCATTGAAAACATCAAACAGCTTTTTGGAGGGAACAAACAAGATGATGGGCAGAAAAATGAACCTGAAAATGAACAGAAAAAAACTAACAATCAAGAAGATAAACCCAAAGAAAAATCTCCAAACATCGAGTTACAGCAAAAGATTCAGGCACTAACGAATTTCTTGAATCAAGATTTGCCGATTTCGGCGGATGAACATCCAATTTTATCGACCATTGGGCCCGACGACTTGATGCATCCGTTGTTAAACGATATCGTTCGGTTAAAAGCCAACACAGATAAAGCATTGGAACATATTCGCCAAATGAACTCATATCTGGAGAAGAACGTTCAAAAGCGGACCGAAGAAACTAAAATCAAAGAATCGAACCTCCGTGCAATTTTAGACTCTACCGATGACGACATTTATTTGATCAACCATCAATACGAACTGATAGATTATAATTCGAATTTCGAGGACAATTTTTATGCGCGTTTTGGGGTGCAGCTTGAAAAGGGCAGAAACATTTTCGAAATGATGCCGCCCGAATACGATGACTTAAAGCGAATTTCAAAGAAACGCATCGACAAAGCGTTACAAGGTTATCAAAGAACATATTACGATCGATTGAACATCAGCTTTTATGAATCGATCACTGAAGTAAAAATGTATCCGATTAGTTCGAGTTCCAAGAAAGTTGTTGGTGTTACGATATTCTCTAAAGACATAACAGAACAAAAGAGATCGGAGGAATTAATACAGCAAAATCAGCAGCTACTGTCTTCTATCAACAGAAACATCAAAGAAGGCCTTTATCGAAGCACGCCTGCAAAAGGAATGGTGTATGTGAATCAGGCCTTTGTTGAGATGTTTGGCTTTGAATCTGAAGATGAAGCCATCAATTCGCCTTCGGGAAGTTTATATGCAGATGTAAATCGAAGAAAAGAATTGGTTGAATTGATTGAAAAAAGCGGATCATTCAACAACGAGGAAGTGAAATTTCGCAAGAAAGACGGAGCGACATTCTGGGGCCTGTTATCTTCGATGCGCACCGTAGATCCTGATGGAAACGTAATGTATGACGGGGCAATCCGCGACATCACGCGCATCAAGGAATTCGAGGAAGAAATCATCCTATCGAAGGAAATTGCTGAAAATGCGACCCGTGCAAAATCCGATTTCTTGGCCACCATGAGTCATGAAATTCGTACGCCAATGAACGGCGTGATTGGAATGACCAGTTTATTGTCGGACACTGCCTTATCCGCTGAACAGCGCGATTACGTAGACACAATCAAACTCAGTGGTGAACATTTACTCAACATTATCAACGACATTCTCGATTTCAGTAAAATTGAAGCAGGTCATTTAGAACTGGAGCAAACGCCATTCGATTTGAACACAATTATTGAAGAGGTGATGAATTTGTTTTCCAGTCGTGCATACGAGAAAAACCTTGAACTCCTCTACAGTGTTGAAAACAATGAAGTTTTTCAATTGATAGGAGACGTAACCCGTTTGCGTCAAGTCATTGTAAACCTGATTGGTAATGCCATCAAATTCACTGAACAAGGCGAAGTGCTCGTTCATGTAAAGAATCTGGGGCAGAAAGGAAAAAACATTCACCTTGAAATTTCTGTAACAGATACAGGCATTGGGATTCCGGAAGAAAAACTCGACAAACTTTTTAAGCCATTTTCACAGGTTGACAATTCAACCACCAGAAAATATGGAGGTACAGGTTTGGGACTCGCTATCAGCATGCGTTTGGTGGATTTGATGGGCGGAAAGCTAAAGGCGGAAAGCTCTACAGATGAAGGTACCACATTCAGTTTTGACATTTTTATGGAGCGAACTTCGCTGGATGAAAATCGATTTAGAAGTGCAGAAATCTTGAAAGGAAAGCGGATTTTGATTGTTGACGATAACATGACGAACCGTAAGATTCTAGAACAACTTTTCAGAAATAACGGCATGTTGGTGGAATCTTATAACAATCCAATGATTGCCCTGTCGATAATCCAAGAAGGTAAAAAATTTGATCTCGGATTGATCGACATGAAAATGCCTGAAATGGACGGTGTGACCTTTGGGAAAGAAATGGACAAGTTAGAGAATGGAGTTCCGTTGATTCTGTATTCGTCTGTTGGTCATATGCTTTCACGAACCGACATCAACCGATACTTTAAGGCACATGTAAACAAACCAATTCGCCATGATTTGCTATTGCAGAAGATGGCGGTTATTTTACAGGATAAACAAACTGAAATTACTGAGCCAGAAATCATTGCGTCGATTCCTGAAATGTTGGTTGCATCGAGATATCCTATTAGGATTCTCCTTGCAGAAGACAATATGATCAATCAGAAATTGGCTGAAAGAGTGTTGGAAATATTTGGCTACAAGATAGATATAGCCGACAATGGAAAAATTGCTTTTGAAATGATGCAACAAAATCTTTACGACATGATTTTGATGGACGTTATGATGCCTGAAATGGATGGCTTGGAGGCCACGAGGACAATTAGGTCTGCCATTGATGGCAAACATCAACCAGTAATCATTGCTGTTACAGCCAATGCACTAAAAGGCGACCGAGAACTATGCATAGAAGCGGGCATGAACGACTACATCAGCAAGCCAATCAACACTGAAGAATTGAAAACGTTGTTGATTAAATACGGCGAGGTGATTTTAAAGCGGAACCAAGAATTGCACAATTAATCGACGTAATCGCTCAGGTAATTAAAGCGCGGCAAAAGTTTGCCATGGCTTGCAATTGTAGCTCTTTCGATCATTCCACCTGTGTCGGTAATCAATAGATTTCCAATTACATGTTTAAGCAATTGTTCTCCGAAGGCAAATGAAGCATCAAGTGGTAACTCGCAAGGCAGATTACTTACAGCCATGATATCTATAGTATTGGACAAAAATGGCGCTTCAATAGTTTCCGACAATGGATGGTATCCAAAAACAGGATCTTCGATGGTTGTATCTTTCATTGTTGCTGGAATCGAACCATTGATATCACAACTAATGTCGGCTATTACCTTGATTTTGAAGTCACGAGATTTCATGTCTTCCAAGCTGAAAAAACGTGGAATTCTTTCGTTCCAAAAGATTGCATTAAGCATTAAGTCGCAATGTTTACTGTATTGCTTGAATGTGGAAACGTAGTTTTCGGGATTGTGGTAAAAATCGGATTTGTCCCACAACTCACCATCTTTCTGGGCGTAAAAATCTTCTGTTACAAGATGTACATATACAGGAACATTGTACGTTTCTTCGATGAATTCACGAGGCGTAACTTCCCTAACACCCAATATATCAAGCAGTTCTAGACATCCATGAGCCACACGACCATCGCCTGTAAGAGCAATTTTGATAGGTGGCATTTCGATGTTGTTGTATTGATCCACCATTTCTTTATAATCGCTGCACAAGTAGGCAGGCTTGAGATTAAAGAGGCCCATTTTTTTACCCCACGTGAGAAAGCCATTATGCGCTCCAACAATTCCAGCGAAACGCCCAAAACCAAGCACTCTGCTTCCATTTTCCCAAACGAGGGTTTCGTAATCAACCAAAGAAATATCACTTTCCAACACTTTTCTCAGCAGTTTTCGGTTATGTGGCTGTTTTTTGATAGTGTGAGAAAAGAATAGATATTTCTTGCCGGGCAGTAAATCTTCAATTGGTACTTCCTTAATTCCAAAAAGCAGATCACAATCTGAAAGATCTTCGTTCAGTGTTAATCCAGCTTCTAAGTAAGCACTATCAGGAATGCAGCGATGTGGCGAAGGTTGGACCGTAAGCTTAACATTGTGAAATTTTTCGAGAATTTCGAGGCATTGTTCGGGTGTGAATGCAACACGTTTATCCTCTGGCTTTTTTCCTTCGCGGATGATTCCGATATGTATCATAAAACTTTGATTTTGGGGTTGCAAAGATGTTGCGAAAAGCTGTAACTGCCCAAATGATTGGAATATTTTTCAGTATTTATAATGACTGCAGA
>CANHIS010000056.1 GCA_947460255.1 Bacteroidota bacterium
ATTAGTCTTATTACAAATTATCAAAATATTTCAAGAGCCACCATTCAATTTCATTGACAGTAAAAAGTTCATATCGATTGGTTTGGAAAATTAAGGTAAGTCATCTTCTTCATCAGGAAGAACTTCTTCTATATTATGATTATTAGAAAGGATTTCAGGATTGTATTTACTTGTAATATATTCAAAATACAAACTCACTTCGTTCTCATTCTTAGGCAAATCCCAGTAAATATGACTTATGGGTTTATTATCAATAAACAAAACATTATCTTCTTTGAACTCAAATTCTTTATTATATATTAATTTGAGTTTTTGAATTAAAAATTGACGATACCTAAATTTCTCAATGAGTCTATTAAATTCCTTTTCATTTGAAAATGTATTCACCTCTCTTCCATATTCATCTATTATCGAATATCCAACTCCCACAGAATGGAATAAACTGCCTGCTTCTTTATTGAGGTTCAATCGATTTTCATATTTTTTTGTAAACATGGTATTGTCAAATAAATTGGTAGTGTCTAAAAAAGTGTGTAGTATTCCTTTCTTAGTGGTGTAAAGTTGGTTAATTTTTCATTCTGTCCAATTGAAGTTTTTATTTCATGATTTAATTTAGGTATTTTCCGATCATAAGATTTTCTGAAGAGTGCGACTTACAGCATGGCGCAGCAGGCCTTGACAAAAAATGTTAAATGGAATTTCAATCTCCCAGATATTTGATGACTTGTAGTTCCTCAAATAATTGAGTTTCGTAAATCAACTGTTAGTTGATGTTTATTATCAACTACAAATTAAGGTTTTATTTCTTTTTTTATTCTGGCCCACCAAGTATAACAATTAGAATCTTCAATCCATTCACCATAAAGAAAGTATGCCTTACTATTCTCATACAATTCGCATTTCACGTCTCCACTTCCCCCTGTTTCAGATAAAATCTTAAAGCTTCCTTTGAACAAATTTGCTGAATCATTAAACAAGGTAACTTCATAACTATATTCACTATTTCCTTCGGAAAATAACCCTGTCTGGAATTTAATCATATGTTCTTCGATAATTGCGTCTTCAATTTTATTTGCGGTCCGATCATAATCGTTCTGAATTGATTTATGGTTTCCTTTAAAAGAAAAGTTGCCCAATACCCAGAATACCTCACCTCTCATTTTGATCATTTGAATATGCTCTTTATTTATAGAAAAACTGTGTCCTATCCCCCTTTTTAGTACGGATCTAAAGTAGAGTATTTCTTTGTCACTAGTTTTTAGAATGAAAGAGCCTTTCCGTCGAGGGCTTGCCCGAGGCGGAAAGGCTCTTTCGCCAATTTGAAAATTCTATCGGTGAGCGGTTCCCAAGTCCTGAATGTGGTCTTTCAAAATTGTATTCGAACATCCATTCTTTTGCTAACTCTCTCACCTGATCGAGATGAAAAAACCAGTTTGCATCAAGCAACTCCCTGCGACAAGTGCCATTTAAACGCTCAATTAAGCTGTTTTGAGTCGGTTTGCCTGGCTGAATGAAATCTAGCTGCAGTTTGTTGTTTTCAGCCCATTGACGAAGTGCTTTGCTGATATATTCAGGACCGTTGTCAACTCTGATTTTTTCAGGTAAACCTCGGGTCTCTTTTAAATGGTTTAATGTTCTTATAACTCTTGCAGCTGGTATTGAAGAAGCTATTTCCATTGTTAGCATTTCACGATTAAAATCATCCATAACATTTAGTGTTCTGAATTTTCTTCCATCTACAAGACTGTCACTCATAAAGTCCATTGACCAAGCTAAATTAGCTTCCAACGGTTGAACTATTGTCTTCCTTTCCCTTATCGGAAGGCGTTTTCGAACTTTCTTTGGCAAGGTTAATTTCAGCTTTTTGTACACTCTTCTTATGCGTTTGTGATTCATCCTTTTACCTGATTTTCGGATCATTTTTACAATCATCGGACATCCGTATCGACGCTTTCTAATACATATTTTAATAGCGTTTTCCACCTCTGAATCATCTTTCGGCTTTCGTTTATAACGATAGACACTACGCTCTATGTTTGCTAATTTACAGGACCGACTTTCCGGAATACCAAACTCCGAGATAGCTTGTAAGGCTATTTCCCGCCTTTGATCTAGCCCCAATTCTTTTTTGAAAGAATCTCCTTTAAAGCATGATGATCTAGACTTAGTTCGGCAAACATTCGCTTGAGCTTAGAGTTTTCCACTTCAAGATCTTTCATCTTCTTTAAATCAGATGCCTCAAGGCCTCCATAGCGCTCCTTCCACTTATAGAAAGTTGCTGTTGATATTGCTAATTCTCTGCTGATTTCTTCAGCTTTGCGGCCGTTTTCATGCTCTTTGAGAGCTTTAACAATCTGTGCTTCTGTGAATTTACTTCTTTTCATATTTAACAGTTGAAAGTTAATCGTTTTTTCTACTTTCAATCTGTACTGATTTTAGGGCCTATGACAACTGAATGATAAAATAATCACTCATTTGATTTTGCTCTTATGACACTAATGATTTTTAAAAGATGCTTTTCTTCGATTGAAATTGAATCCTTTTTCAACTCTATTGTTAGTTGATCACAAACTTCCTTTGAATCAATATAAGAATCAAAGCCTTTTTGAAAAAACAAATCAACGTGATGAACTCTTTCAAAAACATTTGCTTCATAATCAAAAGCGATTTCATTGTACAAATGAACAATATGATCAATAATTTCTTTAGTAAGAAATTTCCTTTCGGATTCACTAAATTGACTATGTATCAAAATGCCAATGTCGTTTTTCATAGATTTAGGGTGTGTTTTTATGAAGTTTGATTCAATCAGTTAAGAATTGATAAATGTCAGATAACGTTTTGCGTCCTGCCGAAGGCGATACTTCAGAAACATCCAAGCTGCCAAGCTAACATTTTTACTCGGAACCGAAAATTTTCTGCCACCACGAGCGCCCCGCTTTTGGCAAGGTGCTGTTTGTAGCCGTTTTTATTTTTTTGCCATTTTCATTGTCGTCAAAATAATTTGAACTTGTATCTTCATTAAAACGTATTCTTTGACTGTATTTAGTTCTTGCACTTTGCTCTTCCATAAACATTCTTTTAATGTCGGCTTCATTTTTTTCAAAAACCATGGTATTGTTAATTGAAAGAGAAGCCGCAATTTTCTCCACATCGTGGTCAGTACCAATATAAGTAAACGTCCAATGATTCTGTTTTAATTCTTCAACAAGTTTTTTGATGTCGTTGCCAGAAAATTCTTTTGATGCGTTTTCTTCACCGTCGGTCAAGATGGTTACAAGAACGCTATAGTCAGATTGTTCTTGTAATGATTGCTTAAGTTTGTTTATGCTAAATCCCATTGCATCAAATAAAGGTGTAGAAGCATCAGGCTTATAGGTTTTGTCGTCTATATGTTTCAATTTACTTGCAGGGTCAATAAAATGAAGTAATTTTTGCCCTAAACCGTTGAATGACACAAATGAAATAAAATGTTCCTGCTCTGGAAATTGTTTTTCAATTCCTTGAATTGTTTGAACCAACTCATTAAAACCTTGAATGATTGTTGTTTTAATGGGTTCCATAGAACCACTTTCATCTAAAATAATTAGGTTGTGAACCTGATGTTTCTTTTCCATATTTCTATCTTTTTATGTTGTTTTTTTTTGTGGTGGTCAAATAAAATTGCTACTAATGTTTTGCGGCTAGACGCAGTTAAGGTTTAGCGACCGAGATCTTTCAGCCAACCATGAAGTACCAAGGACAAAGAATGCTTTCACTTTCCTAAATGCCCGAATTGCGCCTGTGCTCTGTTATGCATTAATTTTATCCATTCTCATCTATATCCTTTTGCCAAATTGCCATATCAATTTCTTGAGTAGTAAATAAAAATTCTTTTGCAATTGAATTTATTATTTCTAAGTAATTACAATATTCATTAACTGAGTATTGTGTTTTTTTCTTAAGTTCATTAAATACTTGTCTCCAATTCCGAAAGTCAATTACAGAATATTTATCAGGAAAACATAAAGTTAAAATCGCAGATGCAACAGGAATTTCTACACCATAAATTAAAGTCAAGGCCCTTAATTTAAGTGCTGTTTCAATATTTTTATCAGGATGTGAAATTAAAAACGCCATTTGAGTAATTAAATTAACATTTTCATTAGAGTTTTTCAATCTAATTTTGGCAGTTCTTGAATATTGAGTTCTTAATTTCCATTTTAAAATAAGATCCAATTCATCTAATGTAAGATAAAAAGGAGTTCGCTTATTTTGTAAATCCTTAAATTGACTAATAAGAAATTTAGTTTCTAAATTATCATCTGCTTTTAGAATTAATTTTTGAATTTGGTCTTTTGAAGAAAAAAGTTTTGTCATGTTTATGATGGTGAATGAATTATAACTAAAAATAACGTATTACGCTTCGCGCAAAGATGAATACACTTTGCGGGTTGCGCTGTTAACTTCGGGTGATCTTTCCGCCGGTGAGTTAATTATTATTTTTCAAGTGTTGAATTGTTAGTTCTAAAAAATACCATTTGTCAATTTTTTCCCAGTTAAAAGTATATGAATTTTTCAAATTTACTTTCACGTGTTCACGTCCTTTACTGTCAACCCAAAATGTTTTATTAGCTTCTGTTATGTGTCCGTGATGTGTTGGAAAAACTGTCCCAACTCCAACTTTTGATTGATTTACATAAGGTGCACTGTCAGTAATAGTATAGAATTTGCCAACTTGAAATTTGTCTGTGCAAACAAGTTCCAATGCTTCAATATCTGAGTAAATGTCAATTCGTCCATGGTCTTGCGCTCCTTGACTTGCTTTTTTAAATTTAAGTTCGATTGCACAATTTATTTTATTTACAAACTCACAAGATATGTCAAGATATTTTGTCTTGCCCTTTATGTCCTTGCATTGTGTTTCTAAGTCAACTAAAAATACGTCTTCTCGAGTCAAGCAATAAAGGTTACCTACTTGTCGAATTATTTCGGCAAAGTGGTGTTGAAATGGAGCTTCTGTCGAAATGAAATGTCTGTTATGAATAAACTGAGATTTAAAAACTGTCCAAGCAGAAGTCATTACAGCATCTAACCGTAATTTATAGTCAAATGGTATGTTGTTTAGTTCTATCATTATCTGTTTTTTAGTTCTGTCGTTGTCTGTTTGAAATTGGTCGCTTCACTTGCAGCTAACAAATGTATTTGCTAAACAAAACCTCTCAAAGTTATACTCCTTTCAATAGGTCAATTCCCAAAGATTAATTCAAACAAATATAGTAATCACAACTGCAACTTATCTGCACTTTGAGACAATGAAATCCAAAATGAGCACTAATCACTACTAAAGGCACGAGGATAGATTCTGCCATTGTTCATAATTTCCATTAGGCCTTTCTTTCGATTTGGGAGAAGTTTGCAAACATTACCTTCGAACTTTTCTCTATGCCACTCTTCCATTCAACTAACAGATCACTTGACAATTTCAACATTGAAGATTACTTGTTTGCTGATTCTTCTGTTAAACAAAAGCTCATGAAAATAGCTCAAGAGCGAATGGAGAACCTTGATACGCTAATTGTTTTAAGCACCGAAGGCAACGGTGGGACAATGCTGCTTTGTTCAACGCTTAAGTTGATGGTGGAAGAACAGACATCACAGCATATCTTTTTTACGGGGAATCATTATACTGAATTGGCTGAAATGTCTTTGGATGAATTCAACCAGTTGTGCGCACCCTATCGATTTGTTGTGTTTGATAACATTGAATATGGCTGTTCAAAGCCGAATCAATATGTATGGCTGGAAAAAGCATTTGAGTCTCTTCGTAATTCAGGGAAGAAGACTTTGGCTACTTATACGGTAATGGAAGAGGCCAATTTGAAGGTTCCTGATTTTATTCAAGCATCAGCTCATGAAGTTGTGTACTCATTAAGTGAGCCTTCACTCTACCCTGATTTGGTTAGAAAAATGTTAGAGGAGCACGACGTAATAAACGTAACCGAAGAACTAATTCATCAAATCGCTTCCAACACAAACATCAGCGTTCGTGAATTAGAGGGCTTGTGCATACATCACATAGCAACAGAGATTCTTGCAGGTAGAGAAAAACAGCATGCTCAATAGCTCAGAAAATAGCTTAAGCTTTTAAAATGGGCTTGGTGGCAATTTCATGCATATAGCCTAACTATTACGCTGCACAAACATGCAACACAATGGCTTATTCCATTGCACAATCATACATCAGAGTTGCTATCGCTTGAAGGAAGAGTCTTATCTGATTGATCACTATTGCTTTGGTTCACTCGATAGATAACATAAAATAAACCTACGAAAAGCGTGATTTGCATGATTGTGCTTAAAATGTTGCTTTTACTTTCGGCGCTAGATTGTGTGTAGGTAGCTTTCGACAATGGTGTTCCAAAAGCAGCAAGATTTGGTGGTGTTTTCATATAGAGTTGTTTTTAATGCATATTTCATTGTCGTTTAATAAGGCAAGGCGATATGATCCCATGATGAGTTCAAATGAATCGTCGGATTTTGAAACTTTTTCACGGAAATCAAATTCTGTGAAATCGATGCCAAGTTCGTTAAGCGATTGTGCATCAAAACAGGTCCCAGTCAGAGGATCAATGGTTAGATGATCAAGAATTTCGATGTTCTTTCGAAGGATATTCTCCCTGGTATTCAATGATCGTTTCAGTTCTTCCATTGCCTCTTCTTCAGCCTTAAGCTGCATAGTAAGCTTTTCTAGATCCTTACGACCTCTTTTACGCTCGTTGTAGTAACTATGGTAACATTTCCTATTACAACTGATCTGATTGAGATTGTGTGCATAAAATTCTTTCTCGCAATAAACACAGTTCCTGTTTCTATTGGGCGGATAAAGGACTTTTTCTTTAAGTCTAGCTATCTTTTTACCTAGCTCCTTGTTGTTCATCGCTTTCTGTTTTTGGGATGAAACACTAGGGTTCTTTCTTGATCTAATTCTGCACGTACGTCCTGTTTGCCAGATTCCATCCAGGCCAAAAGAGCATCCCGCTTAAACACTAAACACTTCGTTCCTTTAGGTTTGTGGTATGGAATCTTTCCATAGTGGCATTTCTTCCGTATTGTTGAAGGAGTCAACCCGATTAGTTCACTTGCTTCCTTGATATAGATAAGATTTGACTGCTTGGCCACATCATTGTCAAACTTAGTATGTGCAAGACTGGCCTTTTCGAACTCCTCAGAAACAGTCTTTTTAATAAGCTGTTCCAGTTCTTCTGCTGTGGTGATTATGAGCTTCTGGTTCATGGGAATAAAATTACCCCCAAAGGTTTGCCAGAACGATTCAGTTTATTGCGTGATATATCACGTGATATATCACGCGAGACCTTTTAAATTACTGATTATCAAGTTAATGAAGTTGCAGGAAAAATCATCCTTATACTTCTCCTTGTTCTCATTCAATCTTGATTTAGCTGATGTCCAATTGCGAATATTGATAACCTCACCTTTGTGAAGAAAGTGACCCGCAAAATATGCGACCCCAATCGTTCCGTCATACTTGGTATAGATATCTGGGTTAAGAAAGCCTTTTAACTCGTTTAGTAAATGTATCAATGCAATTCGTTCCTTCAGCCAATTGATTTTCAACTTCTTATTCAGCTTGCCGTCGAAGTTAGACTCGAACCTTTCATAGGTTATGTTTGAAATAAAGCCATTGTTAATCAATTGATTCCGCAATAGATCTAATTGTTCTTCTCTTTTTGCTGTTTTATTCCATCTGAACTCAGATGTTGATTTAGTTTTCTTATCAATAACTTTCTTAATGTTGTCTGTTTGTGCAACGTTTGCAGAAAGAGAATCTTTGCCTTGTAGAACGTTGTACGTTTGTGCAACGTTTAAGCTAACTGCTTCTTTCTTGTTTTTGTTGATCCAAGCATTCACCGTTTGAAGCAAACGATCGCTAAAAAAGTCTGGATATTGCAAGAGGCTCAGGTTTAGCATCTCCATGAAGTCAGAACCACGTTTGGTAGAGCACCTCTTAAGCTGAAAGTTCAAGAACTCATATACCTTTTCAAGGCTAAGGTCATATTGCCTGAGCTTGAGCGAGAACCAATACCAGAACTCATCATCTGATGGGGTTACTCGGATTTCCTTCGAATACGAGTAATAGCTATCAAGTATAAAGAAATACTCCAGCGCAAAACGTTCTTTGATGTCTGCGTATTTGGAAGAATGAAGCGATAACTTATTTAATTGGTAACCAGCTTCTTGACAATTGGGATCAACAATGAAATCAGGTTTTGATTTGGCCGCTATGAGCTGCTCTATTCTATTGAGAAGTTGATCGGCGAAGGTTTCGTCGTAAGATGGGTTGTTATGAAGTTGCGAGCGTTCAAAGTACCAAATGTCATACACCTTAATGGAAAGCTCGCTTGGGTTGTCTGAATCTGTTTCAGCTAATGGCAGAAGAAGTTTATAGGTGTTCATCTAGTCTATCCTCACAAAGGACCTAACGGGTGAAGGTTAGCTCTTGAGGAGCTAAAATAAGGACTTTAAGGGATAGCTCGATGGCTGAAAGAGGGATCTTGGTCGGTGAGATCCAAGAGATTTGGAATGGATTCGATCGAGAAGGGCTCTGAAGGGCTCTGAAGGGGCTGAAACTGGTTAGCCAAAACCGCTGAAAAGGCTTGATTTTGCTCACTTTTCTGGAGCCCATTATGCAAATTTTATGCAAATGCAAAAAGCGACTATGAAGTTAACCTTCATAATCGCTTGATTATCAGTGTGGTCCTGCAGGGAGTCGAACCCCGAACCTCCTGATCCGTAGTCAGGTGCTCTATCCAATTAAGCTACAGAACCGTTAAAGTGGGCGCAAAGATATAGAAAAATCGAATCGATGCAAGTATATCTTAAAATTCTAGAAGATTATTGTATTTCTACCGATAAGCCCCTGTCTAACAAGGCAGAAGCGCGTGGCTTTAAGTCTTCCCAGGTGCCAGCTTTTACCGAACACTTGCCTTTGTGGTGAACCAAAAATGCACACTGTTCTGCCTGCACTGGCTCGTGCTCACAAATTTCTATTAACCAACGAATCACATCATCAAATGTATTCACATCATCATTAAACAAAATCAATTGCTTCTGTTCAACTTCCAACAACAATGTATCAAATTCCTCTTCCTCAAAAAAACGGGTAGCGTTTCTCATGCGATTTAAAGTTTCAAGGCACAAAAATACTAAGAAATATTTCAATAATCTCCTACCTCAAATGAAAGTTCTTTCTTACTAATGGTTACCTCGCGCTAAAGTATGTTGTAAACCAACTACTTAGCCTTAAGATGCCGTATAATTTAGTTTGAAACAGAAGTTTAAGCTTCGCGCTTTCCTGCCTTTTTTAGGTAGGTTCTACTTTCGTTTCCAGAGATCAATCGTTGAATGTTTGCCTTGTGCGTCAAGATCACCAACAACGGGATCATCACCGCAAAGATGATCGATGCATCGTGGTGAACCTTCTCTACCAACAACAAGAACAAACCATAACCGATAGATGCCAGGATAGATCCCAAGGATACATAATGCGTAAAGAGCAACACCAACATGAACAAGCCCACACCGCACAAGGCAGCAATAGGGAACATCCCAAATGCCACACCCATCAACGTAGCAACGCCCTTCCCTCCCCTAAAGCCTGCAAATACCGGAAACACGTGCCCTAATACAGCCATCGCACCACAGGTAACTCTGAAATTCTCGAACATAACAGGCGAATCAAATCCACCCAAAAACCAAACGGGCAACATCACGGCTACCCAACCTTTTAAGGCATCAATCAACAAAACAGGGATGCCAGCAGTCTTTCCTAGTACACGAAAGGTATTCGTAGCACCGGCATTTCCACTTCCATGTTCACGCACATCGATCCCGTAAAATGAGCGGCCAATCCACACTGATGTAGGAATTGAACCCATCAGATACGCTACAACCAATAACACAAAGCCTAAGGTGATCATAACACAAAGGTAACATTTCAAGTGAAAATCAATCTTCAATATCCGAAACGATATGCTGCTTCAATGCCTCAACCTTCCTTAACTGCCCTTTAAAAAACTGATTTCTAATCTTTTCAGCCATCCCACTAATCTGTATTGATTTTTTCGATAGGTTTTCCATCCAACGCCAATGTTGCTGGTTAAATGCCTCATTCTTAGTCATTATCGAGTTAAATGTATTGTATCCTATAAATGATGCGGCACTGTCGCCTGTTTCCACATAGATAGAATTGTTGCCAATCATCAGGTCGCACAAATACATCTTGAGTGGCGCTCCAGTTGATGCGCCATTGTACCCGATTTTCTGTCCGGTTTCAGCCTGTCGCGCCATTCGGCGGATCATTTCCTCCGTTTGGTTGAGGATAACGAGCGCTGAATCTTTGTTCTCGAAAAATCCGGCATCCCAGTAAAACCGAATCTGCTGAAGGGTACTCTCGATGGTTTCATCACTCCAGATTTCCGTACCGGGGATTTCAGCATACAATTGATACAACTGCTCAAATACTTGTGGATCGATCCATTCTGCCACATCAAATGGGAAGCGAATCTGCTCCAATGCTGGAACGTTCAGGATCGACTTCATCCAATACAAGACCTTGAAAGCAGCCAATTCAGGCCATCCGAAGTGATAAAACATCGGGATGTCTTCTGCCGCATAATGAATGTGCGGCGCCTGATGCTTGCGAAATGCAGAAAGCTGCTGCGTTAACCCGCTCAAATATCCCCGGAACCGGGCCACCTCGTTGTCGAGCTCATGGAAATGGAAGGTTACCACATCCGGAACCTCATTGTTCAAGGCCTCCAGCGGCACACTGTAATGAAAGCAAATCTTCACCGCCTCGTCTAGGCTGAAGGCTGTTTCGCAGCGCAAACGTCTGTAAGCCCCGTCCTGACTAATATCCAGCACGTCTATCAACTCCTTCGCAAGATTCACCTGCTTCGGAATTAAGGATTTCAAGAGCTGTATGAAACGGTATTGGAACAAATAACCCTCTTTTATTTGCAGATTTCCGTTATCCATGAATTTTTAATTTGCGATTTTCAATATTTCAAAGATACGCATTATCCATATTCAATAATTATACGAATACAAAAATCAAAATCGAGAGCCATAAAGACTTTTTCCATAAGCCCCATAAAAGTGAACGCGATATGCCATAAAAAGCAGGCTTGTTTTCGGCCAACCTTTGCCTCAACAAAAAAACAAAACCATGAAACGTTCAATCATCATTATCGCCCTTTTCCTTTTACACATCGTAAGCTTTGCACAATCGAACAGCCGCCCATCTATCGCAGTGGCCGACATCGACGCCAACGAAATTTATTTTGCTAATGCCCAACAAACCCTATCCGACCTCGTGCGGATGGAAATCAACCAAATGGGTACTTATGAATTACTCGACCGTTACGATATGGCGTTCCTTGCAAAACGCGACAGCATCAAAATCGGTGGATGCTTTTCGAAAATCTGCCTGATCGAAATCGGGAAACAATTAAAAGTCGACAAGATCCTCACCGGTAGCATTATGACCATCGGAAACAGCATCAACGTGAGTTTCCGCGTATTGGATGTGCCATCCGAAAAGATCGAAAAAAGCCACAGCATCGAATTTTTGAAGCTTCATACCGAGCTCAAAGCCATGATTCACATCACCTTAAACGAAATGTACGGCTTGCCAGTGGATGCTGAAATGAAGAAAACCCTTACCAAACGCAACGATTACGAGAGCTCGGTAAACAATCCTTACCAATTGCGTTTGAGATCAGACGGACCAAGAATGGGCTTCACCGTATTTACCGGAGAAACTGCTGCTCGTTTGAAAGAAAGCCGCGCTGTTGGTGGATTTGAAGCTGAACAAACCATGTTTCAATTCGGATATCAATTCGAGAAACAATACCTCAATGAAGGAAATTTCCAAGCACTTTTCGAGTTCATCCCAATGATGACCGGTCTTGACCAAGGGCTTTTCATCCCAAGCTTTACCCTCATGAATGGCTTGAGAAACAACAAAAATGGTTGGGAATTTGCGTTCGGTCCAACGTTCTCTTTCGTAACCAAAAGCAGAGGATTTTACGATCCAAACAACAACAACCAGTGGACATTGGTAAAAGACACTGTTCAAGCGCCAGAAGGTGTGGATGTGGTCACCAGATTAGACAACCGTGGAGACTTGGCAATCCAAGCAGGATTTATTTTCGCTGCTGGAAAAACCTTCAAATCAGGGAAATTAAATATTCCCGTAAATGCCTTCATTATTCCGAACAACAAAGGTTTGCGTTTCGGTGTATCATTCGGCTTCAATGCCCGCGATCGCTACGCTTACCACAGCACTAAATAGTACGTTTCAAGGTTTCCAGATTGGAAATCAATTAAAACCGGACATCAGAAATGGTGCTCCGGTTTTTTGTTTTAATCCCTAATTATTTAAGGCTCCCGCTTGTACCCATTTCGCAATTACAGTGCGACTGCAAAGGTCTAATTGTGCAGAATTCTGAGGCATCGCAGAAAATGAACCTGTATGGTTTATCGAACCCAACAAACTACCATCTGCTGCAATTGCCGCTAAGCCAGAATGGGTACAAACATTTATTCCTGCTGAGGGTGTATTGCCGCTATGACAACCAGTGCAATAGGTGTCGATGATAGGTTTTACATTGGCACTATACAAGAACGTAGTTGTATCGCAAACCGACGAATTACATCCAACTGTATTTGGCGCGCCTTCGTTCACCCAAGCAATCAAACGGTTAATTTGTTCAGTTGTAAGTCCTGGAGATCCTGGAGGTGGCATTTGCTTGTCGGGATCGTTTTCTAAAATCGATTCAATAATCTCACTTTTATCTGCATTAAATGGAACAATTCCATCGTTATCGCCAGTATTCATGATGTTTTGATACGAATCCAAAATATATCCTTCGGCAGCAGATCCCTGGTTATGACATCCCGATTTTGCACAAGAACTTTGAAAAATAGGCAAGATTTCACTCTCAAAACACACATCACCAGTAGTAGCCTCGGGTATATCATGCTTGCACGAATATATTGTGATACAAATGGTTATAAGAAAAAACCAAGCAGAAGCAGAACCATATTTTCTCATGTCGCAAGTCTTAAATATAATATCCTACAAAATAACGATTAACTTCGCAACACATTACAAACTCTATCCATATGAACAGGAAAATCTGGAAAATCGTTGCAGCTATAGCATTTATCGGAGCAATTATCGGTGGAATCGTTGCCTACACTTTGTGGAACAAAGATTTCGAGGATGCAATGAGTCAGGATGGAATTAAAGTAACTGCCGACCAACTTTACAAAGCATTCGAAACCAACGAAGCTGATGCCAACAAAACCTACGTGGGCAAAGTGGTGGAAGTTTCAGGCACCGTAAGCGAAATACAATCAGATTCTATACAGCGCGTGGTGCTTACCTTTCCCGACGCGATGATGGGCGGCATTGTAGTAAACATCGACAAGCGTCACCCAGAAGGAATCGATGAGCTCAAAGCGGGCGATCAAGCCACTTTGAAAGGATTTTGCTCAGGATTCTTGATGGATGTGCAAATTATCGACGCTGGTTTGGTTAAGTAATTTTTCCCTCCGGGGAAGAGGAGCCGCATCAATAAGTAATCTATACGTTCAAATACAATCATTTCGGGTATTCCAGCCGAACATGATAGATATTCATTAACATCCGCTTGAAGATCTTCTTGATCGCGGTAATATCCTTGAAGGTGATGTCGGCATTGATGAATTGATTGTCGGCAATCTGCTTATTGATAATATTCTCGACCAACTCATCGATTTTTTCACTCGATATTTCTTTCAAGCTTCTCGATGTGGCTTCCACAGCATCCGCCATCATCACCACAGCAGTTTCCCGACTAAATGGAATCGGTCCAGGATAACGGAATGCCGCTTCATCAATGTCGGCATTGGGATAGCTTTTCAAGAACGATCGATAGAAATACTGAACGCGGGAAGTTCCATGGTGCGTGCGGATAAAATCCAACACTTTATCGGGCAAATTGTATTTTCTGCCCAGCTGAAGTCCTTGTTTGACGTGCGAAATGATTAATCGAGCCGATTCATCGAACCCCAATTCATCGTGCGGATTTACCCCAGTATTTTGGTTTTCGATGAAATAACGAGCCAAGCCCATCTTCCCGATGTCGTGGTACAGAGCTCCAGTGCGCACCAACAAGGTGTTTCCACCGATTCTGGAAATGGCAGCTTCGGCCAAATTCGCCACTTGCAAGGAGTGTTGAAATGTGCCTGGCGCCTTCAATGCCAATTCGCGCAACAGGGGATTGTTGGTGTCTGAAAGCTCGAGAAGCGACACATCAGAGGTGAAACCGAATACCTTTTCAAGCAAATAAATAAGCGGATATGAGAACAAGGTTAACGATGCACTTGCAGCCAACCAACCAATTTGCTGCAGTCGAATGGCTTGTGCATTGCCTTCAATAAACAAAGTAATACCGCTATAGCAAATCACGTAAACACTCAGCAAAATGGTGATGGTAAAGAATAGCCGCGAACGCTTACGGAGATTTACAATCGAGAAAATACTGGCCATGCCGCCTAACACTTGCACCAACGTAAACTCGAACGGATTTGGAACTAAAAACGCAATAATTAGAATGGTTAAAATATGGGCAAACAACGCCAAGCGCGTATCGAAAAATGCACGAATAATAATGGGCAAAATGCAAAATGGCAGCACATAAACGCTCACCACATTGAGATTCATAATTAAGCTAGAAATGCCCACCGCAACAATAACCAGCGAAAACAGCAACGACAGCTTAATTGAATCTTCAAATAAATCCTTTCTCAATAAAATGAGAAACACGAGCAACATGCCCAACAATAAAGTTACTATAAGCAATTGCCCAGCAATAATCCACTCACGAGAAACGCGTAAAGCGCCTAATTGTGCTTGATATTCATTCTTTAAAGACGATAAAATTCGAAACTTTTCAGGAGTAATCATTTCTCCTTTTCGAATAATTAAATCGCCATCTGCAACCATTCCTCTTGCAGGTGCAATTGCAGTGATGGCTTGCCTCACACTCACTGCAGTTCGGGCATCATCGTAAAAAACATTGGGCGTAATGAAGCGCTCAAAAAACAACTTAAACTCTTGGTCTTTCCAATTGGGCGTGCCATACAGCTGCACCGACAGTAGGTCTAAAACCTGTTCCTTGGTAAAAAAATCAGCATACGATTTCTCCGACAAAACTTCATTGCGTTGCTCGATCAAAAGCTGATTGGGCGAAGGATTATCCACCAAATTCTGAATTATTCCTTGGTCGTAAAAGGCTTCAATTTTATCAGGCAGTTTGTTTAAAATCAACTCCCGAAGCTTTCCGCGCATGTTGGCAGCTTGGGGATCGGTGCCATTCAAGGTGAGTAAAAATGAATCGAGATCCGCTTGTAAGTCACGCTGTTTCTCGTACATCACTTGATTCTCGAACTTGAAATACTTCCGAGAATTGCGCTCTACCAATTGCGTTTCTTGAAGCAATTCATCATCCGATTTTTGAATGGCGAAACTGAAAGGCGCCTTGAAATCTTCATGGTTCCAAACCTTCCCTTGGGAGAATTCATAACGGAAGCGCCCTTCTTTGGGAAGGAAATACACAATCAAGCCAACACTGATCGAGAAGATCATCAACTTCACAATCAGATTGTGCTGATTCGACAGATAATAGAGAATGTTTCTTGCCGGCATTGGAAGGCTAAAGGTAGTTAATCAAGTGTAATGACTGATGCAGACATTCAAGATTTAAGAGATAAAATTGTTTATGACAGACAATCGGAGTGATTATATATTCTAATTTGAAAAGGCAAGATGATCTTGATAAACCAACCTTAAAACTAAAAGAACTCCTATGTAGTTCCACAATTGGGAACTTTAGTTATCTTTGTAGCGTGAGAGTAATTTCTAAAAAGACATTAAGAGATTTTTGGATAAAACACAGCGATTGCGAGGAAAGTCTAAAATCGTAGCACAAAGAAGCTGAGGAAGCAAATTGGAGTTTACCACAAGACATTAAAAAAGACTATCCTTCAGCAAGTATTATTCAAAACAACAGAATGGTTTTCAATATAAAAGGAAACCGTTATCGACTTGTCGTAAGAATAAATTATGACTTCGGTTTAGTCTGGATAAGATTTATTGGCACACATGCTCAATATGATAAAATAAACGCTTCAACCATCTGAAAACATGCAAACTAAAATAATCAAAACAGAGAAAGACTATCAAGATGCTTTGGCACGTTTAGAGGAAATATTTGATGCAAAAAAGAACTCGAAAAATGCCGACGAACTTGAATTAATTACATTTCTCATTGAAAAATATGAGAATGAACAACACGCTATTGAATTGCCTGATCCAATTGAGGCAATCAAATTTAGAATGGAACAACTTGGTTACAAGCAGAAGGATTTGGCAATGGCAATTGGCCTTAAAAGTAGGGTGAGTGAAATATTGAATAGAAAAAGGAAACTTACAATTGATATGATTAGAAAGCTCAATGCTACACTTGGAATTCCAACAGATGTACTTATCAAAGATTATTAAAAATTCAATCAGAATTCTCGGTACATGTTTAGCAATTTGTTCGATAAAGCATGTCACACTGACATTACTCAAGAAAGCTAGATATAGTCCAAATGCGCATAAATTCTTAATTTAAATTAGTAATTCAAATATTTTATTCGTCCAATTTTTTGGGTAGTATTCAAAATAAATTGCATCCCAGAAGGGTGAACATTTAATACAAAGGTTGTTCATATGAATATTATATTTGACCAAACCAACTCAATATAAGTAAACTGATGAAAAAGACTTTGTTACTCATTTATACTTTAGTCTTATCTAATATTTTAATTTCCCAAAAAATCTATTGCCCCGAAATAGATTCCATGGCCAAAGCTGCTAATTCCTTTTTCCCTTTTGGCGTTGCATCAGGCGACCCTAAAGCCAATTCGGTGGTGATTTGGTCGGCTTTGTACGATCCTTCATTTAACAATGAGCCAGTAAACTGGGAAGTTGCATCCGATACTAATTTCACTTCCATCCTTCAAAAAGGAAGCATCATTCCCAAACTTGATCAAGGCATGGTGGTGAAGAAAACCATTGATGCCCTTCCTTCAGGAACGAAATTGTTTTATCGATTTAAATTCAAAAATCAAACGTCGCCCATCGGACGAACAAAAACAGCCCCCCAAAATGCTGCATCTCTCAAACTGGCAATGGTGAGTTGCAGTAGCTATGAATGGGGCTATTACAATGCTTACAGAGTGATGGCCAAAGAAAAAAACCTAGATGCCATAGTGCATTTAGGAGATTACATTTACGAATACCAACCGGGGAAATACCAGCAGAAAAAACTTACACGCGACCACATTCCAGCCAAAGAAATTGTTTCGTTGAGCGATTACAGAAGCCGCTATGCGCAATACCGCCTTGATCCTGATCTTGCAGAATTACATCGTTTGTATCCATTTATTACCATTTGGGACGACCATGAAATTGCCAATGATGCCTACGTAGATGGCGCACAAAACCATCAAACTGACGCAGAAGGCGATTGGAAAACCAGAAAACAAACCGCACGTCAGGTATATTTCGAATGGCTACCCGTGGAGGACAATCCGGAGAAATCAATTATTCGAAAAATTCAATACGGCAATTTAGCTGAGCTCTTTTTACTCGATGGCCGACTGGAAGGCAGATCCAAACAAGCCTCCAATACAAAAGATCCAATCGTTTTAGATTCTTCTCGCACCATGCTCGGTGATCGACAAGCCAATTGGCTCATTGATGGCGTAAATTCATCCAAAGCGAAATGGAAAATCATCGGAAATCAAGTAATTTTTTCACCCTATGACTATCCAGAAAAAATGAAAACGTATCCGAAAAGCATGGATGTTTGGGACGGTTATCCAGTGGAGCGAAACAGGATCATGCAAGCATGGAAAAATGCAGGATCAAAGAATATCGTGGTGCTCACAGGCGATGTGCATGTTTCCATGGGATTTGATCTCCAATCGAGCCCCAACGATACCTTGAACAGCTTCGGCGCTGAATGGGTTGCCCCAAGTGTTACGTCTTCGAATTACGATGAATATTATTCAGCTGCCGAAGTCGCTACCACAGAACAATGGTTCAAAGAAAACGGCATGAATCCACATCTAAATTTCCTTGATTTATCGAACCACGGCTATGTTTTGCTTGAATTTAAATCTAATGAAGCAACAGCAACGTGGAAATTCATGGAAACCATCCTTGAAAAATCAGACAAAATCAAATACGAAAAAACACTCATTAGATCCGCCCAATAAACCTTTTTAATTAATTATTTAATAGAATTAAACGACACTATTTATGTACTTTAACAGCTTTTAATTTTTTAAATGAAACCATCCTTTTTAACGCTCTGCATTGTCTTGATCCTAAATATTGCATTGAGAGCCCAAAATTATGTTGATTATACTTGGCAATATCCACAGTACGGCGGCCATAGCATCAATGAAGTAAAATGGATTGCAGACCAAACATTTATTGCAGTTGGCGATCAAGGAATGCTCCTGATGACTTACGACAATGGGGCAACTTGGGAAATCAAACAAATTAAAACACTTCGAAATTTTAAAGGAATTTGGGTTAAAAATCAACAGGAAATATTGGTTTTAGGCAGCTACGACAATTCAGGCACAGAGCTTTACAAAACTACTGATGGAGGTGCAAATTGGACGTTGGATTATGAAAACAATGCCATTGGAGCAAACGATATCCATTTTCCTACCGATAGTGTAGGCTATATTGTTGGGAATATTGGAAAAGTCTTAAAGACAACCGATGCCGGAACTACTTGGTTGGATTTCTCCACAACATCTATCACTGGAAGTCTTCAAACAGTTTGGTTTACCAGTCCAGATACAGGCTTTGCAGGCAGAACCACAACGTTTGGCATGTACAAAACAACCAACGGAGGATTAACTTGGTCGCAGAATTTTGGTTATAACCTCACCAATTGCTACACGATTCATTTTTTAAACGATACACTCGGCTACGCTGGTGGATTCAACAACCGAATTTATAAGACCACCGATGGCGGAAATCTCTGGTTAATGCAACAAAATCCAGGATTATCGGAAAATATTAGATCGATCTCATTTGCCGATTCGGTGCGTGGAATGGCAGTATCAAGTGGATATATTTATCGAACTACCAACGGAAACACTTGGTCGAGTACCTTTTACACCGGAAACTTGAAATGCGGTGCATTATCGCCAAATGGAAATGCAGTAGTTGCCAATCTTACTGGAGGATTAAAATCGAGCAATAATTACGGAAGTTCCTTTTCAGAATCAAATCCTCAAGCTGGAACCTCTACATTCAGACGCATTAAATTCGTGAATTCCCTGCAAGGATGGGTTGGTGGAGATGATGGAAAGATCTTAAAAACCAACGATGGTGGTAACGACTGGACTTTGTTTACTACAGCACCATATTACAGTATTGCGAACGATATGGCTGCCATAAGTGCTACGAAAGCGATCATTGCCACCAACGAAGGCACATTGATCACAACAACAAACGGCGGAAGCAGCTTTACCGCAACAATACTCGACAATGGCAATAATTTGAACGCTATCCACTACCCGACTGCTACTGTAGGCTATGTGGCTGGAACAGCTGGAAAACTTTGGAAAACAACCAACGGTGGAACCAATTACAGTTTATTGACTACTGGTACCACCCAAGACATAACCGAAATATACTTTCCATCTGCCAATGTTGGCTATTTGGTTGATGCATTTACTGCGATTAAAAAAACGACCAATGGTGGCAGCAGTTGGACTGATGTAAATACAAATGGAATTGGTGGCACCAAGCAAATTCATTTTCTAAACGACAATTTAGGTTACACTGTGAATGCTAACGGCGATGTATTTAAAACGATCGATGGCGGAAACAGCTTCACTGCTGCAGGAAGCACATGTTTACAAACGCCATTTGACATGCAATTTATCAACGATTCTACAGGTTTTGTAGTAGGAAGTTTCGTAAATGCTAGTTGCGATGTGAGCTATACGACAAATGGAGGTTTAACTTGGAATGATTTAACGTTTCCATACGCATACGCAGGATGGGGCGTAACTGCTTTGGATACAAATACAATTTTTCTTGTTGGTCAAAATCAAACGATTATCAAAACTGGAGATGGAGGTTTGATTACAACAAATGATGATCAAAACAGCAATACAAATGATAATCTGAAACTGTTTCCCAATCCAAGCAATGGATTAATTAATATTGAACATTCAGAAGGAATATCGCATTGGAGCATTCTTAATATTCAAGGGCAATTGCTAGCCACAGGCCAAGGTAATTCTGCATCCGTTCAGGCAATCCCAACAGGGATCTATTTCATGAAGGTTGCACTGTTAAATCAAGAAGAAGTTAACACACGAATTCAAATAATCAGATAAATTGAATTGTTGAATTAAAATCCAACGAAGCAACAGCAACTTGGAAATTCATGGAGACAATGCTCGAAAAATCGGATCAGATCGAATAACAGAAAACCTTAAAACAGAAGGCCCAATAATTCTTTGGGATTATTTAATTGATTTCCAAATCCAAAGATCACCGTTATTGATATGAATTTTATTCAATGTGCCCGACAGATAGAGTTTCTCTAAATCCTTTTCGGCATTGTCGAATGTGATATTGCTAATTGTAGCGAATTCCTGTGTCGTTAAAGTAGGGTATTTATGAAATATATCAGCCACTGATAATTGTATAATCTTCTTTTTGGCTTCAGGAAACGCTTTTAAAATCGCATTTTCAAATTGCTCATAAGGACGAAATCCATAAACTGTATTCTTATTGCCCGATGAATCAATAAAAAACAAAGTTGGAAAGCCACGAACACCACTATTTCTTGAATCCATTAAATCATCTTGAAAGGCAGTTTTGGCAGAATTCGCAATGTCGTTTTTCAGTTTAAGTGTATCTAATCCAGCATAATATGCAGCATCCTGAACGAATTCCCACTTGGTAATATTCTTATTTTCGATAAATACCATTTCACGCAGCTTCCTTAGAAAAACCAAAGCCAATTTTTCATTCTGCATTTGAGCGGCTTTAAATGCAATGGAAGGTGGATAAGATGAATCCAAAGGATCGGTCAACCAAACATTTCCATCGATAGGCATTTTGTAATACTTACTCACTTCATCCCAATGATGCGCAACATCGCTGGGTTTGGAAATTCCTCCACTGTTGTAAGTCCAATCTTTGAGCAAACCACCCATTTTGTATTCAATCTCAAAATAATCGCCGTATTCCAATTTTAACTTTCTCAATTGTGGCTCAATGCCCCAACAAGACGAACAGATAGGATCTGTATAATATTCAATTTTAATTGGTTTTAACTTAGATGCTTGGGCGACAATTGAATCACCTTCAACCATTCCAGGAACTACACAAGCTCCATCAACAGTATCACATAAGAGCGGGTTACTCGTATCTAATTTCATTTTAGCTTTATTTACCTGAGCCTCTCCACCCAAAGAGATAAAATACATGAGCATCGCTGCCAATAATCTACTTGTGAATGGTTGCATTTATATTTTAATTTACCGCAAAGAACGAACGTTGATTTTACCTATACAAGCAGTCAGAATTTTCTGACCACATTTTCGATGGAGAACAAAGAAACTTGTCCGGCAGAAAGCCTCTTAAAAACCCTTTCAGGGAAATGGAAGCTACAGATCTTCAAATTGGCAGTTGATGGTCCGCTAAGATTTAGCCAATTGCTGAAGCAGCTTGAAGGTTCGAACAAACAGTCGGTGGCGGTTGCTTTAAAGGAACTTGAAACCGATGGACTGTTGCATAGAGAAACGATACAAGAAAAACCTTTACATGTTGAATACACACTTTCAGAAAAAGGGCGTGATTTGATAGGAATTTTCGAGCAAATTGAGCGACTCAATCCAAGTTTGAAATAATTACCAATGTAGCTATTAAGTCAACGAAAGAGTTAACTGCTTAAATGAATTGATTTTTCGAATTCAGTCTTACGGCCTCGAATTATTGGGGATGAGTATTAAGATAGTTCGTCTTTACAATTGGAACGTACATCACAATATTGACTCCAACCAGCATAAAAAGTGCTCCTAAAATTAACATAGGCTGCTCAGATAAAGCCAATGCCCAAACAGCCCCCATTCCAGTGAATAGTCCGATAATAAGACGAACAAATAAAACTTTAAACCCAATTTTGGATGACAAATTGAATAACCAATTACAGAATACGATCTCCGAAATTGAATAGAATAGAAAAAGGATGATTGATGAAAAAATCAAACGATCCAATGAATTACAAAAATACAGTAGAACTATCCCATAAATCAACATCATGAAAGAGTGTAGTTCGTGGTAAGCAAGTTGTACTTGTTTTTCTCTTCTATAAAAAGCAGCTGTTAATGCCAATAATGAAGCTAGAATTGAAGAAACGCCAAGATTCCATTTAATAAATTCAAAATCCAACTGCTGAAATAACAATATAAATATTCCTTGCAAAAGGATGATAATTCCGTAAATATAAATAGGGATGAATTTATTCATAATATGTAACTTTCCAGAAAGTTGATTGAGCTTTAATAAATATATTGGAATGATGAATTGTTCTAAATCAGATCGTTTAGATTTTCTGCTGTGTAGTCTGCAGTTTGCTCGTATCAAACCCTTGATTGATTAAACGAAGGAGAATTTCCTTGTACACCATTTCATTCATCATAGGTGTACGCGATAAAATCCACAAATACTGTCGATTGGGATGACCAACTACCGCATAACTATAATCATCCGCTAAATCTATGATCCAATATTTACCCCGAAAAGGCCAAAAGAACTGCACCTTTAATTTTGCATTGCCACTTTCCTTTTCAACGAATGCCTTTCCCTTTATATAAGAAAGCTTGCCAGTGAAACTATCCTTGTTGCATCTGTTCTCCACAATAACATAACCCTTACCCGTAAGCGTGTATGTTGCAGTTGTATTAAAACAACCTCGCTGAAATCTTTGTGGAAAAGAGGCAATTTCGTACCACGTGCCAGCATATCTAGCCAAATCCACATTTTGCACTGTATTCAACGTTTGTGCCTGCATAGAGATAGGTTGTTGGAATAATAAAAAGAGCGCCAGTAAAATTTTAAATGACTTAAACCCTTGTAAAGAATAGAATATATGCATAACAAATTGTGACTTTGGATAAAATGAAATGGTCTTCAAAGAATCTCTCGATTAAAAAAATACACATTGATTAAGTAGGTAATAATTAACATGGAATTGCCCAATGAAAGGCCTAGTCCAATAAATTTTATTCCCCACTCAAAAGTATAAAGAAAACAACGAATGCCAGTGGTTAGGACACTAACATCCGTGTTTTCAAATTTTAACTAAACGCATATTCGTAATCGACTGCCAATTCATTTTTCACATGCCAAATACCAGGTGTATTCCAGGCAATGCGAGCAGCCTCATCGCGTTGATACCAAGAATTCACAGTACCAGATAACGTTACTGTAGTACCAGATACCGAAACCACAATATCACGATCGTCGACTGTCCAACTTCTTCCAATCGCTGCTTCAACATCAGCCTTTTCAATGGCTTCGTTGGTGTTCGACTTAATGGTGATGTTGTTTGTTACACCCTTTACGCCTAACAAATAATTCACAGTCTTCTTTGCAGCTTCTTTTTGGAAGTTCCATGGAAGTTCACCTTCTAAGGTAATCCAGCCATTTTCAACCTTCACCATCACTTTGTCGTTGGGCACAGTCCAATTGGCTTTCAAGGCAGCAAGCACCTCATCGGCAATTTCTCCATTGGTTCTAGCCCATGCATGTGGGAGACTCACTTCAATTTTCTCCACGAGAGCCTTAACTCCTACGACTTTTTTCGCGGCATTTTCAGCTTCCATTTTCTTTGCATAACAATCAACAACTCCTGTTAACGATACAACACCATCTTTGGCTGTTACCCCAATTTCGGCTGCATGCAAGAGGGTGTAAGTACCCCGTTTTTCGAACCGGTTATAAATTGGAAGTTCAAATTTGCTGAAATTTCTCTGAGTATTTCAAAGGGCTTAAATTATTTAGCGATTGATGTGGATGATTTAAGTTGTAATCTTCCATCCATTGCCAAGACAGCTCTC
>CANHIS010000057.1 GCA_947460255.1 Bacteroidota bacterium
AACACCAGAAGAAGTGCATTTGCCTTGCTGAAAGAACTTTCAATTGCCAATGAAACTGCCGTGAAGTATGCGATGAATGCGGCTAAAAATCCGAACAATCGCTTAGCAAACGGTGGTTTAGGTTATTTGATTTGGGCATTTAAAGATGTTCCAGAATTAAAATCAATTGTGCAAAAGCAACTCGACAGTTTAGGAAATTCCGATTGGGAAACGAGAATCCGCGAAAGAGTGATTGCTGGAAAATAAGCTTAATCAAAATAAAATGTTGCGATGAGGGCAGGGGAGACCTTGCCCTTATTCGTTTATGGTCAACAAAAAAGGCTGATCATTTCTGACCAGCCTTTCAAGAGTATAATGAAAACTACTTAGTTTACTGCCTTTTCAGGCTTTGGCAATAAAACTTTACGGCTCAATTTAAACTTACCAGTTTTCTTGTCAACATCGATCAATTTCACTTCAATCATGTCGCCTTCTTTTAGAACGCCATCCATGGTTTCAATTCTTTTGTGATCGATTTCAGAAATATGGAGTAAGCCGTCTTTTCCTGGAAGGATTTCAACAAATGCACCAAATGCAACAATTGATTTCACTTTCCCATTAAACACTTCGCCGATTTCTGGCACAGCTACAATTGAACGAATCTTTGCAACTGCTTTATCGATGTTTGCTTTGTTTGAAGATGAGATTTGAACTACACCCTGTTCCGCTACTTCTTCGATAACAATAACAGTTTGAGTTTCTTTCTGCATCTCTTGAATAATCTTACCACCTGGCCCGATCACTGCACCGATGAATTCTTTAGGAATTCTTAGTTCAATAATTCTTGGAGCGTGCGGTTTGTAATCTTCTCTTGGAGTTGAAAGCGTTTTGGTCATTTCACCAAGAATGTGCAAACGACCTTCTTTGGCTTGTTTTAAAGCGTTGAGCATAATTTCGTAACTCAAGCCCATTACTTTAATGTCCATCTGACAAGCAGTGATTCCATCTGCAGTACCTGTAACTTTAAAGTCCATGTCGCCCAAATGATCTTCATCACCAAGAATGTCAGACAAAACAGCGTATTTGCTTCCGTCATCAGTAATCAATCCCATGGCAATTCCTGAAACAGGCTTCTTTAATTTCACGCCAGCATCCATGAGTGCAAGTGTTCCTGCACAAACTGTAGCCATAGATGAAGAGCCGTTCGATTCAAGAATATCTGAAACGATACGAATAGTATAAGGATTTTCTGGAGCTTTAGGTAGCATTGGTTTTAATGCACGCAATGCAAGATTTCCATGTCCAATTTCGCGGCGGCTAGTTCCTCTGTTCGGACGAGCTTCTCCAGTTGAAAAAGATGGGAAATTGTAGTGAAGAAGAAAGTTATTAGAACCTTCCAAAACAGCACCATCAATCATTTGCTCATCCATTTTGTTACCAAGAGTAACAGTAGTGAGTGATTGTGTTTCCCCGCGAGTAAATATCGCAGAACCGTGCGCTGATGGTAAATAATCAACTTCCGACCAAATCGAACGAATATCACGAAGACCGCGACCATCCAGACGTTTACTTTCATTGAGGATAACTTGACGCATTGCTTTCTTCTCCACATCGTGGAAATAAACGCTCACCAAACTTCCAGCAGCCGAAAGTTGTTCTTCGGTTAGTGTGGCTTTAAATTCTTCTTTGATTGCCTTAAATGCCTCTGAGCGAGCTTTTTTGTTCGCATTTCCAGAGCGAGCCACTTCAGCACATTTGTCGAGACAGAAAGAGAAAATCTGCTCTTTCAATTCTGGAATGTGTTTTTCGTGGTTGTAAGTGCGCTTTGGAGAAGATGAAGGTACCATTGCAGCCAATTCGTTGATGGCATTGATCTGAACACGAATTGCATTATGCGCCAATTTGATCGCTTCCAACATATCCTCTTCAGAAACTTCCTTCATTTCACCTTCCACCATTACGATGCTATCTTGCGAGGCAGCAACGATGATGTCTAGATCGGCGTTTTCTAACTGTTCAATCGATGGGTTAACAAAATATGTTCCTTCGATACGTGCGACACGAACTTCCGAAATTGGACCATTAAATGGGATATCAGAGACCGCAAGGGCAGTGGATGCTGCTAGGCATGCCAAAGAATCAGGTAGGTGTGTTTTATCAGAAGAGATCAACTGAATGATCACTTGCGTATCAGAGTGATAATCTTCTGGAAAGAGTGGGCGTAAAGCGCGGTCTACCAAGCGGGAAGTGAGGATTTCATTTTCCGAAGGGCGAGCTTCACGTTTAAAGAATCCACCAGGGAATTTCCCAGTAGAAGCATATTTTTCTTGATATTCAACAGTTAAGGGCATGAAATCAACGCCTTCCTTGGCGTCTTCGTTGCTAACAACGGCAGCCAGTAGCATTGTTCCGCCTACACGGATCACTGCCGAACCATGGGCCTGCTTCGCCAATTTGCCAGTCTCGAGCGTTACCTCAACACCATCGGGCATAACGAAAGTCTTACGCACTCCAATATTCATGTGTGTGATATTAAATTGTGATAAAAAAAGAAAAAGGCAATCATAATAATTGCCTTTTTCAATAGGTTTCCAGAATTACTTTCTGATATTCAATTCTTTGATGAGCGTCCGGTATTTTACAATATCGCGGTCTTTCAGATAATCGAGCAAGCTTCTACGCTTTCCTACAAGTTTGATCAAAGAACGCTGGGTTCCAAAATCTTTACGGTTAGCTTTAAGATGCTCAGTCATCATGTTAATGCGCTCAGTAAAGAGTGCAATCTGCGCTTCTGTGGATCCGGTGTTTGTTGCTGTACCACCGTGTTTTGCAAAAATCTCTTTTTTTGCTTCTGATGTCAATGCCATGTGATTGATGTCTTCTTTTAACAGGACCGCAAAGATAATCAAAAAAGCAGATTGCAAAACTGCAATTTTGAAAAAATTAACAATCCATTGTTAGTTTCAGTTTAATGCACCTTTTACCTGTGGTGTGCAGTCTTGTTTCATCAGGAGGCGAACCACCTGTGCTAACTTGTATTTTAGGTCTCTTCGTTCAACAATAAAATCTAGAAAACCATGCTCTTGAACGAATTCTGCTGTTTGAAATCCTTCTGGTAGATCTTTTCCAATCGTCTCTTTCACAACTCTTGGTCCGGCAAAACCGATCAATGCACCAGGTTCAGAAATGTTTAAATCTCCCAACATAGCGTATGAAGCAGTAACACCACCTGTTGTAGGATCTGTTAACAACGAAATATATGGAAGTTTTGCATCTGCCAATTGCGTCAATTTAGCTGATGTTTTTGCCATCTGCATCAATGAGAAAGCGGCTTCCATCATTCGTGCACCGCCTGATTTTGAAATAATCATTAAAGGCAGTTTATGCTTTACACAATAGTCGATTGACCTGGAGATTTTTTCCCCAACAACCGATCCCATCGAACCACCGATAAACTCGAAATTCATACAAGCAACCACCATTTTAACGTCATCAACCAAACCAACGGCACAAGAGATTGCATCCTTGTATCCTGTTTTTGCTTGCGAGGCTATAATTCGATCGCTGTATTTCTTTGTATCAACGAATCCTAACGGATCGTTCGGAGAAATTTTAGGGAATAGCTCTGTATATTCTTGTTCATCAAACAAAATCGCAAAATACTCTCGCGAATTAATGCGCTCATGGTATCCACAATTTCCACATACCCACATACTATCTTCATGATCGCCTGATGAGTATATCTTTTTGCACGACGGACACTTATACCACAAACCTTCTGGAGTCTCCTTCTTGTCGAGGGTAGAGGTTGTAATGTTCTTATCTTTTCTCTTGAACCAACTCATTCTTATAGATTATGGCTCTGAAAGATTGCTCTTTCAAAAACGGGGAGCAAACCTAAGTTATTTCGGTTAGATAGCCAAAAAAGGCTTTCAACAGTTCGTTTCAAAGTATCCAAAGTGCTTGATATTCTTATTGCTGAGATTTTAAGTCTGATCTTTTGTCTATTGGAAATCTGGCAAACGACCGGGTGTCGCAGGTGCTTTCTGCTTTTCCAATTCGGCTTCGATTTTTTCGATCTCGATATCAAGTTGTTTCACCTCATTGTAAACTGGTCGAAACAAGTCTTTTACCAAATTCAATTGCTCTTTATATGTATTTGAAGGCATCTGGGTGGTTGACCACCAGTTATAAACAATATTATCGACTCTTCCACTTATCCCAGGCAATGTTTCAAACTCTTTTCTAGCTAAAGCACGATCCCCCTGTAAGGCAATTTCAACTTGTTTCATTCTAAGTTCGAGGTTGCTAGCAGCTATCTGAAGAGAAGTTTGTGCAACGGCATCTTTCACTTTTGCTGCTTTAATATACTTCACTTTGTTTTTTAAATGATCAAGGTAACTAACTGTACCAGAAACTATTCTGCGCATTTCTTCAACTTCCGCTTTAAACGAAAGTAAGGCCTTGTTTTCATTTTCCGATAACGCATTGTTGATCACAATTTCAGTCGGTGTACTAATAGCCTCCAATTTTCCATCTTGCATCAACATCACTCGAGCAGTGTATTTTCCAGGCGCAACAAATGCAGCAATTTCGCCAGATTCGTAGGGGTTGTCGGGATCTGGTGTATAAAAATTCACCTCGCCAGTGGATGTTCGTCTTCCATCCCAAATAGTTTTTTTGAGTCCTTTCTTGGCACTTTCACGAAATTCTCTGATCAACTCACCCGATTCATTGGTAATCCTGATCAACAAGTAAGGAGTTTCTTGAAGGTTTTCTAGCCTTATCGAATCTTTCGATGGATAAATCACAGGAAGATTGTTCTTTACTTTTTCTTTCTCAGCATCCTTTCGGAGATCCTTCATCGATTTCACATCTTGGTTCATCATCCAATGTAAAATGGCGCCGTTCGGCGGATTTTCGGCCGAATACAATGATGCTCCTTGAAACGAATTTCCCTTGTGGCCTAGCGGAGTTGCCAAATTCTTGATCGAATATGGTTCTACCGGAAAGATAGTTGCCATCGGTTTTTCTGGATTCTTCACTTCAGGCATATCCAATGTTTCTGGCAAAGCCCTAAGAATATGAAGGTCGTCGAGTATGTAGAAACCACGGCCAAAAGTGGCAAGAATCATATCATCAGCTTGCTCTTGAATCTCTATATCGCGAACGCAAATCACTGGCAATCCACCTTTTAGTTGAATCCAGTTTTTACCTGAATCGGAGCTAAAAAACACACCGAATTCAGTTCCACAATAGAGATAACCAGCCTTCTTCGGATCTTCAGCTATGCAATACACAGAACCTCTTTCAGGCAGATTGCCTTGTATGGGCTCCCACGATTTGCCCGCATCTTCACTCATCATCAAATAAGGCTTGAAATCACCGTTTCTATGGTTATTGAAAACTGCGTACATGACCTTGGAATTGTGTCTAGATGCCAAGGTATTTTGTACCAAAACTTGATCAGGAACACTGGAAAATGTTGATGTTTTATTCCAGTTTAATCCTCCATCAGTTGATGTTTGGATCAATCCGTCATCCGTTCCAGCGATTAAAGTGCCTTCATTCAATGGAGACTCTGAAAAGGCCGTGATGTTTCCATAAATACTTGTACTGGAGTTTTTTCCAATAGCATCCATCGACCAAACTTTTCCCATCACTGGAAGTTGGTTTCTGTCAATGCCGCGACTTAAATCATCAGAATACACTTCCCAAGTGTTACCTCTGTCGTTACTTCTGAACACCTTGTTGGCACAGAAGTACAGACGATTGGAATTGTGAGGAGAGAGCAGGAGGGGAGCGTCCCAATTCCAGCGAAGTGCTGCCACATCATATTTGCCTTCTTGTGGCTTGATATCAAAGGCTTCACCTGTTCTTCGGTCATACCGAACCAATCCACCATACTGCCATTGTGAGTAAACGATGTTTGGGTCGGTTGGATCAACCTGCGACTCAAAACCATCTCCACCAACAGTTACAAACCAATCAGCATTCAAAATTCCCGATGCAGAATTTGTTTTAGAAGGTCCGCCTAAGGTGTTGTTATCTTGCGTTCCACCGTAAACATAATAATTCGGGAATTGCTTATCAGTTGTAACTCTGTAAAACTGAGTGATTGGCAAATTTGCAAAGTATCTCCAAGTTTGCGCTCCATCGAAGGTTTCGTAAAGACCACCATCGCAGCCCATTAACAAATGTGAAGGAGCATCAGGGAAAACGTAAAGTGCGTGATTGTCAACGTGTTTATTCTTCTCACCTAAACCTTGAAATGATTTCCCAGCATCTTTGCTGATTTTGGCCCAAGTGTCTAGACTGTAAAGGATGTCAGGATCTTTCGGATGACATTGGATTTCTTGGTAATAATTCCCTGCAGTTGACCAATTCGAGCGTTTTTCCCATGAAGCACCGCGGTCGCGACTCAAATAAACACCTTTAGATTCATCATTAGCCTCAACGATTGCATAAATACGTTCAGAATCAGCTTCGGTAACTGCCAAGCCGATTCGACCAACATCTCCAGCAGGAAGACCATTGGTGAGTTTGTCCCATGTTTTTCCAGAATCAGTGCTACGATAAACTGCAGATTCTGGTCCACCAGAAATATAGGTCCATTCATGGCGGCGACGTTGATGCGCTGCAGCGTATAAAATATCCGGATTACCGGGCATGAAATGAACTTCGTTGAATCCGGTATTTTCAGATACATTAAGGCTTATTGCCCAAGTTTTACCACCATCGGTTGATTTATAAATTCCTCGTTCGCCGCCAGCCGACCAAAGTGGACCATAAGCAGCCGCATAAATAACATTAGAATTCCTTGGGTCGACAATGATTTTCCCAATGTGCTCAGATTTCCCAAGCCCCATATTTTTCCAACTTTGACCGCCATCTTCTGATTTGTAAATGCCATCTCCGTAGGCAACAGATCGTTGGTTGTTGTTTTCACCAGTTCCTGCCCAAATAACATTGTGGTTATTCGGATCGATAGTTATACATCCAATCGAATAGGAGCCTTGTGCATCAAAAATGGGTTGAAAAGTTGTTCCTGCATTTATGGTTTTCCAAATTCCACCAGATGCTGCTGCAATGTACCATACCGATTGATTTTGGGGATCAACAGCGATATCTCCAATTCGTCCAGATGCAACTGCAGGACCGATTGACCTGAATTGTAAAGATTGAAATGCTGGATTTTCGACTGGTTTAGCGGGTTGATTCTTTGATGTTTTCTGTGCCCAAAGACTAGTTGAAGCCATTAGAAGCAAAGCGAAAATTTGAAGGATGGTTTTCATGCAACAAAAGAAATGAAAGAATCGCAGCCATTAAATGCATCGGAAAACTTTTCATAAAATTTTGAAGTGAAGCAATGAATACAGCATGTAAAATTTTCCATGGTTGATGTCTTGCACGAATGAACTTGATTTTATCGTCTAGATTTTGAGTTATGGATTTATGCTGAGAAATATGGAAACTGCAATCAGGCTTACTAAACTTGCATATTCATTTGTCCTATAATTAATATTATGTTAAATAGATATTTGATGAAGATAATCGTCAAGAAGCTTGATTCCTTAAATACTGTTGATTAAAACCTTCATTAATGAAAAAACATCTTGCCTATCTTTTGTCATAGCGACTTAAATATTCTGAATCAGTAAGAATATTTTGCCGATCGTTTGAGCATTGTGGCCAGAGCAAAAAAAATCCCGACTAAAACTAGCCGGGATTTTCATTTCTTTAATTTGTGACTTAAGGTTGCATTTCCTTTTTAAGGGCTTCGAATTTTTCTGTTAGATTCATTCTAACATAAAGTTGTTTCAAAGCTTTAGAAATATCCATTCTATCTTCTGTTCCTTTCTCTGTTAAATCCTTTGCCTTTTCAAGATACTCCAAAGCTTTAGCAAGTTCAGCATCAGCTGCCTTAATTCCAGCTTCATACTTCTTGTTGTCCTTTTCATTGTTGGCAATGTCTTGCAAGCGTTTTCCTTCATTGTTGTAGTAAGCACCTAAGTTGTAATATGCCTGCCAAGCATCAGGCTTTACTTCAATTGCTTTTTTGTAGGCCGCTATTGCTTCATCCATTCTGCCTAGACTTTCATACGTAGAACCTGCAGCTAGGTACAATGTGTGATTTGTTGGGTCGTTTTCTATGGCTAACTTGAGTAGGCTTTCTGCTTCTGCGTTTTGCTTTGTTCTGAAGAGATAATTCAAATTTTCAGTCAAAAGGCCTTGGTTTCTAGGGAATTTTGATCGGCCATTCTGGAGTGTAGCCATACCTGCAGCTGTGTCTCCGCTGGCTAATTGCGCCTTGTAAATTTGACCATAGATCATTCCAGTGGAATCATTGTCAAGCATTTTTGAATAATACTCTATTGCCTTATCGTATTTTCCTGCATTCATGGCAGCTACAGCAGTATTTGTAATTCCATCTTTATCTGGAGTTCCTTTTTTTGCTGAAAGCTGCACAACCTTTTCAAATAGCTCAGCTGCACCGGCATAGTTCTTCACGTTAAATGCTTCAATACCAAGATTTTTGTAGGCAATAATTGCTTTTTGGTAGCACTCATCTGCATTTTCGTACTTAGCATCTAGCAAGTATGCTTTTTCGTAAGATTCAGCAGCAATTTTGAGAGGGTCCCCTCCTACTAGTTGAAGCAAATCGGCATTTTTACTTTCATAATAGCTCAAATAAACATTACCTCTTACCCACCAAGTTTTTGGCTTTATGGCGGTGCCTTCATTTAAGCTTGCTTCATCAATGAATCCTTTTGCCTTTTGAATACTTTCAATATCAGTTTTATCTTTCTGATAGTATCCAAGCGCATTGATAGCACTCACCACCTTTGATTGTTGTGCCGAAACAACTGTGTATCCCAGTAGCATCAGCGAAAGCATGATTTTATTTTTCATCTTTTAAGCTTATTCGTTAGTAGGTTCTTCTGTTTCTGGAGTTGCTCCTTCCCCGCCCTGTTCTAAGTCTGTGCCTTCTATCTCTTCTTCTTCAACTTCCTCTTTTTCAACACAAGTTACGGCTGCAATGGTCTGATTACCTTTCAAGTTAATCAAACGAACGCCTTGAGTAGCGCGTCCTTGAACACGTAAATCTTCGATTGGGGTTCTGATAGTGATTCCGCCGCGGGTGATAATCATCAAATCATCTTCATCTTTCACTCCAATGATTGCGATCAAGTATCCTGTTTTCTCAGTTACATTAATCGTTTTTACACCTTTTCCACCTCTGTTGGTGATTCGATATTCTTCAATCTCCGAGCGTTTTCCATAACCATTCTCGGAAACCACAAGTACTTGAGTACTCGTAGTTTCGGCACAAACCATTCCGACAACTGCATCATCCTCATTCGATAATGTAACACCGCGAACACCAGATGCATTTCTACCCATCGGACGAACCTTCGCCTCTGGGAATCGAATTGCACGACCAGAACGAAGTGCCATCATGATTTCTGAGGTACCATTTGTAAGTTTCGCTTCCAACAAAATTTCGCCATCGCGTACTGTGATCGCGTTGATTCCATTGGTTCTTGGACGGCTGTATGCTTCAAGGGACGTTTTCTTGATCGTTCCCTTGTTGGTACACATAATAATGAAGTTGTTGTTGATGTATTCTTCATCCGACAGGCTGGTTACATTCACGTAAGCCACTACTTTATCATCGGGTGGAATATTGATCATGTTTTGAATTGCACGACCTTTTGATGTTTTGGTTCCTTCGGGAACTTCAAAAGCACGCATCCAGAAACATCTACCATTTTGAGTAAAGAACAACAAATAATTATGAGTTGTTGCTGTAAACAAATGCTCAAGGAAATCTGCATCACGTGTATTTGATCCAAGCGAACCTTTACCTCCACGTTTCTGCGTGCGGTACTCATTTAAATTGGTTCTCTTGATATAACCCATGTGAGAAACTGTGATTACACATGGCTCATCAGCGATTAAATCTTCGATTCTTTGATCGTCTGCATCATATATAATATGTGTACGACGTTCGTCGGAATATTTCTCCTTGATTTCAAGCAATTCATCCTTGATGATCTGCATTCTGAGGGTCTCGTCTCCCAAAATCGACTTTAAATAGTCGATAGTTTTCATCAACTCTGCATATTCATCACGAATTTTATCTCTTTCAAGTCCGGTTAAACGTTGAAGCGTTAGGTTCAGAATTGCACGAGACTGAATTTCCGACAATCCGAAAGATTCCATCAAGCCTTCGCGGGCATCATCTGGAGTTCTGCTGGCGCGGATAAGCGTAATGATAGCATCAAGATTATCTAGCGCGATAAGGAATCCTTCAAGAATGTGCGCGCGTTTTTCGGCTTGTTCAAGATCGAATTTTGTTCTTCGAATTACAACTTCGTGGCGGTGTTCAACAAATGCAGCAATAAGTTGCTTCACGTTTAACAACTCAGGACGACCTTTTACAAGACAGATGTTGTTAACTGAAAATGAGGATTGTAGCTGTGTATACTTAAATAAATTATTTAGTACAACACTCGTGATAGAATCGCGCTTTAGCTCATAAACGATGCGCATTCCGTCACGATCGGATTCATCGCGCAAATCTGAAATGCCTTCAATTTTTTTATCGTTGATGAGTTCGGCAGTCTTTCGAATCATCTCTGCCTTGTTCACCATGTATGGAATTTCGGTAACGATGATTCTTTCGCGACCGGTATCCATTTGTTCAATTTCTGTCCGAGCGCGCATCACAACGCGACCACGACCAGTTTCTAAAGCTTCGCGAACACCTTCGTATCCGTAAATAATACCCCCTGTAGGGAAATCTGGAGCTTTAACATGCTGAATTAATTCGCTTATCTCGATTTCATTGTTATCAATGTATGCAATTGTTCCATCGATCACTTCGCCGAGATGATGAGGTGGCATATTGGTAGCCATACCCACGGCAATTCCTGATGCTCCATTAATAAGGAGATTCGGGATTTTAGCTGGGAGTACAGTTGGTTCTTCAAGAGAATCATCGAAGTTTAAACGGAAATCGACCGTATTCTTGTCGATATCTGCCAGCATTTCTTCGGCAATTTTCTTCAAACGAGCTTCCGTGTAACGCATTGCGGCAGGACTATCGCCATCCACCGATCCAAAGTTACCTTGCCCGTCGACCAAAGGATAACGAAGCGACCACTCTTGGGCCATCCTTACCATGGTGTCGTAAACTGATGAATCCCCGTGCGGGTGATATTTACCTAATACTTCCCCTACAATCCTCGCAGATTTTTTGTGGGCCCTATTGGACATTACCCCGAGCTCTTGCATGCCGAAAAGCACACGACGATGCACAGGCTTGAGTCCATCTCGGACATCAGGTAAAGCACGTGACACAATGACCGACATCGAATAGTCGATGTAGGCCGTTTTCATTTCTTCTTCTATATTGATCGGTATGATCTTTTCTCCGTCTGCCATAAATTCATTTGAACCGTTGATGCACGATAGTTGTTATGCTGTTATCAAATCAAGCAGCGAATATAAATAATTCCATTTCGCTGTGCTGAAAATAGGTCAATGAGTATTAACAAAATTGTGTTTGAAATTAACAATCGAAACCAAGTTGACGTGTCGACAGTACGATATTTTTGTATGCACCACGCAGAAGGACTTTTCATATATTTGAGAAATCCAGAAGCCTAACCAAACCACCACATGGAAGCGAGATTTTCACCGCGAGTTAAAGATGTGATTTCCTACAGTAGAGAGGAAGCACTAAGATTAGGCCATGACTATATGGGTGTAGAACACCTGCTTCTCGGGATTATCCGCGAAGGCGAAGGCATGGCAATAAAAATCCTGAAAAACCTGAAGGTCGACATCTCAGAATTGAGAAAAACGATCGAGTCTTCAATCAAGGTTTCATCGGGCAAATCGCTTAACTTAAATCAGATACCACTGGTTAAGCAAGCAGAAAAAGCCTTAAAGGTTACTTATCTTGAAGCAAGACTTTTCAAAACTACATTAATAGGAACCGAACATCTTCTGCTCGCAATTTTGAAAGACGAGGAGAATATAGTAACCAAAACACTCGAGCGATACCATGTTAACTATGGTACTGTTCGCGACGAATTGAAAAATTTGTTAACCGAAGAGCCACGTGCCCAAGCTTCAAATAATCCGCTCGACGACGATAACGACGACGATGGTGGAACATTTGGAGGCAGCGGCGGAGCTAAGAAAGTGACTGATTCCAAATCAAAAACCCCTGTTCTTGATAATTTTGGTCGCGATCTTACCAAGGCAGCTGATGAAGGAAAATTAGATCCTATCGTTGGACGAGAGAAGGAAATCGAGCGCGTTTCTCAAATCTTATCAAGAAGAAAAAAGAACAATCCTATATTAATTGGAGAGCCTGGTGTAGGTAAATCAGCTATTGCTGAAGGACTTGCACTTCGAATCGTTCAAAAGAAAGTATCTCGAGTACTTTTCGATAAGCGTGTGATCACTTTGGACCTTGCATCTTTGGTTGCAGGAACTAAGTATCGCGGTCAATTCGAGGAACGTATGAAAGCTGTTCTAAATGAATTGGAGAAATCTCCTGATGTTATTCTTTTCATCGATGAGATTCACACAATCGTTGGAGCAGGTGGTGCAAGCGGTTCTTTGGATGCATCAAATATGTTCAAACCGGCTTTGGCGCGTGGAGAAATACAATGCATCGGTGCTACTACACTAGATGAATACCGCCAGTACATTGAAAAAGATGGTGCTTTAGAACGTCGTTTCCAGAAGGTGATTGTTGATCCAACATCTGAAGAGGAAACTTTCCAAATCTTGAACAACATCAAGTCAAAGTATGAAGATCACCACAACGTAATCTACACGCCTGAAGCATTGAAAGCATGTGTAACTCTTACACAGCGCTACGTTTCTGATCGTCATTTACCAGATAAGGCAATTGATGCTTTAGATGAAGCCGGTTCTCGTGTACACATTACCAATATTCATGTTCCGCAAACAATCCTCGACATTGAAGCCAAAATTGAAGAAGTAAAGGCTGAAAAGATTCAGGTTGTTAAAAGTCAGAAATATGAAGAGGCTGCACGTTTGCGTGATAAGGAAAAACAGTTGATCGAACAATTAGATGCTGCCAAGAAGGCTTGGGAAGAAGAGACCAAAAATAATCGTCAAACTGTTACTGAAGAAAATGTTGCAGAGGTAGTAGCCATGATGACTGGCGTACCAACTCAACGTATTGCGCAAAATGAGAGTTCTCGTTTGGTAAAAATGTACGACGAGATTCAAGGTAAAGTAATCGGTCAAGACGAGGCAATTAAAAAAGTTGTTAAGGCAATTCAGCGCAACCGCGCAGGTTTGAAAGATCCGAATCGTCCAATTGGTTCATTCATTTTCTTAGGTCCAACTGGTGTCGGTAAAACACAATTGGCTAAGATTCTATCAAAATATTTATTTGATAGCGATGATTCACTTATACGCATAGATATGAGTGAGTACATGGAGAAGTTTGCAGTTAGTCGTTTGATTGGTGCGCCTCCAGGTTATGTTGGTTATGAAGAAGGTGGTCAGTTAACCGAAAAAGTTCGTCGCAAGCCATATTCAGTTATCTTATTGGATGAAATAGAAAAAGCACATCCTGATGTATTCAACTTGTTACTACAAGTTTTGGATGATGGACAGCTTACCGATAGTTCAGGTCGTAAGATTGATTTTAAAAATTCAATCATTATTATGACATCAAATATTGGTTCTCGTCAACTGAAAGATTTCGGACAAGGAGTTGGATTTTCAACCGGAGCTAAAATTGCTTCGGCGTCTGACAATGAAAAGGGAGTTATTGAAAGCGCACTTAAAAAAGCGTTTGCACCTGAATTCCTTAACCGTGTGGATGATGTGATTATGTTTAATTCGCTTTCGAAGGAGAACATCAATAACATTATCGATATCGAACTGGCTCAACTGTATAAGCGCATCGAAAACATGGGCTATAAGATAAAGTTGGAAGAAAGCGCGCGCGATTACATCGTGGATAAAGGGTTTGATGCAAATTTCGGAGCGCGTCCACTTAAGCGTGCTATCCAAAAGTATGTTGAAGATCCGTTAGCGGAGCACATCATTAGTGCGAATCTTCAAGAAGGCGACAGTATCAATTTGGCCTACGATGATGAAAAAAAGGAGATCGTAGTAAAAATTATTAAAGGGAAAAAGAAGAAGAAGTCTGAGGATCAGGCAGAATCTGAATAGTCCGCATAACACACAAAATAAAAATCCCCCAAGAATCTATTTCAAGGGGGATTTTTTTATTTTGATAATTGATGTTATTCAATTCTCTTTAAAGACCATGCGAAACCTAGAGAAACATTAAAAAAACCTATTTCAGAGTTTAGTTGATCTTGAGTATAACTTAGAATACCATTGTTTAAACCAATTTTTTCTGGGCTGAAATAACCGAACACGTGAGTATATGAGATACTAATATTCATTCCGAGGTGATCCTCAAAAAAATAGCTGAATTGTAACTTAGGTTCAATGAAATTCGCGTTAAAGTTTGCTGCGGTTTTATCTCCTTTGAAGTCGTTTCTAAATTTAGAATATATCCCAAACGATCTTCCGCCACCAATTCCCATTGCAAAAAATGAGTAATTGGTTACCCACGTTACCCTATCAAAAAAAAAACCAGTTGATAACAAGTTTAATGTTGTTCTTGTATCGAAGATTAACCCATCAATCAATGTATCAGGCTTATTCGTAAATCTTGGCCTAACTTGAAATGCGGAGTATTTTAGATGTGCAGAAGTTCGAAAGCGTCTTCCCAATCCAAAATTGAAGTTAAGCTTTACGTCTCCGAGAGAATTAAAATTCACTCTAAAAGCTTCAGGGGTGGCAATAGAAGATATTCCACCATCAATACCGATGCTGAACGGAAGCTTACGTTGTTCCACAGGTTTATCATCATCCTGCGCTGCAGCTGCAAAATTTAAAAGCACTAAAGCTGAAAGAAGGAATGATGGCAGTATTGTGGAATAGCGTTTCATAATTATTCAGATTGTGCAGCAACCATGGCGGCATTTATTCCCATGTTGGAAAAACCTCCGTCATGAAATAAATTCTGCATGGTAACCATTCTAGTGTAATCGGAGAAGAGTGAAAGGCAGTAATTCGCACAATCGATGGCACTTGCATTTCCAAGCGGAGACATGCTATCGGCGTAATTGAAAAACTCTTTAAACCCTGGTACGCCACTTCCTGCGGTTGTCCATGTTGGAGATTGAGAAATTGTATTCACACGAACTTTTTTGGCTTTCCCGTAGTGGAAACCGAAACTTCTAGCTACCGATTCAAGCATTGCTTTAGCTTCAGCCATATCGCTATAATCTGGGAATGTGCGTTGTGCCGCAATGTAAGATAGTGCTACAACAGAAGCCCATTCGTTGAGGGCGTCTTGTTTGTAGGCTGCTTGAAGCACACGATGTAACGACATTGCAGATACATCTATTGTTTTGTGGAAGAAATCGTAGTTGAGATCTGTATATGGTCTTGCCTTTCTAACATTTGGAGACATACCAATTGAATGCAGAACAAAGTCGATTTTACCTCCTAATATTTCAGTGGCTGAAGTAAAAAGTTTTGATAAGTCTTCATCAGAAGTTGCATCTGCTGGAATAATTTGGGCATTGCATTTTTCTGCGAGTTTGTTAATCTCACCCATTCGCATTGCGATTGGAGCGTTGGTTAAAACAAAGGTTGCGCCTTCTTCGGCTGCGCGTTCGGCAACTTTCCAAGCGATACTTTGCTCATCAAGAGCGCCGAAAATAATCCCTTTTTTTCCTTTTAACAGCTGTGTCATGTTTTGAATATTGGTGAGGTAAATTTAGACAAATCTTTAGTCCTTGATTTTTAAGAGTGCTTTTGCATTGGATCTTGCGGCATCGGAGAGTTTTTTACCACTTAACATGCCTGCAATTTCATCAATTCTTTGCTCCTTTGTTAGTCTTGTGATCTTGGTTTCAGTTGAATTATTGTCTCCCGACTTTTGAACTTTCAAATGATCCGAACCTTTTGATGCGATTTGAGGAAGATGGGTTATCGAAATCACCTGCATATCCTTTCCCATTTCATGGAGCATCTCCCCCATTCCATCGGCAATTGCACCAGATACACCGGTATCAATCTCGTCAAAAATAATGGTTGGAAGCGCTACGGAGGAAGCCATGATTTTCTTCAAACAAAGCATTAAACGCGACAATTCTCCTCCGGATGCGACCTTCGAAATTTCTGCTGGTGCAGATCCCTTGTTGGCGCTAAAGAGAATGCGAATATCATTTTTACCGTTGATGTCGAATTGATCCCTTTCTAGAACATCTATTTTTACGGTTGATGAAGGCATTCCGAGCGCCCCAAGAAGCTGAATCAATTCGCGTTCTAAAGATCCAGAAATTGAATTTCTCTTTTTGTTCAGCTCGCCTGCAAGTTGTTTTAATCGTAACAATTCAACATCAACCTCAGCTTGCTGCGCTTCAATCCTGGATGTTAAGTTTTCGGCTTCAGCAAGTCTGGTTTCTAGTTGATTTTGGAGATTAAGCAACTCACCATCAGAGGTTAAACGATGTTTTTGAATCAGGCGATTTATAGTATCAATGCGCTTACTTAACTCTTCGAGTTTTTGAGGATCAGATTCACATTTATCATTTTCTCTATTCAACTCGAAAACGAGATCTTTAAATTCCAATTGCAGCGATTGCGCTCGGTTGTAAAGTTGTTCTGCGCCTGCATTAAATCGAGCGGCGCTTTTGAGTGACTGATTAAATTTATTGATCAAGTTGAGAATTCCATCCGATTCTGTCTCGGCCAATTGAATCGATTGTTCGAGGTGAATCCTAATTTCAGAAGCATGGCTAAGCGTGAGGAAATTCTCTTCCGCTATACTCAATTCGCCCTCTTGAAGATTCGCCTCCAAAAGTTCACTAAGTTGAAAGGATAGATAATCCTTTTCTTGCGCTATCCTTGTTTCTTGCTCAATTAGTTGTCGCAGCAACTGTTCTTTCTTTTTCCATCTTTGAAAAACCTCACTATATTGGTTTCTCAGTTGAATGCATCCTGCCGGACCATCAATAAGTTGGATTCGAAATGCTGCATTATTGAGAAGAAGGGTGTCATGCTGAGAATGAATGTCAATAAGTGCGGCTCCAAGTGTTTTTAGTTGTTGCAGGTTTACAGGAGTGTCGTTAATGAAGGATCTAGATTTCCCAGCTGGGCTAATTTCTCTGCGAATAATGCATTCAGGCTCATCATCCAAATCGCATTCTTGGAAAAAGGATTTCAGATCGTAGCCTTTGACGTTAAATTTCGCTTCGATAATACATTTGGAATCCTTGTCACGAAGTACCGATGTTTCTGCTCGGTCGCCAAGAATCAGATGTATTGCGCCAAGTAAGATTGATTTTCCAGCACCAGTTTCACCAGTTATTATGGTAAAACCTTTCTTGAAATCAAGTTCAAGTTCTCTGATTAGAGCAAAATTGCGAACAGATAATTTTTGAAGCACAGGCCAAATTTACGGCTCACAGTTGGGCATTCGTTCAATAAAGTTGTGGAGTTTCTGACAGATATTTTAACATCATTGTTCGTAACCTTCAATTTTTAAAATTCTTGGTAATTGCAGAGGTATTCTTTTCTTTGTTGCCCAAAGATGCAGGCCCTTCAGTTAAAGTTAATTCATGGCGAAAGCCAGACAGTAGAATTTAAATTCGAGTTAAATTCTGCTCGTAAAATTGCAGCCACACTATCAGCTTTTGCCAACACCGATGGTGGAACATTGCTCATTGGAGTGAAAGACAATGGTAGCGTTGCAGGGGTTAGACTTGAAGAGGAATTGTATGTTTTAGATGCTGCTGCTACTATGTACTGTAATCCACCGATAATATTGGAAAGTAAGCGTCATGACATTCAAGGTAAAATGGTGCTTGAGTCGGTTGTTAAACCTGCATCCGAAAAACCTGTTTTGGCCGAAACTGAACCAGGCAATTGGAAAGCTTGGGTTCGATATGGAGCCTCGAATCGTTTAGCCTCTTTGATTCATTTGGAATTGTGGCGCATGGATGAAAATGCCAAACGACCATCCGTTTATTCAACTAAGGAGCAGAAACTGATCGCTGCTTTTCAGTTGAAAAAATGGTTGACATTAAATCAAGCAGTTAAGCTCACCAAAATGCCTCGTCATTTGGTGGTTCGAACCTTGGCTAGTTTCGTTCGTTGGCATATTGCTGATATGATTCCCGAGGATTCTGGTGGGTTTTCTTTTGCATTGATTGAAGACGAATTGTAGATTTTAGTGGATCAACTTCTATTCAAACCCTTCGCTTTTAGGTAGAACAATGCTTGCCAATTTGGTTGGGGCCACATTGCAATACGCCGCCGTTAGTGCGTCTTGAAGTATTTCAACTGATATTTTTGTGAGGTTCAAATGCGTCCATCCATTCTTTCCCCATTTATTTGGAACTGGGTAAATCATTGATTTATCGAAGGCGCTAAAAGCATATTGATCTGATTCTGTTAACTTAATCGTTGCTCTATTTTCCTTGATATTCAAGGTCGCGAAAATTTTCTTCTTTACTGCAAACGATTTGATTTCGAATTTCGGTGTTTCGCTGACCTCCGGAAATTTGGAGGCTATTGATTTAAATTGTTCCTCTGTAATCATTGGCTTTAGTTGACCTTTTCAAAGTTGACAAATTCCGCGTGATTCTAAAATTCATTTTAACAGTTTTTTTATCCCGCATGCTTTGAATTTACCTGATTTTCTGTTGGATGCAAGTGCCAAATTCAGGGCCACGGAATAGTTTTCCTGTTTGTTGTTCGTAATTCTTGTACTGTCGATTTAGTGCAGTGAAGCCTCGTCTTTCACCTTGATTTTGTTGGACTTCAGCCATAAAGCTTGATTTTCTGTTGGCGGCAACGATGTTCAGGTAAAATTCTTGTACCAATAGACTGGATTTTTCGGGCGGATGGTTCAAAACAAAATTTGGCAAATTGCTTGAAATGTTGTTAGGGAAGCTTCCCAATGCTAACCCCTTCCCAGATTCAATTTCGTGGTTTTGAGATTTCGGTGCAAGTGCCAAATTCAGGGCGATGGATTAGTTATGCAATTTGCTGTTCGTAATTCGTTTACTGTCGATTTAGTGTAGCGAAGCCTCGTCGTGGACCTTGATTTTGTTGGACTTCAGACATAAAGCTTGATTTTCTTTTGGCGGCAACGATGTTCAGGTAAAATTCTTGCACCAATTGACTGGATTTTTAGGGCGGATGGTTCAAAACAAAATTTGGCAAATTGCTTGAAATGTTTTTGGGGAAGCTTCCCAATGCTAACCCCTTCCCAGATTCAATTTCGTGATTTTGAACTTTAGCTGCAAGTGCAAAATTCAGTGCCACGGAATAGTTTTCCAGTTTGTTGTTGATTACTATGTTAAGTCATTGATTTTCAATAGTTCATTCGTTTCATCTCTTTTATCCACCTAATTACTTATCATATTCTCTGAAACTCGCTCCTAATGTTGTAGCTCTTTGCACAGCAGTACTGCCGAAGCGATTTCTAATCCTATCCATCACTTGATACAATTCTATGTTTGAGGGCGTATCTTCAAAAAGACTGATTTGATAAGATCCAGAAACGAGATCGCTCAGTCGAACACCAACAAGTCGAACAAGCATGCGCCGCTGGTAGAGTAGCTCGAACAAGCGTTGCACATGGTCCATGATTGTTTTGTCGTTCGACGTGTATGGAATCTTCAATTGCTTGGTTTCCGTATTAAAATCGGAATACCTAACTTTTACTGTAATGCAGCCGGTTAAGCGATTTTTCCTGCGGAGTTTGTAAGCCAGTTTTTCCGACATGGCAGCGAGAAGTGTTCTAACCATTTTTATATCGATTGTATCTACTTCGAAAGTATTTTCCGTTGAGATCGACTTGTGTTCTTGGTAAGGTTGAACTGGAGTTTCGTCGATTCCATTGGCTTTTTTCCAAATGATTAATCCATTTTGCCCCATCATTTGGTGCATTGCATTAGCAGGCATTTCCTGCAAGGTGGAGATCGTTCTGATTCCCATGCTGCATAGTGCTGCATAGGTTTTATTGCCGATCATCGGAATTCGATTGACTGGCAGTGGAGAAAGAAAAGGGCGCTCCTCCCCTATTGGTACCTTTAGTTGTCCGTCGGGCTTGGCTTCACCCGTTCCGATTTTTGAAACTGTTTTGTTGGTCGATAAGGCAAACGTGATAGGAAGGCCGGTTTCACGAACTACCTTCTGCTTCAATTCAACCATCCACTTCCAAGTTCCAAAGAACCTATCCATCCCCGTGAGGTCAAGATAAAACTCGTCCACAGAAGCCTTTTCATACAACGGAGACGCGCCCTTTACAATTTCGGTAACCATTGCCGAATAACGGGTATATAGTTCCATGTCGCCACCAATAACAATTGCGTCCGGACAAAGTCGGCGGGCTAATTTAACGGGCATCGCAGACCGAACGCCAAACCTACGGGCTTCATAGCTACATGAAGAAACAACGCCCCGATCGCTCCCTCCACCTATAATCAACGGCAAACCTTTCAGCCGACTGTCTCGAAGGCATTCAACGCTGACAAAAAAACTGTCAAGATCCATATGTGCAACTGCTCGATCATTCATGGTTTATGTATTATGACTTGTTTGACGTCAAATGTATGACATATTTCCAGTCGGTTCAAGTGTTAGTTTTAAACAAACCACAAAACCATCGATTTTCTTGGAAATTCGAACAACCACAGTAAGATCCGTGTTACTTTTGCGTTATCCCGACGGCAACAATGCCATTAGAGATTGAATTATGGAAGAAACATTGAAAAACTTGATTTACCAAGGACTTGGAGTAATTGCAATCACCAAGGAGAAAATGGAAAAGGCTATTTCCGAAATGGTGGAAAAAGGGAAAATGACACGTGAGGAAGGAAAAAAATTCTACGACGAATTAAGCGAAGAAACCAGCAAAGCAGGAAAAGAGTTTCGCGAAAATGCCAAGGACGGCATCAGAGAGTGGATCGAAAAGTCAGGAATCCCGTCAAGAGAAGAATTCGAAGCACTGAAGGCACGTGTGGAAGCATTGGAAGCAGACAAAGCACCTAAAACTGAAGCTTGATTTCCCGCGGAAAAAGATATCGTAAAGTACTAAGTATTCTAGCTAAGAATGGGTTTGGAGACATCATATCTCGGAGCCTGTTTAGTCGCTTTAGGAAGCAATCGCCCAACTCGGCACAACGTAAAGCCGATAGGTGGATACGATTTAGAAAAGCATTAGAGGAACTTGGGCCAACCTATGTAAAATTCGGACAGGTGCTCAGCAATCGTCCCGGAATTTTACCAGACGACTTAATTGCTGAACTTGCTCGATTACAAGACCAAGTGGCCGCTTTCCCATTCGAAGAAGTGCGTCAAATAATTGAAAAAGAGTTCGGTAAACCACTAAACGAAGTCTTTCCCGAGTTCAGCGAAAAACCCGTTGCTTCAGCTTCAATTGCACAAGTTCACAAAGCAAAATTACCTGACGGACAGATTGTTGCCGTAAAAATTCGTAGACCAGGAATCGAAGAAATCATTCGAGCAGATGTCGCTATCATGAAAGACATCGCGAAACTAATGATGCGAAACGACGAATTGGCCTCCCTGCGCCCACTTGAACTTGTTGGCGCGTTCGAAAAGACCATTTTGGCGGAACTAGATTTCGATAAAGAATTCAAGAATCTTCGAAAATTTCATGAGTACTTCGAAGGAGATAAAACAGTAAAAATTCCTTTGCCTGTTCAAGCATACAGCCGAGAACAGTTCATCACCCTCGAATTTATCGAAGGCATCAAAATCAGTAAAAAGGAAGAGTTAATTGCTGCTGGCTACGACATGCAACTCGTTGCCCGCAGAGGATTTGACGCTTTTTTCAAGCAGATTTTTGAATGGGGCCACTTCCATGCTGATCCTCATCCCGGAAATTTAATCGTGATGCCCGGAAACATTATTGGCATCCTCGATTTTGGAATGGTTGGGCAATTAAGCCCTGCGGATAGATCTGCATTGGTTGAATTTGTGATTGCCCTCGGTCGTGATGATATTGCCCGAATTGTTGAAAATATTGAAAAACTTCAGGGCAGTCCGATTGATGATCGCGCCTCCTTAGAAAGAGATTTAGCCTCATTTATTGCCGATTTTGGCGGGCAAGCCGTGATGGAGATCGACCTGAATGACGCACTCGAAAAAGGACGAAAGCTGGCGTTCAAACACAACCTGAAGTTAAATCCCGACCTGTTTCTACTCTTTCGAACGATTTCACTTTTGGAAGGAATTGGTATCAGTTTGGATCCAAATTTCAGGTCGTTGGATGTAATCAAACCTTACGCATTCAAGCTTCTTAGGAAACAACTTGACCCAAGAAATCTACTAAAAAGCAAAGCCCTAATCTCATGGGCCGCTGATTGGTACCAACTTCTGCAGGTTTTACCCGGAGATGTAAGAAAGATTTCCGCAAAACTGCGGGACGATCAGTTTAAGATCAAGACCGAAAATCCAGCCATGGACCGTCTGTCAAATCAACTTAAACGAACGGGCAATCAAATTTCTAAAACGCTTATCATCGTCATATTGACTTCGCTTGGCATGTTTAGCATTGATCAAAATCTTCCAATAATTGCATTCGGATTAAACTGGATGGGGCTTGCAGGATTCGGACTAGCCGCGTTAATTCTTCCAGGTTTATTAAGAAGTTGGTTCAGGCAATAAACTCCCAAGCCGATTGGTAATGCCCTTGGTCCATGCAGAAGGTGATCAATTTGTCGTAAAAAACATCATTTGCCAACGTTGCACTATCACCAACCATCATCAACTTGAATTTAGCTCGTGTCATGGCTACGTTCATCCTACGATAGTCCTTTAAAAATCCAATCTCGTTGCGGGCGTTCGATCGAACCAAAGAAACGAATACGATGTCGCGCTCCTGTCCTTGAAAAGAATCTATCGTCTGGATATTCACTTTTAAAAATGGAAATCCAGACGGGAAAAATGACGAAAATTCCTCGTTCAACAATCGAACTTGTTCACTGTATGGTGAAATTAAAGCCACAGTGTAATATTGACTACCATCTAGATTTTCACTGATTAATTCAAGCTGTTTTAGGATCAATGCTACCTCTCCGGGATTGGTAAAACTTCTAGTCGATTGATTGGATTGCTCTTCATAACCCAATCCAGCTGTATCTAAAAATGTAATACCGGAATCTTCCTTTAGGAACCGCGTGTTCAAATGTTCTGCAGCCTCGAGAAGACCTTTATAAAACCAAAGATTTGGGAAGGCCATGATAGCAGGATTCATTCTGTATTGAACCTTTAGCAAAGAAACAGGCACATGGTTCATCAACTTTTCCATCAAAGTAATTGATAATCCACCTTTTGAAGCTTCATCGGATTTGATGGTTGGGGGAAGCTGAAAAGGATCGCCAGCCATCACCAATCGATTGGCATTTAGGATCGGAATCCAACACAAATGCTCCGGCGCTTGTGCTGCTTCGTCTATGAAAACATAGTCGAAGTAGATTTTTGACGGAACCGAATTCGATGAGCCAACAAGCGTAGAAACAACTACCTCCGCCTTTTCGAAGATTGAATCAACAACCATTCGCTCCATTTTTGTGGCTTCTTTGCTCAATGCGTGCGCTTCTTGCTGAAGAAGTTTTCGTTGAGCGCGCTCTTCAGGACCGAAGTTACGTTTGTATTTGCTCGCCATTCTTCTGAACTCATCAGCCCGTTTCCGGGATTCCTTAATCAATTGAAAATCGGAGGAAGTTTTCAGCAACCCTTCCGTTGTAATTGACTCCAAATCTGCCGAAATTCTCACAGGATTTCCAGCCCTAACTACCTTGATTCCAGATTTCAATAAACTCAAGCTTACATGGTCGGCAGCTGCATTTGATGGAGTGGTAATCAATACTTTGGCTCCTTGCTCAACGAGTTGCTTGGCGGCCTCAATGAGTGTGGTTGTTTTTCCAGTACCAGGAGGCCCATGAATAATGCATACATCCTGAGTCTCTAAAATTAATTTAACAGACTCATTTTGTGAGTAATTAAGTTTTTCATTTAAA
>CANHIS010000058.1 GCA_947460255.1 Bacteroidota bacterium
AGAGAAGCAGGATCTTACGGAAAAGATGTTCGCGGACTAAATCGTCTGCATCAGTTTGACAAAGTGGAAATTGTGCAGATTGCTCATCCAGACAAATCTTACGACATCCTCGAAGAGATGCGTAACCATGTGACTGGCTTGCTAAAAGATTTGGAATTGCCATATCGTGTGCTTCAACTTTGTGGAGGTGATATGGGATTTGCATCTGCCTACACTTACGACATGGAAGTTTACTCAGCGGCTCAAAGCAAATGGTTGGAAGTGAGTTCAACATCCAACTTCGAAGCGTTCCAAAGTAATCGCTTGAAATTGCGTTTCAAAGAAGGCGATCAAAAGCCAAGATTAGCGCACACTTTGAATGGATCAGCATTGGCTCTTCCAAGAATTGTTGCGGCAATGCTAGAAAACCATCAAACTCCAGAAGGCATAAGAATTCCAAAGGTATTGGTGCCATATGTTGGTTTTGAAATGATCGACTAATTTTCGAGAAGGAACACGAGAAAAGTAGTATATCACTCTACAAATAGACGAGTCTATTCGTAGTTTGACTTCTCGTATTTGACATTTAAAATTAATACCGATTCTGCACTATTTATTTTGAACGGTATTAGTAATTCCCAAAATTGAAGAGGTGTCCACTATTTGCCGTCATATTGTCTACCGGATTCAAAGTCATAACAGGAATTTGGGCATCATTCGCAATTACATTTTGCTCATAAGGACCAATGATGTAATGTGCTAATTCCTTCTCTTGATTGGTCATAATCACAATCAGGTCAGCATCCACGGCAGCAGAAAAACGCATGGTTTCCTTAGTAAAATCACCCTTTAAAGCATGCGTTACTGTGAATTTACAATTCCTGTCTTTAAGGTATTTTTCTGCGTATGCTACATTGTTGTTCACTGCTTTGGCCGCAAATTCATCACTTTCGTGCGCAGCTAAGATGTGAAATTCGCAATTAAATCTAGTCGACAATTCTGCTGCCCAAACCAACTTTTGCTTTGTTTGCTTAGAGAAATCTATCGGTAAAACAATGTTTTTAAACCCATGATCGCGCATTGGCTTTTTCTGCACAACAACAAATGGTCTGTTGGCATTGGTGATCACACGAAGTGCTTTACTACCAACCACATGTTGAAGTCCAGTTACACCATGGGTTCCCATTACCACAAGTGCTGCATCAATTTCATCTGCAAATTCACCGATCGAATCGAAAATATTTCCGCGTCTAACCCAGTAATCAATTCTAATTCCTGACGAAGCAGAGAATTGCTCTGCAATACCTTTCATCTTTAAAATGGCCTTGTCTTCATCGGCAGAAGCATTTTTCCCATCTGCGATAACATGCAGCAAATCAACATTTTTCTTAAAAATAGCAGCCAAGTTAAGAGCATGTTTCAAGGCGTTTTCAGCAGCTTCAGTGAAGTCGGTGGGAACCATGATTGTATCAGAATCTACCGGACGAATTGATTTATTTTCCATTTGAGTTTATGCAATTTGATGTCGAATTTCTAGTGAATTGGGCTGAACTAAGGGAATCGATAATTAATCCCTCTCGATTACTTGATTTAAATTGATTAACAGCCTTTTGTCTCTCCGATTTTTTGAAAAATGCGTGTGGAATTTATGTGCTTTCATAAAACGAATTTGCAAAGACTTCCATGCTTCCTTGTCTGCAATTTCACCACAATTGCTCATTTCAGAATACAGGCTATCTGAAATTGGCCAAAAGTCATCTCTACCAAGGTAATCAAGGTCGGCATCACAAATGATTTCTTCAAGATGCGATTGAGGTTCTTGCGGAACCCTTGTCGCGCGAATGCACTTTACGATGTCTAATGCATGATTTTCACTAATCTCGTGGTGCTTGCGTGCTTCATTGAAAATTTCAACACTTCTCTCTTCATGATTTAATCTTGATAAGAGGAAGCCTGTATCATGAAATAGTGCAGAGGTTTTGAGGATAAAAGTTTGCTCATCATCTAAATTTTCTGCAAGACAAATTTCTTCACAACATTTGATCACATCTAAAGTGTGTTCAACGGTGTGATACGTGTACCTATGATCAAGGTCAGCGCGCATTCGAGCGATGATTTCATTGTATTGCACTTCATAAAAGTGCTTTAAGACCTGCATAAGTTATAATCCAAGGTTGTAAAATAACGAAAAACACCAATTCGTTTGTTTCATTAGAAGCCCTTTTTCTAAGAGTTTCAAATTTACACAAGAATCCACATTAAAATTTTTGTTCCAATATAAATGGGAGCATCATTCTCCAAGTTGGCCAATCGTGTTTTATGTCGGGACCCCAGATGCTAAGGTCGTGCGGAATTTGCTTTTCATTCAAGATTGCAGAAAACCTGCGACTAGCTTCTGGATCTTCATAATCGCCACTGCCTGTGTAGAGATGAATATGCTTACTAGCTCTAATCTTTTCCAGATACCACGGGTCACTCAGATTCTGAATGTAGTGTTCTGGCGAATTAAAATACACCTGATCATCGTAAAATCCTTTGGTGTATTCAGCGAGATTGTACACACCACTCATCGAAATGGCTCCATTGAATTTATCAGGAAATCGGAGGAATAAATTCATTGCATGCAGTGCACCGAAACTTGCCCCACAGGTATAGATAGGTGTATCGTCGCTACTGGATTTCTTAATGAATGGAATAACCTCATTCACAACATATTCGTTGAACTGATTATGACGAATTGCCTTGTGAGGAGGGTATAAATCATTGTTCAACCAACTTTCATTGTTAATTGAATTGATGGAGTAGATTTTACATTTTCCCGAATCGAGCACAGGAGCAAGAGCATCCATCATTTGAAAACGCTCATATTCGAGATAATCGGCTGCTGCGGTTGGAATTAATAGTATAGAGAAACCATAGTGCCCATAAACAGAAATGGGCATGTCTTGACTTAATGCTGGACTATACCAAGAGGTGATATCGCGTTTCATACATTCTGAATAGTTTCCAATATTACGGAATGATGGTTAATACTCAAAGGTTGTATGAAAACAAATTCTGATGCGAAAGATTGAGCTTACATTGACGCATCACATCTAAATCAAAAATGGCAAATATTTCAAATGCATTCAAATTGTGACTTAAAAAAATTAATTTGAATAAATATTTCGCAATTCATTTTCAGGGCGATTATTTCTCAGGAAAGGTTATCGAACAAAACAAAAAGCAAGAAGAGAAAAATTAAGAGTACGATTGTTAAGAAAGCGCGCATAACTAAAATTAAATGCAAAGTAAATGTGTGCCACTGCAAAATTCTGGCACCAAAGGCTTTCGTCTGTAGGCATTAACTCTTAATTTGTGTGAACTAAATATTAATTTTATTTATAATCTAAAAAATCAACTTGAACAAACTTGGACCAAGCAAATATCTTGCAAAAGGTAACTTTACACTTTATAGAAAAAATTCGCGAACGTCTAAAGCTGGTGCGAGGAAACATGCAATTATTAAACTTATAACCCGCGACTTGTTGGTTGTCGTACTATCCCCGCTTCTCTTTCCCGAGAGATCGGGGATTTTTAGCATTTAACTTCATTCTTCTTTGAAGTTCGACATAATCGTTCATATCGAATTTGAATTGAAATGTGTCGAACCATTCAACGCGAATTTTACTGTATGCATTTAATGCGGCTTCATAATTATTTAATTTCATGTGAAGTTTAGCAATATAAATTCGCAATCTATTCCATACAACGCCCGACCAAAAGGAAATGCTTGAGGCTCCCTGCGGGTAATAAACATTTAAAATTTTTATTCCCAATTCACTACGATCAGCATGGCATAAAAACCTTAGTACATACAAAAGGTAAAAACTAAATGCGTCGAGATGCTGTGCCTTGTTTTTAAATACCTTAAAATCGCCTGCAACAAGTTCAACTATTTCGCTATCAGAAACTTCATCAACACTAAGCGCCCATTGGAGACATCGAATTCTTCCCGAAGGCAATAAGCGTTCAGGAGCGATCTCGTAGCTTCCAAGTTGATCCAAATGAAACTTAGCTTTATCTGCATCTCCCAATAAATAGTGGTGGTATGCTAAAATAGAGTGAGCAAAATCTGACTCTGAATCGAACAGTTTCAAATCGACGGCTCTATTGAAAAGCTGAATGTACTCCTCAGCACCATTTCCATATTGTACACTATACTGCAATACTCGCTTCAATGCTTGAGCGTTTTCTGACAAGGCATCTGCAAAGCCTGGAAGTGATTTTTGAAAGCAATAAATGCCAACCAGTTGATGCAAGTTGAACTCTTCGTAGGCAGCATCCTTGTTCTGAACATCAAAAGGAAACCAGGCTTCATTCTGATAGATAGAACGAATTACGTCAGCATGATTTTGACCAGCGGCTAAAATTAAACATTGTTGGAGGAATCGATAGAAAGCGGTCGATGGACCCATTGCCAAAAAAGCGGCTTGGATATCGGGCATGGAAGTATTTCCAGCGACATAGTGCGCAAATCGGAAATTAAAATCGCGCGCAGTTTCAAGTGAATTCGACTGAAGAAACTCGACCCATGAAGGGAATCCAGCGAAATCGGCTAAAATATTGAGAGTGGTGATGCTTTGGGAATGTTCGTTTTTAATCATCCCAAAGAGCCTTCTCCAAGTGTTCCAGCTTAAATCTGTTTTGTAGCCTGCCAGTTCAATTTCATTGATTAAACGCTGAAGGCTTGGGTTGTCGCTTACCTGAACCGCAAACCGATCCTGAATTGCACGCATCACCAAGTCGATATCATACAATTTGGTTTTCGTGCGACTTTTAGGCATGCCGCAAAAATATAAGAAGCCAAAGAAATGGAGGCATCAAAAGATACTTAGATACTTATTGGGCTTATTTGGACTAAATGCGTTCGGACTTTCGAAAGTAGTTTCGCACAGCGATATACCGACATGAAAAAACACCACACTGCATTAGCGTTATTAGCCACTTTAACAATTTGCAGTGAAGCAAATAGTATTGAAGTATTTAGCATAATAATAGAATAAAATCAATCACCTATGCTCAGAATAAATATCATGCGCGGTTTGATAAACCGTTTAAGAGATGCCGGTTGGAAAAATATTAATGTGCGCAGGCACACCAGCTTAGACAATCAGGTACTCAAGCGAGGCGAAAAGACCATTGTTTGTATTGAACAGATTCAACTTGATGGGAGTTTAGATTTCAGGCCACAAGTTGAAGGTCTTTTTAAACACTTAATTGAATTAACTCGCAGAAGCGGATCACATGATATCTTCCTTCCAGGTGGAGGTGAAATCCCAATTCCAGGTTTCTTCGAGGAATATTGCAGAAATAATGGAATTAATATACACTTAATTTCACGCGAAAACATTTATGAATACAACAAAATTGAACTGTAAAACTTTTCTGCGAAATTCATCCGAATCAGTCTTACAGAATATGCTTAGTTGATGAGAGACAGAAAAACATTGGACCTCATTATCTTCAAAGCACAGGATTGCCTTTTAAGGGCTTAATTCGAAATGCTCTTTTCGTTTATCGAAATAAAATTTAATACAACAATGGGAAGAGTGGGATTTTATCAGGCTGATACCTATTGGCAATAAAAGGATTGGGACTTTATGAATACAAAACTTTGAATACCAATCATGGTCTTTCTTTAGAGAAAATCAAATGATGTGGAAATAAATTGAACATGTTTCAAAGCTAAGCTCATAAAGGAAAGAAGATTGCTGTTAAGCATACTGTTTTGTAAAAACTAGAATTTGAGCTTAAAAATCAATTTACACACTGGCTGTATCAAGCTCTAAAACAGTTTATTAAAACAAAGGCTTAAATACATCAAATAAAAATTAGTTTGAATATCAGGAACTTATCGCTATTTCTCTCAATGTTTGTCACAAAAACAACATAAGCTTCCTTAAACGCTTTCGATAGGGCAATGTCGTTCTATCTTCAAAACAACAACCTATGGACTTTGCTTTAAGTTACGAGAAAACCGCTGTAAGACTTTTGGTTAAACCGCTAAAATTTAAAGACTTAATTGAGTTTTTTCCAGAAGATCAGCTATTTGAAATTAATTCGCTTTCAATCTTGGTTGAAATTCCATTAAAAGCAAGCAATGATTGCTGCCTAAAAGAGTTTAAAGTGGTAAAGGGGAAAAACACACTCAGTAATTTCGCTCAAAACCTTTTAGAACGATATCAAAAGACAAATGACATTTCTATCATTGACTTCGGCGAATTGAGACAGAGGTTATCTTTAACAGAATCTACGAATGATCACGTTGTACTCTTTGAATTTTTTAATGTCGCAATACGCGCCGGCGGTCTGGTCAATTTAAAAATTTCCTGCGATGCTTTAGAAATCAAATACTACGAAGATATAAATGCCTACTGTTTTAGTTTTTCAGAGGAAAGTAAACTCAAGGAGTTCATAGAAAACATACCTTCAAATTTACGTGACAACCAATATTTAGCCCTAAAAGAGGCTGTAGCAGAAAGGAAATTGATGGCAACCGGAGAATTTAAGAATAAACTAAAAAAGACCGCTGTCTCTAATAGAATAGAAGCAATAAACAGAGCATATAGATGGTAGAAAAAACAAAAAAGCCCCTTCCGTGGAAATGGAAGGGGCTTTTTTGTTAAATTAAATCAAAGGCCAAAAACTTGTTCAACCATTTTTCTATCCGCAAAGTTGGCCTTCCCTGCGATTGAATGAATCGTTGGCCAGCTTGGATTGGAAGGGTTTAAGCCAAGTTGCAACTTCAGAAACTCCTTAAAGTAATCCCACTCGATTCGATTAAAGAGTTTTGCATATCGAACTACAATTTGGGTTTCTTGATTGATGCGACCGTCCAAATGCAATTTGAAATAATCCATCATTAATCCTTTGAATAATGGAGAATGAGTAATCGCCTTTTTATCATAATAAGAGGTTGCTATTGCAAGTGGATACAGATCGAATACCATAGCATTTAGGTCTTCTAATTTCTGAAGCAATTCCGATTTACTAGAACAACCAAAATGCGAAGGACTCAGGAATGGTGTAGTCTTAGCGTTGGGATTATAGAAATAATTGTCCAAGTTTTGTGTAGCCTCGCCGATAATCAGGTATTTAATTGGCCCCTTCACTTCATCGGCTTTAGTTGTCCATGTAACAGAAACCTGAGTAGAGACATCCACTATTTCTTGTTGATTCAGCAATGGAAATTTAGCACAGTAAATACTGGCAATGTTTTGAATGGTTGTTTGAGCTTGATTTTTCATGCTTGTGATTTTAGGTATCCGATTTTTGAGTTGTGTTGACTTTTATTCTTTGGCATTGCTTGGAGCTCTTTTTCAATAAAATCATCCAACAAAAAGTTTTCCTGTATAATTTCCTGAATGATCAACTTTTTCTTAATGTTAATCAAGTCGGCCCCAGTAAATTGAAAGTTGCTTGAGAATTCACTGTAGTTCGAGGCGTTTAAAAGTGGGAACATTTGCTTCAGAAGAATGATCTTACTTTCGATTGATGGCTCTTGTAAATCAACATGAAAGTGAAATCTGCGAATAAATGCTTTATCAAAAGTTTCTGGACGATTGGTTGTTGCAATTAAAATACCCTCAAACTGCTCCAATTCAGTCAATAAAATCGTTTGAATTACATTTTCAACCTGCCCAATAGCCGTTTTATTGCTACCACGAGCACTAAATATGCTATCGGCCTCGTTGAAGAGCAATATTGGCTTGTGACTCATTCCATTGCTGGAATTTCGATACTCGTCAAAAACTTGCTTGATGTTACGCTCAGTTTCGCCATACCATTTACTTCGAGCAACAGCAGCTTCAAACACAAATAAGTCACGTAACGATTTACGGCACAATTGTTTGCAAAATTCAGTTTTACCGGTTCCTGGGTCACCTGAAATTAAAATCGCCAAACCTTTTGACTCCCCAATTTGCTCCATTCTTGATTCATACTCAGCAAATTTTTCAGGATTGGCAATTTTTTCAATGCTATTTAGCATAAAACCGTTCTCTGCAGAGTAAATTAACTCCCGCTCTTCAATAGCGCTGTGTTTTAATCTACTAGTTAATTTAAGCTTCTTGGGACTTTGCTTGACCTTATATTCAGGTAAAAATATCTTCATCCATCCATCACTTACGGAAAATGATTCATCACCGTATAATTCATGTACTTCAATTAGCTTCTGCTCAATTAAGGGGCTATCAGATGAAAAGTACTTTTGTGACCAAAAAAACTTATTTAACTGATCTTTAATAAAGATGGAATAAACCTGCTCCGATGGTACATTGTTATTCTCATAAATACATATACCTAGAATGTATGTTAGGAAATAAACTGCCTCAGCATATTCGTTCACGAGACCCAATTCATTCAGGTGTATTTGAAGATTGTATTGAGTAACATAATTCTCGCAATGAATTTTCCAATCACTTAAAGAAACAAGTCCTCTTCTCAAGGATGCTGCTTTTATTGAAAGTGAGGTGATGTCGTTTTTTATATCTTGTTTTTCAGACTTCGGTAATGCATTTTGATTATTGGTTTTAAGGGCATAAGTAACTTCCGGTTTGATCGCAATCATTTCACCTGATGCACATGTGGTTTGACACTTTGTTTCAACCCATCCATTATTCAACAAAAAATCAAGATAATCATTAAAGGTTTCTTTAGATAAGTAATTTAAGCAATCTGAAATTAAAGCTCTTGTTCTTGCGCCTTTAGTCCGGCGTGAGGTAATAGATAACTTTGCGAGAATTATCGCAGCAGGAGGCGGAAGACACACAAAATTCATGAATGCCAGAAACCCTTCGGATTCCATAAACTCAATTTCATTGTTGTTTTGCTTAAAAATTTGATTCAACTCTTTAAGCCAGTTCCTATTTTCCATCGTTCAAGATTTGTTTAAAGGCTTCAAAAATTCTTTGTAACTCGATGCAGCGCTCATAGTCTTCGATATCTTCCAGATAGCTAAACAAACTGCAAAACATCCTTTCTGAAGATTGGTTTGTACGGATGCAATCATCTACTATTTCTTCTGCTTTCATGCTTAAAACAGTCTTAAGAAGCCTCTCGGTAACACGACGATAATGTGAATAAATTGGATGCTGGCTTGCTGATTTATTTTCCATTTTATTGTAATTAAAAGGTTAACGATTCAAAAAACACAATTGAAATAGAGGCATAGCCGCCCAAAAAAAGATTAAAGTTTCGAGATATAAATTTTTGCAATACATAAGCTGTGAGTTTTTAATCGGAGCCAGGTCCTGAATCATCACTGTCTGCTGCATCAATCATACTTCAAAATAGGGGTATCTAGGCGACTATGCCACAATCCATCAGACGATCGTTTTAAAATTAAAACTGTCTAACTCGTCTTGGATTGTTTCTATTTGTTTTCCAATATCTTCCACAATTGAATCTAACCTAAGCTCATCAATCACGGGCATTTTTTGCAAGGGCACTTTGCCTTCAGATGTCCAAACCGGAGCTGCTGGAATCCATTGCAGGGCTTTGGCCAGAGACTTTAATTCGGCGAGTTTATAAATCAAGTCGCAGCGTTCGGCATTGGCTCTGTGGATGCGTGCTTTCAGGGCAACCATTTCGTCTGTTGTCCTCATCAACTCTTCCAAGAGTGCGTTGGGGTCGTAGGGCCTTTCGTTTTCTACTGCAACATTGTGCTTACGCAGTTTTTGTTGCAAAACAGTAAACTTTCCTTTTAAACGGTTTTTCTCTTTCAGGGCTTGTTTTAGGTTCATACTTGCTTTATTAAAAGGTTAACAGTCGTTTTAAGCATATAAGACTTGCAGAGACAGAAATGTGACAAGAGAGCATCGCTACTCTTGTAACTCACAGATTATCTGTATAATAAAATGAATCCTTTGGCACTTAGGATTAATAATTTCGCTCCCCACATTGTTTGAGAAAACGGTCTAGAGCCAAATTCAAATTCTCTAAGACAAAACCTTTTTGAAATATTTCCTCCCCTTCAAAACTTGCTTCCTCCCAGATATAGCAATCGGAAGTATCAGCATCTGCCTCTATAGTCTTACGAATGAAGTTTCCATAATTAAATCCAGTAACTGATTTAATTATCAGTTCAATCTGCTTGTCGCTACTCACACTATAATGCAAGTAGCAGAAAAAGGTGATGGTAGAATACCCTCTTTGTTTGACTTCAACAAGGCTTTGTTGCGGATATTTTGTCGAAACCGTGGCATGAAGACCATCGAATCGATCTACTTCATCGACCCACAAACTACACCAGTTAAAGATGTGTTCATTCAACTCTTTGATTCTGAAGTATCCACCAGAGTTTAAGTGCCCTTCCAGGTTGTTGTTCCATGTTTCCATATAGTTCGTTTATGAACATCAACACTGGAATTATGTAAATCGTGACAGTTCGCTAAAGTTAATATTGTGCAACAAGGTAGATCATTGATTATCAAAGACTAATTTTTTCAAAATAAATAAATGTCTCTCAAATTTTATTGGGAGATAGTGTGTAATAAGCAAACTCTTTTGTGTTATTGCAGCAATAATCAAATCAAAAAATAGCAGAAATACTTAATCAAATGAGGACAATTAATTCTGAGAAATAATGAATTGTATTTGCACTAAAATTTCACCAATATAATAACCTGTTAATTAAATATCATATTTTTTTTCACATGATGAATCAACTCTATTTAACAACCTCAAGAATAGCTGATCAAACTCAACCTTAACAAAATAAAGTCCCAAATTACCATTTGACTCATTCTTACGTTCAGCTAACCTACTTTTAAGTTGTCTAAAATTAACGCTTGATATTCCCATTTTTAAGGCAGCTCCGGAGACCATGTCTTTCCATTCACTAAAATCCATTTCTCTTACTAATGGAGCATGCTTTATATGCAATAAAAAATATTGTTTCAATTGGCCCGATAATTTCAACTCTCTAATTACTTTTTCAGCCCAATCAATAATTTTATCTTCGAAATCGTCTTCCGTGATATTAAGCTCATATTCCGATTTAAAAATTTCATTGGTTAATTCTCTAACGTAAAGTATATCATCTTTGATTTGATCGGTTTTGTGGATGTCTTCAATATTTAAAATCTTAAACATCAATTCTTTAAATTCAGACAAATCTCTAGCATTCTTAGCAGCTTCCTTCCCTAATTTTGAATGTTGACTCGATTTAATTGAATAAATAGTCTTGTTAGATTTAAAATAATTTGGCTCTAATCCATTTAAATCCCTGTGAGCAGAAAGAAACCTTGAGAAGACTTCTTGTACTGCATCCATAGCATATTCATTAAAGTGGCGTTTATACAAGAAGGCTACCTTACTAAACTCATTACCATCTTTCCAAGCATCTTGTTTTGAGAGTATTTCTCTAAGATAATCAGCAACAGTTGTAGTTGAATTTTCAAAGCGAGAAAAGTTCTTTTGCAAATGTTTCCTCAGTTCTTTTTTAAGATCACCTATCGAAGAAATAATATCACCACTCTTTGAATGTTTAACATCGTTAATAATGTCTATCATTTCATCTACTCTGAAGATTCCATAAGTGTTAAAAAGCTTATTGAAATCAATAGACTTATTGGTTATTCGTTCCCAATAATCTACGTGTTTTTTGTTGTAGAATTCTCCTAAACAATCTATTAAACTGATCATAGTTACAATATTCCAGATGTTCTAAGTAAAGAAGAAATAGGGAAAAGAACATACCTTCTTGCACAAACTCTATGATAAACAGATTCATCAGGGCGTGCAAATGGCTTCAATGCGTCAATCGGAATTGGAGGGTTTAAAATAATTCCAGCTCCAGATTGCCATGTATTAAAAGCTGCAATAACAGAGGCATCTTTTAGAATAGACTCACCAGAAGACTTAAGGCCAAATGCGAATCCAAGAGGAGAATCTATACTTATACAACATTCATTGCCTCGTAAAAAGGCTAAAACATTAACCTTGAATTGACTAACACATAAACTATCAAAACCCTTCTTCCTTCTGAAAGTGGAAAAATTTACTGGTAAAGGAAATAAATCCAACAACAAAAAGCCTGATTTAGCGCACTCCTCCAAGAATTCTACCTTACTTGAGAAAACCCAACCAGCGAAAAGCGCATTGAATACTGCAGTAGTATAAGCTTGTCCTTTGCCTGGCTTACCTAAAGTTGAATTCCAACTAGATTTTGGATTGTAAAAATAATTGGCTGGAGAGGGAGGAGGTGCTTCGCAAAGCAAAATACTTTTAATCCTTTTTTTACAGTTCGAAACTTTTAAAATTTTTATTGCCTCTTCATAATTCAACTCCTCTACACGAGAGTATTTTTCATAACCCTCTGCACACAATAAAACTAGATAACGAGCAAAGAATACATAATATTCACTTAAATATGCTTGATAATCTTTATTTGTAAAGTTCAACTTTAATTCGTGAGCTGTTTTAAGATAATCTTTTTCGGTTATAAACATATACATTGAATTTTTTCCAAAGGTAAAAACAAAGATTTATTAAAAAAAATGAAATTAAAATAATAAGTACCATCACCCACTTTGACTACATTGAATTTAACTTAAAAAAGAAGTATATCCGTATAATAAAAAATCATTTTTGTATTCCAGTTATCATATAAATCAAGCACTACGAATTACCTTCCTAATAAAAAGCGAGCGTTGAAGTCAATGAAATATAAGACAAGCATTTATCATGAAGAATAAAAAATAGAGTTGAGTGTCACAAGAGAGATCATTTCTGCCTTGATGTTTTGAGCATGTGCTCAAACAAAAACTCAGAACTATGATCGAAAAAATTATCTCCGGAGGTCAAACCGGAGCAGACCTTGGTGGGCTTAAAGCTGCTAAAAAAGCGGGGGTAAAAACAGGCGGAGTCGCCCCTAAAGGATTTAAAACGGAGAACGGATCCAACCCCAAATTACTATCTATATATGGACTAGGTGCCGCCCCGAATGAAGATTACAAATACCGAACCATGGCTAATGTTAGGGCAAGTCATGCAACCTTAATTTTCGCAACAAACTCGAAATCCCCCGGCACGAAATTAACGATTCAAACTTGTAAGGATAGCGGTAAGGCCTTTCTTCTAATTAATCCTTTCAATGAAGATGCTACTAAAATGGTTCTAGAATTTATTAAAAATATTTTCCGCAGGTATGAGAGAAAATTAATTATCAATATCGCCGGAAACCGAGAAAGTAAATCTCCAGGAATTGAAAATTGCGTAGAGAACCTTTTGTTCAAGGTGATGACAGATTATTTGGATGCTAGATGATGAGCAAACTTCCTTGCAATATTTCAATTCGATACTTCCGAATAGCCTTACAAACGAATAACTAAACACTGTAAACCTCAAAAACCACTCACTATGAAATGGGAACAATGCCGCAATTACGGCCTAATAACAATCGAACATAAGTCGACAATACGTTTGTATGCCGACCGTTACAATTCTGCATTGATTAATGCCCCGGGCTTTGACACTACTGTACTTTCAGCAACTTGGCAAGGCAATAACTTAATTGTCAGATGCCAGAATCAGTACAACGAGCCTATGGGATTTATCTATCGGGATTTTTATGAATATCACCCAATTTAATACCGCCTGTTAAAATAAATTAAAAATAGCCGACGTTCCAATTGTCGTTGGCTATTTATTAATTCTAAAACAAATGTTTGATTTGAGTCCTCAAATTGAGCATAATTTTTTCAATGAATGCATAATTAAAATTCAATTTCACCCCACCTAACACTTCAAGCTATGAAAACTCTATTGCTGTTGATTTTATTTTGCGGAAGCCTCAACGCCCAAAAATTGGTTAAAGTAATTTACTTTTCACCAACAAATCTTCATGACATCAACGAGGAATTTCTAAGGATGGTGGATAGTACAAACATAAACAAACTTAAACGTTTGGCTTACTTAGATTCTGCTGCAGCATATCATGTAAGGTATCTGTTTGAACGAAACAAAGCAGCGCTTGGTGGCACTGGGAATAGAGTGTATTTATCTCACTACGAAACTGAAAATTTGGATAATTTCACAGAAAAACTAAATCCCCAAGATCGTACCGGCCATCCTCGAACCTTTGAAATTTGTCACCACGCAACCAAGGTAGGAGCAAAATACCTAAACGAAAAAAGTGCATTATTTTATAAAATGATTAATGATCAAAAAAGTGCTCTTGAGTTATTGAATTATATAAAGGATAAACATGATGCATCAGATATTTTTGCTAGTTACAAATCATCACCACCTCACTATGAAATTATTACATCAAACGCTGTCGGATATTTTGGCGCTACTACAATGCTCTTCGGTGCTGCCCGTTTTTATGAGTCAGATCGCGAGGCCGATTCTATCGAATACATTTTTTACGAAGTGAATGTGACAGTGTTTTTTAATAAAGCAGTTTCAGAAAGTGAAATTGATTCATTAAGGAAAGTGCAATCACATCATTTTTGACCAATTGCAGCAGGTGCACACTTTGGCTGTTTTCGAGAAAAATACTTGACGCAAGCCAATTTTATTGAAATTAAAACTGTTTTAATTGTGTATCCAAACCACCTTGTCACAAATCTGACGCATCCGATGTACTTGATTTTTAAAGCCTTGGACCTAGTGGCATCGTTTCCTTCAAGCAAAAATCATTTTCTACAAATCAGAATACTTGAAAATTCTGGTCATTCACGCACCAATGATCATGTTCAATCTGCAGTATTTCTTTGCTATCAAAGACTAAAGGTAGCCGGGGAAGGCGATGTTGCTAATATCTAAAGGCCCTTGGGGATTGATCCATAATTGGTTAGGTTGTTTGAAAATATTAAATCCAGTATTGTCTATTATATTAAAATAAGGATCTAAAATCATTTGAATTTCATTGTCTTGTAAGTTTTGAAATTGACCTAGCGTTTTCCCTTTCAAGATTACTGCTGTAACTGATTCACAAAGCCTCAAATTGCCAATTTCCTGACATTCGGCATAAGTAAAAAAGAAATTTTTGTTATTGTTTATGTAATGATCTAGAGTATCATTCAAGGCACTATTTCCTGGCAATAAAGATTGAATATTGATAGGATAATTGCGAACACTTCCATTTATTTGAATATTTCCTGCTCCATAAATCAATGTCAAGACTTGGTCGTTATTAAAATATTCAACTACTCTCGTTGGATTATAGTGATTTACAAGTCTTAAAAAGTTACTACTATTATTTCCTTTATAATGAAGTGGAAAATCTGGATCATTAAAATACATTTTCATGTAATTCATTGATAGTCTTGTCCTCTTATTAGAAGGAATGCATCTCGGTTGGATATGCTCATCTCTTAGTCTCCTTAAAATACTGCTTGAGCTTACACCTACATAATAAGGAATAAACACATGCTTATCTGGACGTGCTTTTGGATTTGTATCGCCTGTGAAATCGACAGGATTACCAATTTTATCTCCATCTTTTTCGTAAATAAAGCCCCAAATGTAAACACCGGGAACATTAAAGATCAGACTGTTATTATTGATCAAATCAGATTTGTGATATAACTTAGAAAAGTTGAGAGGCATAACAGAATATTTGAAACAATAATAAGGACTGAGTTTACTTATAGATTAGTCCAAATAAGCCCAAATAAAAAGACTGCATACGATACAGCAAATCTTGTTGTTTTCTAGTACTAACTCACCGCAATTATGAAAATCAACCCGATCATTTTCCAAGAAATAGAAAGTGAATGCAGAACTATTGTGCTCGACTTTCTAAAAAACGATAAAGATTTTATGGTGCAATCTTTTAAATCGTTTATTTCCAATAAAACAGAAGCCAAAACTTGCGCCATTTTTTGGAACAAAAACAAGTTCAAAAGACTTAAGGATGATAGCTTTTTCGATAAATACTTGGGCACTTATGAGCATCATGAAAATGGTCAGTTCGAGGGACATATCAATATCTACCCTGCCAATATTCTAAGTCTTGTAAAGGAGGCTAAATCCTCTCACAGGTTAACCAGCGATTACAAGCAACTACAGTTTTTTAAGTCTGTTTGTAGGGTTGTGCTGTTACACGAGCTTTCGCATTGGCTCATTCATTTTGTTAGAGTTGGTGGCGTTCATGTAAACCATTACAACGAGAATTACATCAGAATGTCGACTTATCAGCATGAGCAATTGGCGCAAATTTGCACCTCCTCCATGCTCAAAAAGAAAATTGATCACTACACGCTTGGCTATTTGATGCAAAAATCGTCGGACGAATACAAACTCGAACCAGAATTTCTTTGGGTTGAGCCTAAAGAAATACTGTGTGTTATCAAGGATTTTAGATTCCCTGTATTGTTCAATAGAATCAATGATACCCGTCCTTTTACTGAGGTGTATTTTCCACTATTGAAAGGAGAAATCATTCGTGTTATGAATATGAAAGTCGCGAAGGATTTGGAATTGTATTAATTGATAATTAAATGAAGCGTCAACTCTAAACCCTTCCCAACACAACTTTCACCAGCTGGTTCCAAGCCATCCTTTCCAAAGGACTAAAATTGAAATGAAACGGATACCAATCTGGCTGAAGGGTAACATCAGCTGAGGGTTTTGATTTTTCTACAATCACTTCATCCCATTTTACCTGAATGAAAGCATACTTGCTAAGTACTGCTTCATTCGACACAACGAGTAACGATGTATCCTTGCCTGTAACAAGATCTCCATTGAACGCCAAGATGGTTTCTGCAAATGCATAGTCGTTTTCAGGTAAGGTGTTTGTGGTAAGCAAATCCAATTCTGGCTTTAAAACGGCGATCACATATCCAACCAAATTCTCACTGTACACGACAGATGTGGCATAATGTGTTGGAGAATCGCCTCTCGTAAAATCAAATTCATCCATATCGTCGATGTGGAAATACTTCATTGCTCAACCCAATATTAGATTAGAATGGCCGGTCTTCGTATTGCCAATATTGCTTCGAATCTTTCCATGGAGAATTTTCCCAATCAATCTTTTGATCGATTTTCTGAAGATTATAATTGTTTCCATACTTCCTAAGATTAACTGGATAGGAAATAAAAGGAGCACGCTCAACTTCCACCCTTCTGCCTTGCATCCTCCACTGGTCGGCAATGGCTACTTTTTTTGAGATCGAATTTTTCCCAATTGCATACAATTGCGTGCTGTCTGACAGGAAGGATGTTTCGTTGTCGATTACCAGATAAACGCGATAAGGACCTAGCTTGTCGGACTTTTGGAAGAGCTCAAAACACAATTCACTGTTTACATTATTGAAAAACTGAGCATTTAATGGTTTGATGCCCAAAATGATGAGCACGAACATCAGAAAATTCAATTTATTTGGCCGCATATCCTTTCAATAACAGAAGAATTTACAAAATAGTGTAGAAAGGGAAATCCGAACAAGTCCAAATAAAACCAACCGGATTAAATACGCTCTTTCAACGCCCTATAAACCACAACCATCACTTCTGAATCTCTTTCGCAATAGCGCAACAAAGCCTCACGGGTAAGTGACCAGTCTTCCTGAAACACACCGTTGATGGCTGCCAGATAAATGCTTGAAGCATCACCTCCGTTATTGACTTTTAAATCGGCATAGGAAAACTGTGGATCAATGGCAGGCAAAACTGACTTTATTGACGCCGATCCACCCATTTCGGGCAGATAATACCATGCATTTTTGAAAGGAATGAGTAAATCCACAAAGCGATCGATCAAGCTTTGCAAATAAGCTGCCTCATCCGGAAAACTTGCAGCAAGCTCTTTCAGTCGACTAATCTCAAACGAAGCATTGTAAGCGACTATCGATCCTGTTGGTGCAATATTCGATTTGAGCTGCTGAATTAACTGATAACGAGGATCATCAGCCATACTCAACCCAGACTTAAACGCAGAAGGATCGGGTAAAAACTCGAAGTGCTGTTGAATATTCCCTTGGATATCGGTTACGTGCAGCGAATATTGAAATGGAATCTGCTGAAATGGACGTGTTCCATCAAATAAGGGAATGGTTGGATTGAGGGTTTCAAAATCAAAAAAGTGCAGTGGCGCTTCAAAAGGGGCCATAAAATCACGAATCGACGCATCATCCATAAACGACAGTTGATGTTTTGCACCTTGCACTTGCAACTGTTGGCGATGATTCAACGGGAAATCAATTGGGATATCATCAAGCGATAAAATCCCTGCATTGTGCAATTCCCAGTCTTTCCCTCGTGGCGAATAAAGATCGAACACATTGTTCTCGGGTAGATGTTTCCAGCAATGGTGTTGATAATCGCATGCAAACGGACTGTTGCAATGAGGTCCAATATTGATTTGAGGCTCAGCGCCTTGCTCAAGCATTTGGATTAACTGCTGATGCGTTGCTTTTACCCATGCTTGCTTTTCTAATACAAGCGATGTAATGTCTTCTAAATGAAATAATTCGCTGGGGACGACATCTCCACTGCGCACATACTGCTTATTGATGTGCATTAGAAAGAAACGATCCGGCTGAAATCCAGCAGTTTGCATCACAAAATATTGATAAGCAGCATCAGTGAGGTGATACTGCTTTACCGATGTACTGCTCTTCACTTCTATCGCCCAACGTTCGCCATCTTGGTGATGCAGGATATCCAAGGCGGCGAATCCATTCGGAATTGAAAATGCGGCTTCATAAATAGTTTGTTGCCCTTTTTGAATCCACGACTTGGTTCTATCAATCGCTAACGACCAATTTCCATTCATTTCGGTTGTGGCATCCAATCCACCTTGAAACACTTGTTGTGCTAGCTGACCAATTAAATTGCCTGCATCGAAAAGGGCTTGTTGTTGGGATGAAACAGGCGGTTTTAGATCTTTTCTATTGATATCAAAATAGAGCTTCTTTTCGCATTGAGCACCTGATACAAAGCGGGATTTTGAGAGGTTGGGCATGAGGTGAAATTAATAATTTCTAATTATTCAATGCAGGCAGCAAACCTCTCATCCATAAAACTCCATTGTTTTGAAGTGTTTTAGGAAGATTTTTTTTCAAGGATTCTCCAATAAATGATTTGTCGTATAAAGCAATTCCAAATGCTTCCATCGCTTTGATAGAAACTTCTTCATTCTGTGCTAAAAACGGGTGATGCATTGTAAACGTATTCGAATGTTCGAGATTCTGTTGATTCCAATATGCATGAAGGCAAGACTGGATAACCAATAAAGGAGGAAAATTAATCTCTCCACACTGACTGAAATAGCAATTTTCTAATGCATGCCTTAATTCCTGATGCTCGAGCAATTTACCAGTTAATTCGTGGTAAGAAAATGCTCTTAGAATTCTAGCAAAATACCATGTCCTTTCAAACAAAATCAAATTACGAGTTTCATTCAAAATCGAATCTGCTGTTTTAAAAATGTCATTAGTTTGTGTCGGTTGCCGAAGCAGAATTTGGACCTCTTTAAGTCTAGAACTTAAGTGAAATCCCAATTCTGAAACAGGATTTTCAAATTTAAGTTCTTTAATTTTTGAAATGTTTGATCGATTTACATTTTGGCCTTTGTAAATGGCTTGACTGGTTGTAAAGAGCAAGGCAAAAATGTGTGCGTTTTTATCAGCAGATCGGTTAACATAAAATGCCACAATGGCATGGGAAAACGAACCGTTTGGATCATTTTCATTAACATAATACTCATAAAAGTATTTTCTTCCATTTGAAGATTGCGATAAAATGTCTAACAATTCTAATCGGTGACTTGACTCAAATGAATACAGACAATTAGACGTGTTCAGGAGCCATAAATTGAATGGATCGTCTTCAAATTGCTCCACAATCTTATGAATACTATCGCTATCGGCTGTCTGAAATGCAAAACGAAGTGCTGTTTCCAGCTTTGCATTTTGACTATTCATCGAAAACTGAAGATTGATGCTGTTCCCGGTTAAACTTTGGTTGTAGCTATCAATATAATGATCGAAATTATTAAACCCACAATATTTAGAAATGATATCAAGTGTTGATTTGTATGGAACGGTGTTGGGGCCTATTATTTTAAATATTCTTGCAATGGTATGTGGAGAAATAGAAGCACGTTTTGTGCGCATTTCATTGGCTGCGCGATGACAATCGGAAATACTTTGAATACGATAACCCAATTTAAACTCAAAGTATTGAATGAGTTGCTCTCGAAATAGGGAGTAATTGTCGGATCGGTATGGATGCACGAGGCTAAAATAAGGTATAAACTAAGGAATAGTTACATGTTTCAAACTTGAACAAAGTTGCAATAGACATTAAGCGATGGCATCCATATCATTGCATAAAACAATCAAATGGCACTTTCACAATCTGAGAAGAACCAAATAACAAACTTAAAGATCTCTATTGAGCGGGTTCGAAAGGAAATTACCACATTATCCGAAAGAAAAAAGTCCACTTCTGAACGATATTCCAATTACATTAAAAACACTAAAGACTCCAATCAAAAAAGAAATTACCGAATGTCTAAAATTAGAGAAGTAGATTCATTAAAGCAGCAAATAGAAAGGAAGAAGCAGGAAATAACAAGATTTAAGGAACAGATTCAACGAATAAAATCATAAAATCAATTTCATGGCAACTAAGAAAGTAACTGGTCTTAAAAACACTTCAAAAATTGTGACCAAAGCTGGTAAAATTGACAAGCGTACCAAGCTTGGCGGGGGTAAAAAGAAATAAACAAAAAACAACAAAATGGCAGAATTTAACATCTCAGGAAGGCTTACAGTAGGAAGCTTGAAAAAACAATTTGAAGAAATATTCGGATTGGAGTTAAGAGTTTACAAAGGGAAACAGTTTGCTGATGAAAAGGCTACGCTTGCAAGTATAAGTGCAAAAAAAGTCGAAGACTTTGAATGTAAGGGAAATATAAAAGTTGGAAATTTCGAAAAGCGATTTGAAGAAGCCACTGGTCTCAAAGTTCAAGTAGCCACTTTAGCCAATACAGAAGGATCTTCAGGGCAATTGGTCCACAACGAAAGCACTCTAGCAGAAGCAAGTCGGCATTTTAGAGCCAATTAAGAAAAATGAATGCCGAAATGTTATTTAACAAATTAGGCATTTAAACATGTTAAATGAAAACAACCAGTATTGTTGATGTCCCTAAAAAAGCTCAAGAAAAGGATCTGTTTGGAATAAGTAGATATGAAAAAGGAATTATCGAATTTATTAGAAACTCTGACACTCCAATAACTATTGCCATTCAAGGTGAATGGGGAAGTGGGAAGACTTCATTAATGAACTCTATCCAATCAGAATTGTGCGATGATTTATATGAAACAAGGAATAAACACTCCTCTTTTTACGGAATCTGGATTAATACATGGCAATACTCTTTGCTAAATAGTCAAACAGAAACGCTAGTTTCGATTGTATCCAGCATAAGTACCCAAGTTGTTAAAATTATTGATGAGCGGCATAAGGGCCTGTTAGAAAAGGTTTCCAAAAGTCTTTGGGGCTTTTGCTCGAAGAGTCTTAAAGCAGCAGCAACAATTACTGCTGATAGAATTGTTGAAGGCGCTGGTGATGCCGTTTCGTCCATTTTAGAGCGAGAAAAAGACAATCAAACTATCATCACTTTAAGAAACGACTTACAAGATGCAATAAATCTTTGCCTAAAAAAAGATCAGGAAGCTGGTTTAATCAAATCTGGATTTCTCTTTTTTATAGATGACTTGGATCGAATTGATCCTCCTGTGGCAGTGCAAATACTTGAACTGTTAAAGAATATTTTCGATTTAAATCATTGTATATTTCTTCTGGCAATTGATTACGATGTTGTTGTAAAAGGACTAAAACCAAAATTTGGTGAGCTCACAGCACAAAATGAGCGCGAGTTCAGATCTTTCTTTGATAAAATAATACAAATGCCATTCTCCATGCCAGTGGCGAGTTATTCAATTAACAGTTTCCTTATTGAAAACTTAAAGAAAGTAGGTTATATCACTGAAAAACAATTGAAAGACAAGAAATTTGAGCAGATGCTAAGCCGAATATGTGGTCTAAGTGTCGGCTCAAATCCTCGGTCTTTGAAACGCCTATTAAACACAGTATCTCTGATCACCATAATATCAAAAGAAAGTGATTTCGAACTTGAATCTGAAGAAGAATACAGGATTATATTGAATTTCTCACTGATCTGCATACAAATTTCTTACCCTGCACTTTATAAAGCACTTTGTCTTGAGGGTAATTTCAGATCTTGGAACGCTGCTATTGCAAGAAAGATGAACTTAAGAGACTTAAGTGAGATTGAACGTGAAAGGCTAGCCAATTCTGAAGAATTTGATGAAGAATGGGAGCAGGTTCTGTATCGAATTTGTGAAAGAGATAATTACTTAAATAATAGATCAGTACAAATTTCTCAATTATTCAATTTACTACTGTCTATTTTACCGGATGGCGAAGACTTAGGCAATGCCATCACGGACCTTTTGGCGCTGTCGGCTGTTACAGATGTTCAGGCGTTCGATAAACCTCCAATGGCAATCAACAAAGGACAGGTGCTAAAACTCTTTGCTCCACAGCTAATTAATGCATTAATAAAGAGGAACAATAACAAATGGCCGGCGATTCGAATTCAATCTCAACGAATTGTATCCAATGTATTTATCTCCTTTAGTGAAAAGAATTGGCATGATTTCATTGGAGTATCAATAGAACCATCAAAAGAAAAAATAAATCTCATTATATGGCATCATCCATGGTCGTTTAAGGTCAGAACAGGTAATTACCAGGTTGATATAAATTCTTCAGGAATGAATAATAGTCTTGAAACATTAAAAACAGATTACGAATTACTTACGAAAAAGTATCCGTTTTCTGAATTCAAGTATTCACCCTTTTCGAAAATAGGCAATCAAAAAGGCTGGTATGTGCCACAATTGACATTAGAAATATCATTTACTGAGCCTGATGAAGTTCTTACTCCAAATAAAATAGAAGAGATTGCGGAATTAGTTATGGCATTTATGGAGTGTAACAATGAACTCAAAACGCTATCTAAAGTGTACAATGATGAAATGAATGCAAACTAAATCAAACTTGATGAATTGGTTGGTAGAGGATTTTGAGGACTTATTTAAAACTGGGCGACTAAATAGAGCTGTCGCTTTGAGTAAAGCATTAAAAAAACATAGCATTTCACCTGTCTATTTTAGTCACACATTACTGCCACATTACCCAGTAAGGAATTTATCGGCATCAACAGTATTTATCCACTTAAATCCCGGAGCAGGTGTTGGTAAAATTGTCGATGAGGGCTTATTCTTTAATCAAACCTGGAATTATGAGAAGTTTCTGATCGATTTTAATCTAAAGCCGGAAGCTTCGATACATGAAGCGATAGGAGCATACAAAGATTATTGGCGCAATTACGCCACTAACAGATTTATTAAGAACAGCGAGAAGGATAACTTTGATTATAAACAAGCCTGTTTCTTATTGCACTGGAAAGATAGTGGCATTCATCTTAACTGGTCGAATTTAAAAGATCCAGAAGTTCAAAAGCAAAATACAGTAAACGTGCTGGATCAAAAACTACAATTGGAATTGATACCATATTGTTCTAATGCGCTTGACACGAATTTGCTCATTAACTCATTTGAAAAGGAACCTGAGATCTTAAAGCCTTATATAGAATATCTTTTGGATGTAATTGCGATGCATCCAAGAAAATATATTCTTTTTGGAAGTCGTGTTTTTC
>CANHIS010000059.1 GCA_947460255.1 Bacteroidota bacterium
CATCAAACCCACAAATGCAGGCACTGAATCTAAGCAGTACGAAGGTTTTACTTTCAATATTCAAAGGAGAATTGAAGCAGATCAAGTAGTAAAGCAAATCGAAGTTGTAAAAGACAACGATTCACATTTGTATGAAGAAAGAGTTAAGCTTCTCAAAAAGAGTGACTTTGAATCTTTTTTCAGTGCTTCAGGTCTTACAGTTGAATCCGTATTTGGAGGTTATGACTTAAGTTTGTTCGACCCTGAAGTATCGGACCGATTGATTTTTATCGCCCAGAAAGCATGAACGAACAATTGAAACTGCTGATTTTATTTGGCTCCGTAATCGCTGGAGGTTTTCTGGTATTGTTCACGGGCTTGAAAAATCAGAAGTTTCAGAAGCTCATTCTTTCATTCAGTGGAGCATTCATCCTCGCATTGTGTTTGTTCCATTTGTTTCCAGAGGTTTATGCCGAAATGGACCATGAAACTGCAGGAATTATGATTTTTGCAGGATTTTTACTTCAACTTGTTTTGGACTACTTCTCCGGAGGAATTGAACATGGGCATGTACACATTGGAGAATCCGAGCACAATCATGCACATCACCACCATCCAGTGATGGAGCGGTTCCCATATGTGATGATGATTGGCTTGTGCATTCATGCATTTATGGAAGGACTTCCACTTTTTGCTGGCGAAGCTGGTGAAGGATTATTTACTGGAATTTTATTTCACAACATTCCTATCTCTTTTACTTTGGTGAACATCTTTTTGATGTCTGGAAAAACCCATCGCCAAACGCTAACTGCACTCATCATTTTTGCGCTCATGACTCCACTTGGTGCTTTGGTATCAGGTTTTATCCCAGGCGATCCAGAAGTTTTTGGGCACTATGCCTTGGCGCTTGTAATTGGAATTTTCTTTCACATTTCAACCACCATTCTCTTTGAGGCCGATCAAAATCATCGCTTTAACCTGATGAAATTTGCCACAATTCTGCTCGGATCTGCCGCCGCATTTCTTTTGCATTGAAACAAAGAAAACTTTAGGTTGTTATACAGTCTTGTTTGCTAATTTTGCAAACGTTTTAACCAATACAAAACCAATTTACATAATTATGTCAGTTCTTGTAGGAAAACCCGCTCCGGCCTTTACAGCTCAGGCCGTGATTAACGGAGAAGAAATCATCGAAGATTTCAGTTTAGAGCAATACCTCGGAAACAAACACGTAGTGCTGTTTTTCTACCCGAAAGACTTCACGTTTGTTTGTCCAACCGAATTGCATGCATTCCAGGAAAAGCTGGCTGAGTTCGAAAAACGTAACGTTGCAGTTGTAGCTTGTTCTACTGATACAGAACAATCGCACTGGGGATGGTTGCAAGTGCCAAAATCACATGGCGGAATTCAAGGCATCACCTACCCGCTTGTGGCTGATACAACCAAAACAATCTCTTTGAATTTTGGAATCCTTTTCGGGGATTACGATTTCAACGAAGACAACGAAATGACCACAACTGGTCCAATGATCGCTTACCGTGCACTTTTCTTGATCGATAAAGAAGGAATCGTAAGACACCAATTGGTGAACGATCTACCACTTGGCCGTAATGTTGACGAGGCGATTCGTATGGTTGATGCATTACAGTACTTCGAAGACAACGGAGAAGTTTGTCCAGCCAACTGGAAAAAAGGAGATCAAGCATTGAAAGACACCCACGAAGGAGTTGCTTCATACTTGGCAAGCCACTAAGAATCTTATTTCATTTTGAAATCCCTGCCCATGAGGCGGGGATTTTTCGTTTTTTTGCGCTCGAATTCAAATTACTATGGCAGATTCTAATTTTGTTGATTATGTAAAGATCTGCTGCCGCTCAGGCAAAGGCGGAGGAGGATCTACACACTTTCACCGTGACAAATTAACAGCCAAAGGTGGACCTGATGGTGGCGACGGAGGAAGGGGTGGACACGTGATTGTGCGCGGCAATTCTCAACTTTGGACGTTAATCCATCTTAAATATCGGAAACATGTAATCGCCGAACCCGGCGGAAGTGGCTCCAGTGCCCTAAAACATGGAAAAGACGGCGAAGATGAAATTCTTGAAGTTCCATTAGGAACAGTTGCCAAAGATGCTGAAACTGGTCAAGTACTTTTCGAAATTACTGCAGATGGCGAAGAACGTGTTCTCACAGCAGGCGGAAGAGGTGGAAAGGGAAATGCTTTCTTTAAATCATCCACCATGCAAACACCACGCTTTTCTCAGCCCGGTGAAACGGGGCTTGAAGAATGGCGAATTTTAGAATTGAAAATACTTGCAGATGTTGGACTCGTTGGTTTCCCCAATGCTGGAAAATCTACTCTACTCTCGAAAATATCAGCTGCAAAGCCAGAAATTGCTGATTACCCGTTCACGACTTTAGTTCCAAACTTAGGCATTGTACCTTACCGCGATTTCAAATCTTTTGTGGTGGCCGATATTCCTGGAATTATTGAAGGAGCCCATGAAGGTCGAGGATTAGGATTGAGATTCCTACGTCACATCGAAAGAAATTCATTGCTATTGTTTCTAGTGCCAGCTGATGCCAAAGACATTCGTGAAGAATTTGAAATCCTGTTGAATGAGTTGAGGCAATTTAATCCTGAACTTTTAGATAAACAACGTGTTTTGGCGATTTCAAAATCCGACTTACTCGACGATGAATTAAAAGAGGCACTTTCTAAAGATCTTCCAGAATTGCCGCATGTTTTTATTTCGTCGCACAATGCAGATGGTCTGATGCAATTAAAAGACTTGTTGTGGCTCACACTCAATCCGTTGAAACAGTAATTGATGCAGTGGGATTCTGATTTGTTTTTATGGCTTAACCGCGATCTTGGCGAAACAGTTGATCAGTTGATGGTTTTGATTTCGTCACGATTTATAGCCATTCCACTTTATTTGCTCTTGCTTTTTTTCATTTACAAAAAAATTGGCATCCAAACTTGGAAGTATTTATTGTTGGTGGTTTTGATGGTCGTGGTAACCGATAGAACCTCTGTAGCAGTTAAAAACCTTGTTCAACGTCCGCGACCTTGCCATGAAATCATGCTTGAAGGCAAAGTGCATCAGGTAAATGGAAAATGTGGAGGCAATTATGGATTCTTTTCTTCCCATGCTACAAATACCATGGCAATTGCGGTGCTATGCATGGCAACACTTGAAATTGGATGGCTTACTTGGCTGCTATTCATTTGGGTAATTTTAGTCGGTTACAGCCGCATTTATCTCGGCGTTCATTATCCGGGCGATATATTAACAGGTTGGATCGCAGGTGCATTAATTGCTTTTGCATTTTTTAGGTTATCGAAAAACTTGATTCCATTTAAACCGAGCAATTCATTGAGATGAAAGCTGTTTTTTGGATCTTTTTGGGCGGAGGAACTGGTAGTGTTTTACGTTACTTGATAGGCGTTTTTCAGAAAAATTTACTGACTACAAATTTGCCCCTCGGAACTTTCGTGTCGAATATGTTCGCTTGCGCTGTGATGGCCGCATGGATTCGCTTTCAACCTTCAGGATTTACCCAAGAACCTATGAAATTGCTTTTACTTACCGGATTTTGTGGCGGATTGAGCACTTTCTCGACATTTTCAATGGAAACAATTGCCTTGTTTAGGTCTGGGCATCTTCAATGGGCAATTGTAAACATGTTGATTAATTTAATGGTTTGTTTGGGGCTGCTGCTTTGGGGCATCAAAAAATAAAAGATGCTGAAAAGAACCCTTAACATTTCGATGTTCCTTATTGTAGGAATAACCATCTGGCTAGTTTGGGCAGGTTCGGGGTTAACATTCGACTATAATTTCGAGCATTTTTTCCCTGTTGAAAGCGACGATGCCGAATTCTATTATTCGCACCGCGATCAATTTGGCAGCGACAACGAATTTCTCATGATCGGGGTGCGTGAGCCCTCTGGAATTTTGAAGCGAGAACACCTTGTGCGTCTGGATAGCCTTGGAAGAAAAATCCGACGCATAGAGCACGTGAAGCAGGTTGTATCCATCGCCAACACCGAAATTCCGGTGATTAATAGTTTTGGTGTGATCTCGATTCCTGCCATTCGTTACGACACCGACAGTTTGCTTTCTGCTGATTTACAGAACCTTTCAGATAGAAATCAATTTGAAGGCTCGCTCATTTCCGCAGATAAAAATGCACTCTGTATTTATGTGCGCCATGCTGAATTGATGCCCAAACCAGCGTCAGATTCGATGCTTACTCAAATTACCGAATTGGTGGATCGGGCCGGATTTACAGAAGCTAGGATTACTGGAAAGGTGAAATCGGAGATTGCCTATCTCAATAAAACTCGCTATGAACTGATGATTTTCATGTCGGTTTCAGCATTACTGGTGGTGATTTTTTTGTGGTTTACCTTCAGGAATATCTGGGGCGTGGTGGTCCCAATTTCGGTGGTTTTGTTATCAATTGTTTGGACAATCGGCATTATGACTGTTACAGGCAAGGCTATCGATATCATGATTATTCTAATGCCTTGCATTTTGTTTGTTGTTGGAATGTCGGATGTGATCCACATCACAAGTCAGTTCTACGAAAAAGTGGAAGAAGGATTAGATAAATTCCAAGCAATCAAGGTGGCACTAAAGGAAGTTGGTTTTGCAACATTTCTTACCTGTGTGAGCACAATGGTGGCATTCTTAACGTTAAACACCACTTCAATTCAACCTATTCGAGACTTTGGAACCTATACTGCGATTGGTGTTGCGATTGCCTACATTTTATCGATTACAATTCTTCCTTGGATTCTAATGCGGGTAAAGAATCCCAGTCAATTTAAAATTCACACAGTAAATGTAAAGTGGGATCGATTTCTTAGAAAATTGTTATTGAAGGTGTATCGAAATCCTATAAGGATCGCATTAGGAACCTTGTTAATCTTGGGTTTATCGGTTTGGGGAATTTCAAGAATTGAGATTAACAATTCGGTTTTAGATGATTTGGATGAGAACGATCCGATTAAACTCGACTTTGTTTTCTTCGATGATCATTTTGACGGTGTGCGAGGTTTTGAGATGTCGGTTAGCTCAAAAAACCAACAAAGCTTACTGAATTGGGAAAACTTGCAAGAGCTTCAAAAGCTTGAAAATTATTTAATTGATTCGGCAGGTGTTGGAGCAATCGTTTCACCTATTCAGTTGGTGAAGATATTTAATCAGTCAACACACAATGGCGAACCAAGTTGGTTCAAATTACCCGAAAACAAGAAAGAATTCAATGTTCTAATTGATAAAGTGAAGCCCTTTTTAAACGACAAGCAAGTGCGTTTAATCATCAACAAAAAACTAAACCAAGCAAGAATTGCAGGCCGGATCAAAGAAAAGGGAAGCAAAGCAGTGCAGAAAAAAAGTGTGCAAATTGAAAATTGGTTGAAGTCGAATTCAAATGGAACGTTGAACTACAGAATCACTGGAAGTTCAGATTTGATCGACAAAAGCAACCTCTATCTCACCCAGAATATGCTCGAAGGCTTGAGTTTAGATGTGGCAGTTTTGATGCTCATTATTGGTTTGATTTTTAGATCATGGCGTATGATGCTGCTTTCGGTGCTACCGAACATTATCCCGCTTTTTGTTGTTGGCGGCTTGATGGGCTGGGTTGGTGTTGAAATGAAAGTAACAATATCAATTATCTTTTCAATTGCCTTTGGAATTGCAGTTGACGACACCCTGCACGTTTTGAGTCGTTTAAAGGTAGAGCTCGACAAAGGACACAGTTTGCCATTGGCCATGCGAACAACCTTTCTTTCAACCGGCAAAGCGATGATTTTAACTGCAATGGTTATTGCATCTGGATTCTCAACGTTGATGTTGAGCGACTTTAAAAGCACATTTTATGTAGGATTATTAATTTCTTTAACGCTCGTTATTGCACTAGTGGCTGAACTTGTATTGATGCCTGTACTCGTTATTTGGATTTATGGCAAGAAATACCGCAAAAAGAAAACAATAATTAAATATTGACTACCAATTAGTTAAGTAAATCACCAAGGCCATTCTTGAGATTTATTGATGTTATTTCCCCTAATGCTTTGGAGTGTATCATGAAATCCTATATTTGCCTTCGGAACAATAAAGCTAAACATCATGATCAAGAAATTTTTATTTAGTGCTGCATTTGCATTGGCTTGCAATTTCGGTTTTGCGTCAACAAACGCTGATTTATTTCAAGTAAACGAAGAAGAATTAAATGTTGAATTTGCACAACTCAATGAACTTGAGTCTTATGTGAATTCAAATGAGGGCGTAACAATGTCTTCAATGGAGACGAATAGTCCGCTTCTTCAAAATGTTACCACAACAGGAGATGCTTTAGGTATTCTTTCTGCATACGGTGAGCCACCACTCGGAATTCCTTCATTTTTGTGGGGCTTTTGTTTTAATGTGGCTGGTGTAGCAATCGTTTACTTCGTTGCTGATGACCGCGACGAAACCAAGAAGGCATTCATTGGATGCGTTGTTGTTAATGGTATCTCAATCCTCTTCTGGTTGGTTTACGTGGTGATCTTAGGAGCTTCTGGTTTCTTGTTCTTCTAAATTGAAATTATGAAAAGACGAAGAGTCTTAAAAAAACTTCTCCTCGTCCTTATTCCAGTATTTCTGATGTTGCCCAATCTTAGTATTGGGCAACATCGTTTTAGGATGAAGGCAGACTTCAGTATCAAGGAAAAACATCCAGATGGAAAAATGAGCCTTACCATGGGAACTGTTTATTACGACAGGTCCGTAAAAAAACTGGTATACCAGGTTCGATTTCCTGAAAAAGAAACTTGGGTGCTTACAGATACTGTTTTCAACAGAATCGTAAATAACAAACTTGTTACGAGGCAATTCATTCCAATGCTGCCCTCATCAACTTTATTCGATTTCGCGCTATCTAACAATTTGAACAATTTTGGCCTAGAGAATTCTTTTTACAAAGCAACCGATGTTAAGCGCGACGCCGACCAAGTAATAACCACTTGGATTCCAGATGAAAGAGTGAAAAAGGCTTTTGGTAACGTGGTGATTTCTCGGAAAAATAATTTGCTTTACGGGATTGCCTTCTACTCACCCAAAGACGAATTGTTAAAGAAACAGCTATTTAAAGGCTACATCAAAGCTTCAGGCATTAGCTTTCCACAAGAAATAACAGAGATTATTTATAAGATTGAGGCGAATGGAGCCAAGTCGAAAGGAACCAAAATTTCCACTTTTAAAAACTTGGTAGTGAATGATCCCAATGAAAACAATATCTACAATTTTCCTGTTCCTGCTACTGTGTCGAAGTAGCTCGTTGTTTGGGCAAAATATTGATCCAGCCGAGTTTTCTCAGGCTTTTTACAAAACACCTGAAAAACCACGATGGGAATTTGCGAAAAACAACACAAACGAAGTACAGCTGATTTTCTCAGGACTTTTTTTGTTCTACAAATTCGCGATTTCATCACAAGACTCCAACAAATGCAGCTTCCATCCATCTTGTTCGGAATACGGTTTATTGGCAGTTAAAAAGCACGGAACAATCTTCGGAATGCTGGCAACACTGGATCGTCTGCAGCGATGCAATGGAATTAGTCCTGAATTGTATGAAGTAGATCAGCAAAAAATGGTCTTAATTGATCATCCTTGAAAATGAAAAGATTCACATTCATTCTGGCTCTGTTGGTTAGCATTATTCAATCGGTAAACGCACAAAATCTTTTCGATCCAGAACGCACCTATCAGTTTGCTAAATATTTAAATCAAAGCGGCCAATACAAACTTGCTTCTATCGAGTTTGAAAGATTGGTTTTTCTTGAGCCACAAGTAGATAGTTTAAAGTTCAGCTTACTCGATTGCTACCTGCTCGATCAGAATTACGCAGCTGTTTATAGACGCTCAACCCAATTGAATAATCTAGAAAACAATACCACTGCTTCACTTCAAGCGTACGCATCTTTCGCATTAATCTCCGACAAAAAACACCAAGAAGCATCGAAGTTTGTAAATCAGCAAAGCCAAATGGATGCAGAAAAAAAGGCTTACTACAATGCTTGGAACTTTATCATGCAAAATAAGTTTCAAGAAGCGTCCCAAACTGCAGCACCATTCAAGACTAACACTGCATTTGCAGGGATTATGCAAATTGAAAATGAAGTTCAGAAATTCCCCAGAAAAAATCCGCTTTTAGCTGGCGCATTATCTGCTCTTGTTCCCGGTGCAGGAAAATGGTATGCGCGTGAAAGAAAAGATGCAGTTGTTGGATTTATTACTGTTAGCATGATGGCCTACCAAGCTTACAGAGGCTTTAGAAAGGACGGACAAAAGTCTGTTTATGGTTGGATTTCCGCTGGCTTGGGCGCTGGTTTCTATCTAGGAAACATCTACGGGTCAGCCAAATCGGCAAAAAGATTTAATTCAAGGCAATATGCCAAACTTCAACCTTCAATTGAAAAGAATTTTACTATTTACCGCTAGTTTTCTGCTCAATTGGTTAGTGGTGGCTCAAGATTTAGAGCAAACCTACCAAACAGGGAAAGCCAATTTTACATTGGGCAATTACCAAGCAGCTGCATTAGATTTGGAACGGGTGATTTTCTTCGGTGCAGGCAAATACGATGCAGAAATTTTTGAAATGTTGGGGCAGATTCATCAAATCGAGGGCGACTTCAACAGATCCGCATCATGTTTTAGTCAGGCTGCCGATTTTGCTATAATTCCAGAAGATTTTCTGAGAAACAAAATTGCACAAGCTTCTAATTTGATTATGGCCGACAAACCCATGCTGGCCAAAATCGAACTCCTGGGCTTGAACGACAATATTCCAGATTCATTTCAGGTGAAACAATTCTTCCTTTTAGGGGTGTCTGAATTTTCAGCCGGTTCGTTTGAAGAAAGTCGGAAAGCCTTTAATCGAGCTATTTCTATAAACAATCCTGCCTCAGCAGCTAGAATAGACAGCCTTTTCGAAACACTTAAAAACATTAAGCACCCAAACCCGAAAACGGCAAGAATACTCAGTATGATTTTACCTGGGGCTGGACAATTTTATTCGGGTGATATAAAAAATGGTGTGAACTCTTTGCTTTTAACAGGAGGTTTTATCACCGTTGGCTTCATGGTTGCCATAAATTACTCACTACTCGATTCTTTCGTATCGATCATTCCGTGGATTCAACGGTATTACATCGGAGGATTTAAACGTGCTGGCAATATTGCTGAAGATCGTTTATTACAAAAGCAAGACGAGATTTATCAGCAAATCTTGCTTTCGTTCAACAGGCTTTAAACTGTTTGCGGATAAAACCGTTGAATAAGTTCATCCACCAAGGCTGGAACACCTTCACCAGCCTTCGTCTTTATATGACGCAGTCGGAAGAGATTGTCTACTTGCAAATCGTTAGGATCCACGAGGAATTTCTCGCATCCATAAGGTGAATGATAAAGCAAACCGGCTGCAGGATAAACGTTCAGAGAGGTGCCAATTACAATCAAAATTTCGGCCTCAGTAACCCATTTTGATGCAGTTACAATCATCGGAACATCCTCGCCAAACCAAACAATGTGTGGCCTAAGCAAGCTTCCATCATCACTTTGCTCTCCTATTTCGATTTCACGGTATCCAATATCATAAATCCGCTCTTGGCTTTTTTCGCTTCGCGCTTTTATTAATTCTCCATGAAGATGTAAAACGTTTGAGTTTCCAGCACGCTCGTGAAGATCATCAACATTTTGAGTAACAATCTTTACATCAAAAAATTCTTGAAGACGCGTGAGCGCCAAGTGAGCCGCATTGGGTTTTACTGAAAGCAATTGAACTCTTCTAGCGTTATAGAAACGAGTTACCAATGCCGAATTTCGTTTCCATGCTTCAGGTGTTGCTACATCCAAAATATTATGTTCTTCCCACAAACCATCAGAATCTCTAAAGGTCCTTATTCCACTTTCTGCTGAAATTCCAGCACCAGTTAATACAACTATTTTCGGCAGTTTGTGATCGTTCATATTGCGAAACTAAGAATGATTTACCTTATAAAACGCATTAGTTAAAAACAATCAACCGATTTCAGCACTTATAGAAAGGCCACAGCAGTCCTGCCATTCAACTAAAGATGGACTTCAAAATCACTTAGCTTAAGTACCTCAAAAAAAGTGAAAGAATGTTGATTGAAGGCTTGTTAAAAACTACCGACAAACAATGGGGAAAATTCGCAAAAAATCAGGCTACGACTTTATTAATTCAGTTAATTTTGGCGGCTGCAGAAAACCGGAAGGATAGATTTATCCTTTGTACAATAGGCGAATTATGGACGAGTATAGAAAAAAACAAGCGCTGGATTACCATTCAAAAGGTCGTCCTGGCAAAATCGAAGTAGTTCCAACAAAACCTACATCAACCCAAAGAGATTTGTCGCTGGCTTATTCTCCGGGTGTTGCAGACCCTTGCAATGAAATTCATGCAAACCCAGAAGATGTATACAAGTACACCGCAAAAGGGAACTTGGTTGCTGTTATCTCAAATGGTACCGCGGTTTTAGGCCTCGGAAACATTGGTCCTGAAGCTTCTAAACCAGTGATGGAAGGCAAAGGCGTACTGTTCAAAATCTTTGCAGACATTGATGTTTTCGATATTGAAGTGGATGCAAACGATATCGACCTGTTCTGCAACACTGTAAAGGCCATTGCCCCTACTTTTGGTGGGATAAACTTGGAAGACATCAAGGCGCCTGAGTGTTTCGAAATCGAAAAAAGACTCAAGGAAGCGCTAAAAATTCCTGTAATGCACGACGATCAGCATGGCACCGCGATCATTACGGGATCGGCATTGTTGAATGCATTGGAATTGGCAGATAAAAAAATCAGTGAAGTAAAAGTTGTTTTCAATGGCGCTGGAGCTTCGGCTATTTCATGCGCCAGCTTGTATCTTCAACTTGGTGTGCGTCCAGAAAACCTGCTCATGTGCGATAGTACAGGCGTGATATCCTCCAATCGTACCGATTTAGACGATCAAAAGCAAAAATTTGCACGCAATGTTTCGATCACAACTTTATCGGAAGCTCTGGAAAATGCAGATGTTTTTGTTGGACTTTCAAAAGGAAACATTGTTTCGCAAGACATGATCAGAACAATGGCGCCAAATGCGATCGTTTTTGCTTTGGCGAATCCTAATCCTGAAATTCCATACAATGATGCCGTTGAAGCTCGTCCTGATATCATCATGGCGACAGGACGATCCGATTTCCCAAATCAGGTGAATAATGTATTAGGATTCCCTTTTATCTTCCGCGGAGCGTTAGATGTTAGAGCCACTTGTATCAACGAAGAAATGAAACTTGCTGCAGTTTATGCAATTGCAGATTTGGCAAAACAACAAGTGCCTGAAATGGTGAATATGGCTTACAACAAAGCCAATTTACAATTCGGTAGAGAATACATTATTCCTAAACCTTTAGATCCAAGATTAATTACCACGGTGGCTCCAGCTGTTGCAAAGGCAGCAATGGAATCGGGCGTTGCAATGGCACCGATCGATGATTTTGAAGCCTACAAAGTTGAATTAATTCGGAGAATGGGGCTCGACAACACCCTGATGGACCGGATTACCAACAGGGCCAAAACAGCGCCTAAACGTATCGTTTTTGCAGAAGCAGATCATTACAAAATATTAAAAGCTGCACAAGTAGCTAAAAATGAAGGGATTGCAATTCCTATATTACTTGGAAACAAAACTAAAATCCAAGCAATCGCAGATGAATACAGCATCAATATTGATGAATTCGAAATCATCGATCCCAGAAGCAACGAGGAAGCCCTTCGTGTAGCTGAATTTGGAGACATATTTTATGACCTCAGAAAAAGACGCGGATTCACCATTTTTGAAGCTAAGCAAATCATGCGAGAGCGGAATTATTTCGGCTCTATGCTCGTTCGCACAGGATATGCAGATGCACTAATCTCAGGTCTTACAAGAAAGTATCCTGATACAATTCGGCCGGCCTTGCAAGTAATCGGAATTAGAGAAAATGTAAATCGTGTGGCTGGGTTGTATATCATGATGACCAAAAAAGGCCCGTTCTTTTTCGCCGATACCACTGTAAACATCAATCCAACGGCTGAAGAGCTTGCTGAGATTACAGTTTTAGTGGCTCAAGCTGTTTCTAACCTGAACATTACACCCAAAATTGCGATGCTTTCGTATGCGAACTTTGGGTCATCTGAAGGCCCAGATTCAATAAAAATTCGTGAAGCCGTGAAAATTCTGCATGAAAAACATCCACACCTGAAGGTTGATGGTGAACTTCAAGCAAACTTCGCCGTGAATAACGAAATGCTCAAGGAGCAATTCCCATTTTCAACCTTGGTTGGGCAAAAGGTAAATACCCTTATTTTCCCTAATCTTGCAGCTGGAAATATTGCCTATAAATTGCTCCAAGAAATTGGTGAATCCGAAGCCATCGGACCATTGTTACTTGGAATGAAAAAACCAGTTCACGTTCTGCAACTTGGTAGCTCTGTTCGTGAAATCGTGAACATGATTACCTTAGCAGTTGTTGACGCTCAAGCAAAAGCTTAAAAATGTTCGATTATATATCAGGTAAGCTTGTAGAAAAAACACCGACCTACGCAGTGATTGAAGCTGCTGGTGTTGGTTATTATCTAAATATTTCTCTTTCTACTTTCAGCCAGATTGGGAACAAAGAACAATGTCAACTCTTTACTCACCTCGCAATTCGTGAGGATGCACATACGCTCTTTGGTTTTCACTCGCGTGCCGAAAGAGAAACATTTAGGATGTTAATAAATGTATCGGGCGTTGGCGCTTCAACAGCTAGGATGATTTTATCTTCGCTCAATGCTAACGAAATTGCTGATGCTGTGATTCATAATCAAGTTGGAACGCTGAAAGCTGTAAAAGGAATTGGAGAAAAAACTGCACAAAGAATCATTATTGATTTGAAAGGCAAGTTCGATCGCGATCTAGTTAGCCCTGAACTTTTTGCTGGATTGCACAATACCACACGCAACGAGGCGTTAACTGCACTGACTTTATTAGGATTCCCTAAGAATCTTGCGGAAAAAGCCCTTGATAAAGTACAAAAATCACAGGATTCGGGATTAAGCGTTGAAGAACTTATTAAGCAAACCTTAAAAGTGATCTGACGTATTATCGTCGTGTCTAAAAGTTAGTTATCTGATTGAAAACATACGCTAAATTTCTTTCTTTCAGCATCGTAACAGGCCTCCTGCTCATTATAGTATGGAGCGCCAACAGCCGTCCCTATGCCTCAACTTTTAAGGTTAATCCCGGCCCTGGCGATTCTACTGATACTGACACCATCATCGATCTTCCGTTCCCTTTTAACGACGAAAGTTTCGACCCAACCGATCCAAATCCGAATGGTTTCTTTTTAAGGAATCCTGAAAATATTCAAACTACAATTGATCTAAATACCGAAACAAACGAGTTCGATATAAATCAAAAAGTAGGTAATTACAATTTCCGATACCCTGATTACATGACCATGCAGGAGTATCTCGACAATGATTTCGATAATGCTGTTCGTAAAAATTGGAGAGATCGGATTGCCGGAGATGATGTAACCAAACAGAAAGGATTCGCACCAAAAATCATTGTGCCTGGTGATGCATTCGCAGGAATCTTCGGCTCAAACGTGATCGATATCAGACCACAAGGTTCTGCAGAGTTAATCTTTGGAGGAAATTTCGTTCGTACCCAAAATCCTGCCCTTCCGATCCGCCAGCAAAGGGTTGGTGCGTTCAACTTCCAACAAAAAATTCAAATGAATATCGTTGGAAAAATTGGCGACAAGATTCAATTACAAACCAACTACAACACCGAAACTGGCTTCAACTTCGACAACAAAGTAAACCTGAAGTACGAAGGAAAGGAAGATGAAATCATTCAACTTCTAGAAGCAGGTAACGTGAACATGCCGCTCACAGGAACTTTAATTACTGGTTCGCAAAGTTTGATGGGTGTTAAGTCGAAGTTGAAATTTGGTAGACTCACCGCAACTACGATATTTTCGCAACAACAAGGCGACCGCAAAAACATCACCGTTCAAGGAGGAGCACAAACCCAACAGTTCGAAGTTTCTGCTGCAAATTATGACGCCAATCGTCACTTTTTCCTTTCCCAATGGTTCAAAGACCGCTACGACCAATCGATGGCGACGTTGCCAAACGTAACATCACCTTTCAACGTTACGCGGGTCGAAGTGTATATCACCAACAGAACATACGCTACAAACAACGTTCGAAATATTGCAGCATTTGCCGATTTAGGTGAATCGGAACCGCCCTACTTCAACAATGGCGTAAATAGCTACACGCAGCAGCAACCAGGAGCTGTTATCTTTCCAAGAAACGAAAACAACAATTTACAGGCACAACAACTCATAACAATCCACCCAGATTTTAGAAATAAAACAAACGACGTACTCAGCAATCCATCGTCGTTTACGCCTCAAATGGTTCCGGCGATCGATTTTGAATATTTACAAAACGCTCGATTGCTCAATCCAAGCGAATACACATTAAATCCACTCTTGGGCTATGTATCTTTAAATCAATCGCTTAACGCGGATGAGGTCCTCGCGGTTGCCTTTCAGTACACCGTTAACACAAGCCAAGGCCAACAAGTTTATCAGGTTGGTGAATTTTCTACCGATATCCAAGGAACTGGATCGCTGGTTTTGAAGATGCTAAAAAGCACCCAGATTTTTACCAAAAAACCGATTTGGGAGTTGATGATGAAGAACGTTTACTCATTAAACGGCTTCCAAATTAGCAAAGACAACTTCAAATTGAACATCCTTTATCAGGACGAAAAAACATCTGTGAAGATGAATGTTATTCCTGAAGGAGCAGATGTAAATGGCAAGATCCTCCTGCAACTCTTCAACCTCGATCGGCTCAACAACCAAAGCGATCCCCAGGCTGACGGATTTTTCGATTTTATTGAAGGGAAAACCATTCAAGCCGACAAAGGCCGAATTATCTTCCCAATGCGTGAACCGTTCAAGGCCTTTTTAAGAAGTAAGTTTCAACTTCCCGCAGAGCTTGGTTTGTCGAATAAATATGCTTTCGATTCGCTTTACGTAACCACGCAGCCACTGGCACAGCTAGATGCACAGCACAACCGCTACTATTTACAAGGTTCTTATCAATCGGCATCAGGTTCAGAAATTTCGCTCAATGCGATGAATGTGCCGCAAGGTTCTGTGACCGTTACTGCTGGAGGTGTTCCTCTTACCGAAAACGTAGATTATACAGTTGATTACGCTTTAGGTCGCGTACGGATCATTAACCAGGGACTACTAAACTCACAAACTCCCATCAATATTTCCCTCGAAACAAACACCCTTTTCGCAATACAAAGTAAGCGACTCATGGGTGCACATTTCGATTACATGATCGACAAAGATTTTGGACTCGGTGCAACAATCATGAACCTCACCGAGCGCCCAATGACTCAAAAAATCAACATTGGAGATGAACCCATTTCGAATACCATCATCGGGCTAGATGGAAATATCAAAAGAGATTCTCGTTGGTTAACACGACTCATCGACAAGCTTCCCTTTTACTCTACCAAAGAAACTTCCACCATTACAGCCACTTGGGAAATGGCGAAACTGATTCCTGGACACTCCAAGATTATTGGTAAAGAAGGTCTTTCTTATATCGACGATTTCGAAGGTGCAGAATCAACGATCGACATCCGAAACATGGGCAATTGGTTTATCGCTTCCACGCCAAGTGGTCAGCAGAATCTCCTCCGTGAAGGCGATCTTTTTAACAACCGTGCCTACAATTACAACCGCGCATTACTGAATTGGTACACGATCGATCCGCTTTTCGCAAGAAACGGAAATACAACACCAGATTACATTCAGGATTCACCGATGCAGTCGAATAACTTTATGCGACAAGTCGTAGAAACAGAGATCTTCCCCAACAAAGCTCGTCCCAATGGTCAAGTACAAATCATGCCTGTTCTCGACCTGCATTTCAATCCAACAGCCCGAGGACCATACAATTACGACATCACCGAAAACGAATTTTCTGCCGGTTTAAATCTTGATGGCACCTTAAAGAACCCCAAAAGTAGATGGGGTGGCATTATGCGCCGAATAGAAACAACCGATTTTGAGTCGGCCAATATCGACTACATCGAATTCTGGATGATGGATCCTTTTGCAGATGGATTAGGTGCCGGAACTGCCATAAACAGCGGTACTGGTGGAGACTTTTACATCAATCTCGGAAACATCTCAGAAGATGTGCTTCGTGATGGCCAGCAAAGTTTTGAAAACGGGCTACCTATTACCACTGAAAACACAAATTTCGACACCACGGTTTGGGGGAAATACCCAACAGCACCTCCTTTGGTGAACGCCTTCGACAACAATCCTGAGTCACGCCCTTTGCAAGATGTTGGTTTGGATGGTTTGCCCAACGATTCCGAAAGAATCTTCTTCCAAGATTATTTAACGCAGCTGCAATCTGCATTAAATCCTGAAGCATTGGCGAGATTTGAAGCAGATCCTTCAGGCGATGATTATCGATTCTTTAGAAATACTGAATTCTGGGATGCTCAACAATCCGACATTCTCACACGATATACACTATACAACGGTTTAGAAGGCAACTCTAGGCTGGGACAAGATCCTATAGAAAACTATCCAACTGCTGCAACACCGCTTCCAAACATCGAAGACATCAACCGCGATAATACACTCAGTGTTGCAGAAAGCTATTTCCAGTATAAGATCAGCCTTCGCCCACAAGATATGGTGGTGGGGCAAAATTATATCATCGACAAAGTTCCTGGAAAAGGAAAGTTGAACAACGGACAAGACATCAATGTTGACTGGTATCAGTTTCGTGTACCAATTAGATCATTTACTTCGAAAATTGGATCGATTACCGATTTCCGATCTATTCGTTTTGTGAGAATGTTCTTTCACAATTTCCAAGAGCCTGTAGTTACCCGCATGGCTCGATTGGAGCTAGTTCGCGCAGAGTGGAGACGCTTTGAGTACAGTTTGAAAGAACCCGGGTTGTTCCTCGGAAATGACCTTAATACCAGCTTCCAAGTTTCTACTGTAAACATTGAAGAAAACGGTGATAAAATCCCGGTTAATTATGCGCTTCCTCCAAAAATCCGACGCGAAGTAGATGTAACAACTACAAACCTTCAACAACTCAATGAGCAGTCGCTTCAAATGCGAATTTGCAACCTTGAAGATGGAGAAGCCCGTGCGGTTTACAAAAACACGAATCTTGATGTTCGGGCTTACAAGCGCATCAAGATGGAGGTGCATGCCGAGTCGATGAATGGTAACCAATGGACTGATAATCAAGTGACGGCTTTCGTTCGATTTGGTACCGATTTCGTGAACAACTACTATGAATACGAAATTCCATTGAAGCGCACGCCCGACGGAACTACGAATGCCGAGGAAGTATGGTCGAACAGCTTCGATTTTGCGCTTGAAGCACTCACAAATGCAAAAGTTGCCCGTAATCGGGAGATGACAAGCAATCCGAACATTCAACTCAATGAACCTTATTATGCGAAGGATCCTGACTTTCCTAACAACAGAATTACGGTTGTAGGTGTGCCACAAATATCAGGAGTAAAAACCATGATGATTGGTATTCGAAATCCTCAAAACGATGAAGACAACCCTTGGCCAGATGATGGCTCTGTAGCTTGTGCCGAAGTTTGGGTAAACGAGCTTCGTGTTTCTGAATATTTCGAACCAGGCGGTTGGGCAGCCAATGCTCGTGTAACTGCAAAACTTGCAGATTTAGGAACAGTGGCTTTAGCAGGAAGTAGATCAACATTCGGTTTCGGAAGCATTGAAAAAAAGCCAGTAGAAAGAAGCAGAAGCAACACCTCAACTTACAGTGTAATATCGAACATAGAGTTGGGTAAATTCTTCCCGAAAGACTGGAATTTAAGCATTCCACTTTATTGGGAATTTGGCGAGAACATCAGCAACCCTCAATTTAATCCGCTCGATCCAGATGTTCGTTTCAATACTGCGTTAGATTATCAAGCAAGCGATGCTGCAAGAGATTCACTTCGAACACTTTCTCAAGTTTATCAAAAGCGCAGGAGTATCAACTTTACCAACGTACGCAAAGGAAAAAGCGCGACACAAACGAAAAGCAGGATTTACGGAATCGAAAATTTCGATTTAACCTATGCCTTCGCAGATAATTTCCAGCGATCGCCAGAAGTTGAATTTAACTACACAAAAAATTACGACGTAGGAATCGGGTATACATTTTCGCCAAAGCCCAAATCTATCGAACCCTTCAAAAATGTAAAGGCATTTGCGAAAACCAAAGCGTTCGATTTGATCAAAGATTTCAATTTCAACTTGATGCCATCAAGGTTATCCATTCGATCAGATGTAGCCCGTGACTTCAACTCACAAAAACTTCGTAACAACTCCGATGTTGCAATATTGAAAATAGACACGACTTTCTTTAAGTCATTTACTTGGCAGCGGATTTACGACATTAAACTTCCACTTACCAAATCACTTCAACTCGATTTCATGGCTACAAACATGAGCCGTGTGGATGAAGAACCTGGAGAAATTAATACTCCAATAAAACGTGATTCGGTAGTTAAAAATCTCCGCCAAGGTGGACGAAACACCAACTACCAGCACAATTTCAATTCTTCATACACGGTTCCGTTTTCGAAGATTCCACTGCTAAACTTTGTAAACAGCACGATCGCTTACAGTGGAACATATAGCTGGGTTGCAGCGCCGTTGGTTCGAGACGCAAACAATCCCGACAAATTTGCTCAAAACCCTTTTGGGAATACCATAACAAATTCAGCAAACATCAACTTAAGCGGGCAAGCGAATTTGGTTCAGCTTTACAATAAAATTCCTTACCTAAAAAGAGTAAATCAGAAAAAAGCAGGTCAAAAAGACAAGAAAAAGCCAGCGCCGAAAAAAGATCCCAAAGATCCTGCTGCTCCAAGCAAGGAAGTAAAAAAGGACTCCACCAAAAAGAAAGAAACAGCATTTGATAAAGTATTAGAAAATGCAGCCAAGTTTCTGATGATGCTCAAAAATGTGTCGATCAACTACACAGAAACCAATGGAACGATGCTTCCAGGTTTTGTAAATGCTAGTCAGTATGTTGGTCGCGATTGGAGAACTGGAACACCTACAACTGGTTTCTTATTTGGAAGTCAGCGTGATATTCGTTCATTAATGGTTGAGCGTGGTGCATTAACTCGCGATACTACATTTAACAACGCATTTACAAAAACACTTGCTCGAAATCTAACTTGGAATGCTACGGTTGAGCCGCTTCCAGGAATGAGAATTACCTTAAATGCAAACCGAAACTACTCTGAGAACTTCACCACCATCTATAAATACAACGCAAATTCTGATGCGTTTGAAGAGGTAAGTACACTCAGAACAGGAACATTCTCAATCTCGACCAACACTTGGGGAACTGCGTTTGGCCGTTTAGATAACAAACTGCACTCCTCCGGCGAATTCGACAATTTCTTGAGCAATAGAAAAGCAATTGCCTCTCGATTAAGCGGTAGTTCAATTGATCCTCTTACTGGTTATCCAACAGGGTATGGATCAACGCAACAAGATGTATTGCTCTTGTCGTTCATCGCGACATACACTGGTAATGACCCTTCACAGCAAGATCTATCACTGTTTCAAAGGATTCCGAAACCAAACTGGAGAATTACTTATGATGGCTTAACCAAGATACCGTTCTTCAAAAAATACTTCAAGTCGATATCCTTAGGACATGGTTTTAGATCGACCTTCAATGTTGGATCCTTCACTACGAACCTTTTAGCACTCCAAAATCCTGAAGCAGTCGACCCAACAGGAAACGTAATTCCGCAATTGAACGTTTTGATGGCTTCCATTTCGGAACAGTTTGGCCCACTGCTAAATGTCGACATGACATGGAAGAATAGCTTAATTACAAAGGTTGAATTCCGTCGTTCGCGCGATCTTTCATTAAGTCTCCAAAATTCTCAAATTACCGAAGTTACCGGGCGAGAAATTACTATTGGAACTGGTTACATTTTGAAAAATTTCGAATTACCATTCACCATTCAAGGTTCAGGAAAGAAAATCAAAAGCGATTTAAACCTACGCGCAGATGTGTCCGTTCGAACCAACAAAACGGTTGTTCGTAGAGTGCCTATTGAAGGTCAAACGGTATTCGATCCTATCCTATCTGCTGGTCAGCAAAATATTTCCATTAAGTTTTCTGCCGATTATGTAATCAACCAAAAAGTAACGGTGCGATTGTTCTTCGATCGAATCATGAACAAACCATTCATTTCAAACCAGTTCCCGAACTCAAACACCAATTTCGGATTAAGTTTAAGGTTCACGTTAAACCAATAATCGGCTGAAGTTAAGAATTGAAATCTTGCATGCTTTTTTTCTTGCTTTAATGGTCTCATTTGACTGAAAATTGGTACGTTTGGGCATCAAATTTTTAACATGAATTTTCCAGAAAATCTTTTCTATACCAAAGACCACGAGTGGGTTAAAATTGAAGGCGACGTTGCAACTGTAGGTATCACAGATTTCGCTCAAGGCGAACTTGGAGATATCGTATTTGTTGAAATCGACACTGTTGGTGACACCATTACTACAGGTGAGATTTTCGGATCGGTAGAAGCTGTAAAAACAGTTTCTGATCTTTACATGCCAATCACTGGTGAGATCATCGAATTTAACGACGGTCTAGAATCATCACCTGAAACCGTAAATTCTGATCCTTATGGAGATGGTTGGATGATTAAAGTAAAACTCACCGACGACAATCGCGAAGGCCTTCTCAACGCTACAGATTACAAAGCTCTGATCGGGCATTAATGATTTGGCGTGCAGGTCCTGCCCTACTCTGGACTATCACCATTTCAATTCTCACATTACTTCCGGGCAAAGATCTCCCCAAGGTCGACATTGTTAATTTCGACAAAGTCGCTCATTTAGGCGTTTTCTTTGCCCTGAATTTGTTATACCTGAGATGGTTAGCGATAACCAATACCAATAAAAAAAGACTTATTAGCATTACTTTATGTTGTATCGTTTACGGCGGAATTATTGAAATTTTACAAGGCTCATTTTATTCAGACCGCTACGCCGATATTTACGATTTCATTTTCAACGCTTTAGGCTGTCTTTTTGCCTTGCCTGTGTTTTATCGTTTACCTGCCAAGCTGCGATAAAGCCTCTCTTTTGTACATTTGATTAAATTGTATCCGCAAATGGGTAATCAACCTGCTAATTACCATCCATCGATGTCGCCACCAATCGACCAAATCTCAGTCGAAGAACGCTGCGCACGTTTCCAAACCAGGAGCATCAAAGGCGACACAAAAGTTGCCGGACTCAAACTGGCACTCAGCATGATCGACCTCACAACGCTTGAAGGTAAAGACTCCGAAGGCAAAGTGAAACAACTCTGCTACAAAGCTATGCACCCGCACGATGCTCTCGCTGGAATCCCAACCGTGGCAGCAGTTTGCGTGTACCCTACCATGGTGAGAACAGCCCGAAAAGCGCTCAAAGGTTCGAATATAAAAGTTGCAGCAGTTGCTACAGCTTTCCCAAGCGGTTTAGCCCCACTGAAGGTTAAACTCGACGACACCAGATTTGCAGTTGATGAAGGTGCCGACGAAATCGATATGGTGATTTCAAGAGGAAAGTTCCTTCAAGGAGAGTTCAATTTTGTTTTCGATGAAATTGCTGCGGTGAAAGATGTTTGTGGCAAGGCGCATCTTAAGGTAATTCTGGAAACTGGTGAACTTTCAACTCTCGACAATGTGCGTAAGGCATCCGACATCGCAATTTTGGCTGGAGCCGACTTCATCAAAACTTCTACTGGTAAAATTCAACCGGCCGCAACCATGCCAGTTACACTGGTCATGCTAGAGGCCATTCGAGATTATTATTACGAAACTGGAAAGATGATTGGGATGAAGCCAGCCGGCGGAATTGCTACATCAAAACTTGCACTTCACTACCTGGTAATGGTTCGTGAAACTCTAGGAGAGGCTTGGATGAATCCAGATTGGTTCAGATTCGGTGCATCAAAATTGGCAAACGACATCTTGATGCAACTTGCCAAAGATCAAACAGGCGTTTACCAAAGTCTGAATTATTTCTCCAACGATTAATCCTGACAGCTCATGTCGAAGAAACAAGATAAAAAACAACAGCAATTGGCCGCCGAACCATCATTGGATTTTAGTAAAGCGCTCAGTTATGCTCCTGCACCAGAATCTAGCGGGCACATCCGCCTAAAAAAGCAATACGATCTGTTCATCAATGGGCAATGGGTAAAACCAACCAAGGGCGGATATTTCGATACTGTTAGTCCGGCAACTGAGCAAGTTTTAGCGAAGGTGGCTGATGCTACAACAGAAGATGTTGACAGAGCTGTAAAAGCCGCTCGTGCAGCATATGAGAATGTATGGTCGAAAATGCCATCCCGCGAACGCGCAAAATACATTTATCGAATCGCTCGATTAATACAAGAAAGAGCCCGCGAATTTGCAGTGATTGAATCGATGGACGGAGGAAAACCAATCCGTGAAAGCCGGGATGTGGATGTTCCTTTGGCTGCCAATCATTTCTTCTACTATGCTGGCTGGGCCGATAAATTGGAATACGCATTTCCAGGAAAGACTCCCGAATCACTTGGTGTTGCTGGACAAATCATTCCATGGAATTTTCCACTTTTAATGGCTGCTTGGAAAATTGCTCCAGCTTTGGCAGCTGGCAACACAGTAGTTCTAAAGCCTGCCGAATCTACTCCGCTCACAGCACTTAAACTGGCTGAAATTATCGAAGAATCAGGCTTGCCACCCGGTGTTGTAAATATTGTAACAGGCGCTGGTGCTACAGGTGCAGCCATTGTAAACCATCCAGACGTGGATAAAATCGCGTTCACTGGATCAACCGATGTAGGCAAGCTTATCCAAAAAGCCATCGCCGGAACAAGCAAAAAGCTCACGCTCGAATTGGGTGGAAAAGCAGCAAATATCATTTTCGAAGACGCCGCACTCGACCAAGCTGTTGAAGGAATTGTAAATGGCATCTTCTTTAACCAAGGACACGTATGTTGTGCAGGATCGCGATTGTTTGTGCAAGAAGGCGTGGCAGATAAGGTGATTCGTAAACTGAAAGACCGAATGTCGACGCTGATTGTAGGCGATCCAATGGATAAAAACACCGACATCGGTGCTATCAATTCATCGGAACAACTCAAGAGAATCAACGAATATTTGAAAATTGGCGTGAATGAAGGCGCCGAAATTTACCAGCCTAACTGCAGCATTCCATCAAAAGGATTCTTCTGTAAACCAACGTTATTTTTGCATACATCGCAAAGCCACCGCGTAGTTCAAGAAGAAATCTTCGGTCCGGTATTGGCTATTCAAACCTTCAGAACTGTGGAAGAAGTGCTCGAAAAAGCCAACAATACGCCATATGGTTTGAGTGCGGGCGTTTGGACCGACAAAGGGTCAAAAATCTTCAACATGACTACAAAGCTCAAAGCGGGCGTAGTGTGGGCGAATACCTACAATAAGTTCGACCCATCATCGCCTTTTGGAGGATTTCGCGAAAGCGGATTCGGTCGTGAAGGCGGCTTGCATGGCCTAATGCCTTAC
>CANHIS010000060.1 GCA_947460255.1 Bacteroidota bacterium
AGCAGTTTCATAACAAGCAGTTGAAGGTGCAGCTGGCATTGATCCAGTTACATTCCACTCGCAATTTAAAGCATCGAAAGCAGCAGTTTCGTAACAAGCAGTTGAAGGAGCAGCTGGCATTGAACCAATTACATTCCACTCGCAATTTAAGGCATCAAAAGAAGCAGTTTCGTAACAAGCTAAATTTGTTGGAGCATCTGGCATTTCACCAGAAACACTCCAAGAACAAGTTTGCTGGTTAAATGTCGCAACTTGATAACAAGCAGTTGCTGGTTGATCAGGCACTGGTGTTACTGTCAAATTCAACGTGGCAATAGAATCGCAGCCTGCTGCATTTGTAGTATTGTAAGTGTAAACACCTGATTGATAATATGATGTTCCATTCCAAGGGTAAGATCCGCAAGCAGTAACATTTGTTGAAGAATTTGTTGCAGATTTTAAAGTGAAGTCGATTGTTAAAATAGAATCGCAACCAACAGAGCTCACAAGTTGTTGAGTATATGATCCTGTTGATGAGTAAACTACACCATTAACTGTGATTGGTGAACATTCTGAAATGGTTAAAGTTTCGGTAGCAAAGCCAGAAACCACAGAAGCATTATCACTCACTTCGTTGGCATTGTCGGCAATTGCAGTAGCGATGTTGTTGAAATTCCCTGGAGGCACATCTACAGTTGCAGAAACTGTAACAGAAACAGATGCATTAGCAGCTAAAGAAGCAAGATTGTAGGTGAGCGTGTTTCCAGTAATTGATGCTCCTGATGGTGCAGTACCAACAAATGCAATATTTGAAAAACCGTTAGGAAATACATCCTCAATTTGCACATTAAACGCAGTGAAGTTGTAATCGCCTCCAGTATTAGTAACTTGAATTGTGAACTGAACTGTTTCGCCAGAACACACACCCGTTGCAGATGCAGTTTTGTTGATGGTTAATTCAGTGCCACAAATACTGTTTGCAGCTGCAGCTAAGTTTGCAGCAAGTGTTTCGAAACCACCAACAGTATAATCGGCTGTAAAGATACTTCCTGTGGTTGCAAAATTGTCGGAACCAGAAATATCGATACAATTGTCAAGATTTAAATCAGAACCAACAGCCGCAACAAACATGTGCTTGCCTTGGCCTTTAATTACATTAGCTTCAGTAATTGCACGATCTAATGCCAAAGTTGCATTGTAGCTGCTATTTGATCCAACTGTTACTGTTCCACTGGCACAACCATTGGCTCTAGCAACATTGTAAGCAGTAGGATTCCCATCAGTGAAAAATATTACTAAATCACCATCAAGAGTTTGAACATCGTCAAGCGCATCTTCCCAATTGGTCCATCCAACGCAAGATCCACTTGAAACTGGACGATAACTCGCGCCTGAAGAAGCATTGAGATAATTTGAAAAAGAACTTAGAAATGATGAATTAACAACTGGCGATCCTAAATTGATAATGGAAGAAGTTGTATTGAATTCCACAACACGAAGCTCTGCACCAGAATTATTCAATGCGTTTGCAAGTGCTAAAGCACCTTCACGAACTAATGCTGCCTCTGTTGAGTTTATCGAGCCTGATTCATCTAAAACAAAAATTACCTTCAAGTCTTGACAAAGCAAACTTTCGGGGATGTTTGGATTAGCAACAGGGTTAACATTTGCTTTAGCCGCACGTGCTGCCTGATTGATTAATGCCATCACCTGAGCTTCAGTCATACCTTTTGGTACATTTAACTGATCTGGTGCTGAATAGATTGCCTTTAAATTAGGCTTTGGCTTTTGTGAAGTTTCTCGTTGCTCTGTTCTGCGCGAAGGAACAGTTTGAGCTTCTGCCAAATTAAAAATTGAGGAAATCAGAACCAACAGCATTGCTGTCGTCCAATTTCTCAACTTTCCAAAAGCTTGAAAGCATCCAAGGGAGTTCAAGGAAGAATTGTGATTCATAGAATTAGTATTTGGTTAGGATTTGAGTTTTAAAATTTGAAAAAAGGATTTCAGGTTACGAGATTATCGTAATACATTTTTTTTGTAAATGCCTGAATAATTTAAGGTTGACTGCGAACTTTATTCTTTGAAGAAAGATGTTCGGATGGAAATCAAATTAACTTGACGAAAAGATCTTCTGGTACATGTTAGGTTGTTTAGGTTAGGGTTTGATGAGGTATACTTAAGTGATGTAAGATTTGTTGCGTTTCGTTTAATATTTTGTGAATGAAAAATAATATTTCCGCTTAATTATCTGTTTATGTGAATGTTGTATAAATGATTTTAAAATCGTTCTGATGTATCTCTATGTGATTTTTTGAGGTAACAATGAGGAAATCGAGTTCACAAGTAGTTTCAATGTGCAAAGCGACACGTTAATTTCACAAAAAATCGAGTTGCATTTTTTGTGAAGAAATCCAATAAGTAGGATCGATGTACCATTTTATCGACAGACCGCCAGTGAAATCAATCTCCGGCGACACTGAATGATCAATTCAAGGCATTTAGTTTAATTGAAAACCGAATTGAACGATGATTGAAAACACGAAACTTTAAAGCTGATTGAGTAGCTAAATGCATTTTTAGTGCACCGAATTTTACATGTTTGTCGCGGTCAACCATCATACTGAAATGCATGCGCGAACGGGCGAGGCAAATAGCTTTTTACGAGCAGCGAAGCGAAACGGAAAAACTATGGACAAGCACGTGACCCAGAGGGGCGCGCTCAAATTGAAGTAATAAAACTCTTAAACCTTATAAGTTAATTTGAGTTTTTATTGAACACTAAATTGCTGATTTTCAAAACTAACTTGCTGGTTTCCAAACCGCTTAAATAGCTGCTTCGGTTAGCGATTAAAATCAACACGAATGGAAAAAATGCTGTTTTATAACGCACCAAACCGCCCGTTACTGGTGTTGTGAAGCCAATAATGAATGCAAGTGAAATACCATATAAAAATAGGCCGAATTCGAGACTGCTTATTTGATCTCGTTTTATTCCAAAAAACAAAATGAAGAGCAACAAGATTGGTAAAAAGTGTTCCAATGAAGCCAGTAAAATGAATGGGGAACCGCCAGATTGCCAAGGCATTGGAAAGCAGAATGCGTCATACAAAGCAATTGGTGTTTCTTGAATAATCGCTTGAAAAGACGGTTCGATATTGTGATAAAAACTTTGGTGACGAGCATCTCCAAACACCGCTGCTTTAAGGGCTTCTTCGCGCTTTCCACTGAGAATTTGTACGGTGCGATTGAACAACGGAGAAATTACAAATAACATTCCGCCTAAGGAAAATGCAAGCAAGGAATATCGATTTCTTCTTTTGAATAACTTAGTGTGTACAAGATGCCAAATCACCGGCAAAACGAGGGCTGCAACAACGTAGAATTTAGTGTATAAAAGCAAGAAAATCGTGCACAAAATTGTTGCATAGCGAACCCAAAGAAGCATCAGTTTACGCTCTGAAAATACTGCATAAAAAAAGATACAAACCGCCGAAAACACTAGGCAATCTTTTAACAAACCTGAGCACCAAAGTAGGGTAGAAGGCAAGAAGCAGAAAAGAAGCAATGCTGGGAATGACAAATTTAATTTCGCTTTAGCTAAACGATAAAACATCACCAAGCCGAGCATCGAAAAGAGGTTGAAAAATATGCCATGCGTGTAAATAAAGCCCTGTGATAAAGGCATCAAAACTGCATGTAATCTGGTGATTAAGCGATTTGAAAGAAAATAGTTGTAATCGCCAGTTTGAGCGTAAGCTAGCCATTGTTCGCTATGTGGCGCCCAATTGCTCATTTGTTTTAAATATGGCAAACAATTATTTGATTGGTCGTTAATGCCGCTAATGAGTTGCAAATACGCAGACGGATCGTTGAACAACGCGCTGTTAATGACCACTGCATCGTCGTAATATTTATAAATGTCGGCTGTATGGCGATCAGGATAATAATAGGTATAAATTAAAATTAGTGCTGTTCCTGCAATCCATTTTAATGTAAACAACCAAACAAGAAAGCGCGTTCGCAAACCAGATTCACGAAAAACCGGCAATTTCTTCAGCAACACGATGGCCGCTGCAAACCAAAACATGAAAAGCGCGATTTGAAGGAACTGCATGATTGCGTTTATTTGTGCGGCTAACAGCTGCGAACCTAATCAATATTGCGGTAAATAAAAAAGGCAGTCAGATGGTGTCCGACTGCCTATAAAATTGATCAATTTAGGATTTAGAGTACCTTTTCCATAGCGCGTTCGTATTCACCAGCACGAAGTTTTCCGCTAATGGCTTTGAATGCGTCGATTGTGTATTCAACATCTTCCATTGTGTGCACTGAAGTAGGAATCAAGCGAAGCATAATCACTCCTTTAGGAACAACAGGATAAACAACCATTGAACAGAAAATATTGAAATTTTCGCGGAGGTCATAAATCAAATTGGCAGCTTCAGGAATAGAACCGTTAAGGAAAACTGGAGTTACTGGCGATTGTGTTTTACCTAGATTAAAGCCCGCTTCACGCAATTTGGATTGAAGTGCGTGTACAATTTTCCACAAATTGTCTTTCAGCTCAGGGCGAGTTCTTAGCAATTCCAAACGCTTTATGGCACCAATTACCAGCGGCATTGGCAATGCTTTGGCGAAGATTTGCGAACGGGTATTGTAACGAAGATATTCGATTACTTGTGCATCAGCAGCGATAAATGCGCCAATACTAGCCATCGATTTTGCAAATGTTCCGAAATAGATATCGATACCATCCATGCAATTTTGCTCCTCAGGAACGCCAGCACCAGTTTTTCCCATCGTACCGAAACCGTGTGCATCATCAACCAACAAACGGAACTGGAATTTCTTCTTCAGTTCAACGATTTCGGCCAATTTACCTTGGTCGCCAGACATTCCGAAAACGCCTTCAGTAATGACTAAAATAGCTCCATTGGTTTCTGAAACTAGCTTGGTAGCGCGCTCCAATTGGGTTTCAAGATTTTTGATGTCGTTATGAGGATAAACAAAACGCTTACCCATGTGCAAACGAACACCATCGATAATGCAGGCGTGCGATTCGGAATCGTACACAATTACATCGTGACGATCAACCAATGCATCAATTGCCGACATGATACCTTGGTATCCAAAGTTCATCAAGATGGCATCTTCTTTCTTTTCGAAATCTGCCAATTCGCGCTCAAGTTGTTCGTGGTAATTCGAATTTCCCGACATCATGCGCGCTCCCATTGGATAAGCCATTCCGAATTCAGCAGCAGCATCGGCATCTGCCTTGCGCACTTCTGGATGGTTTGCTAAACCAATGTAGTTATTGAGGCTCCAATTGAGTCTTTCTTTGCCTTGGAAAATCATCCGAGGGCCGATTTCCCCTTCAAGTTTAGGGAAAGTAAAATATCCGTGAACTTCTTTCGCGTAGGATCCTAGCGGTCCGCGATTAAGTTTTAACTTTTCAAATAAATCCATAAAAAGTTTGTGATTGCAGTAAAAACAGGGCAAAGGTAACAAAATGAACATCTTTTGCATTCGCTTGAATCAAAAATTCTATTGATTTTTCAGCAATACATTGTTGATGGGAATCAATAGATTAAACAATGAATAACCAATTGAATCGTTATTTTTGCGCAATGTTAAAATTCAACCGCCACTCAGGACTTTGGTTTTTACTGTTGATTGTGTTCGTTTCGTGCAGCAATTACAACAAAGTTTTAAAGAGTACCGATTATTCGCTAAAGCAGAAAACCGCTGTAGAGCTATACAATAAGAAAGATTATCAGCGAGCCTATCCACTTTTCGAGGAACTGGTTGCTGTTACTCGAGGAACCGTTAATGCAGAAGACATGTATTTTTATTATTGTTACTGCAATTATTACCTCGACGACTTGATTTCGGCAGGATATCATTTCCAGCAATTCGCTAAAACTTACCCAACTAGTCCGAAAGCAGAAGAAGCAGCATATATGAACGCTTACTGCTTTTATTTGGGTTCTCCTGATTACACATTAGATCAGAGCAATAGCATCAAGGCGATTCAAGAAATGCAATTGTTCATCAATCAATATCCTAACAGCACCAGAATTCAAGAGTGCAACGAATTGATCGATAAACTTAGAGCTAAGCTTGAAAGAAAAGCGTTCGAAGCAGCTATGTTATACTTTAAAATGATGGATTATAAAGCTGCATCGATGTCTTTGAAGAATATGTTGGCCGATTATCCAAACTCCCAATTCAAGGAAGAAGCCATGTTTACCGTGGTGAGAGCCAACTATTTGCTGGCGGAGAATAGTGTGGATAGTAAAAAAATGGAGCGTTATAAATCAACAATCGACGATTATAACGCATTTATTAATAAATTCGCAGCCGGAAAGTATGCTGAGCAAGCCAAGGAGGTTTACGACAAAGCACTGATTCGGTATAACGAGTACATCAAATAATTTCATTCTGCAATACAAACCATGGCAGTAGAAAACACTACAGTAACCCGCGACCTTCGTCACATGGAGAGCATCACAGGGAACATTTACGAATCGATTTCAATCGTTGCAAAACGTGCAAATCAAATTGGTGTAAATGTGAAAGAAGAGCTTAATTCTAAACTTGCAGAATTTGCAACTTCTAGCGATAACCTCGAAGAAATTTTCGAGAACCGCGAGCAAATCGAAATTTCACGTCACTACGAAAGACTTCCTAAGCCAACCTTGGTAGCAATCAGCGAATTCCAAGATGGCAAGGTTTACTTCCGCAACCCTGCGAAAGAAACCAACACAGAGAAGTAAATCTCTCCAGCATGCTCTTCCGGAAGAAAATTATTCTGGCCGTTACCGGAAGCATCGCAGCTTATAAAAGCGCACTTCTGACCCGTCTTCTCGTGAAGGCTGGTGCAGAGGTGCGCATTGTTATGTCCGATTCGGCCAAAGATTTCATCACTCCACTCACCCTCAGCACTCTTTCTAAAAATCCGGTACACTCATCATTTACGCTTGGTCCACAAGGCGAATGGGTAAATCATGTAGAACTCGGACTTTGGGCTGATGTGATGGTTATGGCGCCTGCAAGTGCTAATATGATAGCGAGTTGTGCCAACGGTCAATGCCATAACCTCATGGCTGCTGTTTACCTTTCTGCTCGATGCCCGGTATTTTTCTCACCTGCCATGGACCTGGACATGTGGAGACATCCATCTACGCAGAAGAATATATACTCACTTCGTAGTTATGGCAACTTTATTATCGAGCCTGCATCTGGCGAGTTAGCCAGCGGTTTGGTAGGTGAGGGGAGAATGGCTGAACCTGAGGAAATTGTTAAGCACCTTGAAGCATTTTTCAATCTTTCAAGGCAAATGCACGACAAGCACATCTTGATTACAGCTGGCCCAACAAGAGAAATGATCGATCCTGTTCGATATATCTCTAACCACTCATCTGGTAAAATGGGCTATGCTTTAGCAGAAGAATTAGCAAACCGTGGAGCAAAAATCACATTGGTGTCTGGGCCTGTTTCTATTTCTGCAAAGCATCCAAATATCCAAGTGATGAAGGTGCAAACTGCTGAAGAAATGCTGCAAGCCGCTGAGTTGGTCTTCCCAAATGTGAACGCGGCAATCATGACCGCAGCAGTGGCTGATTTCAAACCAATGAATCCGGCCTCAGAAAAAATCAAAAAAACAAATACGACTTCCGAGATTCTCCTTGAAAATACTACCGATATTCTTCAAACTTTAGCGGCAAAAAAAGGATCCCACCAGATTGTTGCGGGCTTTGCTCTTGAAACAAATGATGGAAGAACAAATGCTGAATTGAAAGTGAAAAATAAAAATCTCGATTTCATCGTTCTAAACGAGCTTTCGCAAGACAACCAAGTTTTTGGAAACGATTTTAATACAATCGAAATTTTTGGAAAACAATCTGGTTGGCTATCTTTCGAAAAGCAAACCAAAGCGCAAGCCGCCAAAGAAATTGCCAATTACCTCGACCAACTGTTTAATCATGCGTAAAATATTTTTCCTCTCTCTGCTATCGATTTTATCTTGTTATGCTGATGCTCAGGAATTGAATTGCAGGGTTTCGGTTTTGTCGCAACAAGTTCAACTCAGCGACAAAAGAATTTTTACCACACTCGAAACTGCCATTCGAGAGTTCATGAACAACACTAAATGGAGCAACGATCAGTTTAAACGAGACGAGAGAATCGAATGCATTCTAACATTTAATATCACAAAGTACAATCAACCCGATGATATGTCTGGTTCGCTGCAAATACAGGTGAGGCGAACAGCATTCAACACCAATTATGGTTCTGTATTGCTCAATTTTCAAGACGACAATGTGCAGTTCCGTTATCTTGAATACCAACCAATTGAGTTTGCCGACAACGCCTTCATTTCTGGTTTATCAAGTCTTCTGGGCTACTACGCATATGTAATTCTCGCTATGGATTACGATTCCTATGCACTTGAAGGTGGAACACCATATTGGCAGAAAGCCCAACAAGTGGTGCAAAATGCTCAGCAAGATGGAGCGAAGGGTTGGAAGGCAAGCGATATACCTCCGAGAAATCGTTTTTGGTTTGCAGAAAACTACATGAATCCGATTTTCAAGCCCATGCGTGAAGCAAATTATAAATACCACCGTTTGGGCATTGATAACATGTACAACAAAATGGACATTGGCCGCGCTGCAGTTTTAGAAGCACTTACTAAACTTCAAGAGGTTAATAAGCAACGTCCTGCGTCCTACAATCAGCAGATTTTTTTCAACGCCAAGGCGGATGAGTTGGTCAATATATTTAAACAAGGAAGTACCCAAGAAAAGGCTACTGTTTTGCAAATTCTTGGAGAATTAGATCCTACCAACAATACGAAATACCAAAAGATCAACCAGCCTTAAAAAGTGCTTATTCGTGTTCTTCTTCGGAAGAGGATTCACTTGTGGGAGCTGCTTTGCCTGAAATTTCAGGATGTCTGATTTCTCCACCTGTATTTCCTACTCTAGCCATTGCGACAAAACAACCAAGATTGATCAACAATGTCAGCAAGGTGAAAAGTCGAGCTAGTTTGTGACCTACAACTTCGAAGTACAAAGCAAAAGCTGCGAAAATTCCAGCGAAAATTCCAATCCAAAGTGCTAATTCAGCTACTTCTTCGTGCTCATGAATTACATCATGGCTAATTCCTGGATATTCTTCTACAATTTCCTCTGCTCCTTCACCGGTGAAGAAAGCTGGCAATGTCATCACTGCGCAAAAAATCAAGATTCCTAATCCAACTTTTTTAACGGTAGAATTCTTAAGGATAAAGCCGATTCCAAGTACGGCTAAACTTATAAAACTGCCTACAATTGGGAAATGGTTAAATAGTAGGTGTAAATGTGCGTCGTTCATGATTTCTATAAGATTATGAACGACAAAGTAATGTATTTAACTGATACCAAGGCTAGGTTTGGCTTTCTGATAAAGTTGAATTTACCAACGGCATTCTGCTTTCCAGCAACAGTTTTAATAATTCATCAGCCGATGTTGAATTGATCAACATCTTCCGGTAGGCTGGTTTTAAAAATCCTTCCTGCATCATATGATCAGCTTGCTGCAACAGCCCATCATAAAAGCCATTCGTATTTAAAATACCGATCGGCTTGGAATGAAGATTAAGTTGCGCCCAAGTAAGCATTTCGAAAATTTCTTCCATAGTTCCGAAACCACCAGGCAATGTGATTACAGCATCCGAAAGCTCGTGCATTTTCCATTTTCGTTCATGCATCGATTTAACCTTGATCAATTCGGTAATTCCATCATGCCCAACTTCCATATCATACAAAAAATCAGGAATAACACCAATCACTTTTCCTCCCGATTGCATTACGGCATCGGCAACAACGCCCATCAAACCAACATTTCCGCCGCCATAAACCAGTTCAATATTTTGCTGAGCCAATAACCTTCCAACATAATCGGCAACTTCAATGTACACGGGATTATTGCCCGATGAGGCACCGCAAAAAACAGCAACACGTTTTATATTATTCATTTCCTATTTTTCGATGCAAGTTGCTACAATTCTTCAATCATCATGTTCAGTAACCAAGAAGTGATTGTTAATTTGACGTTTTATTCTTGCTTAAACATCAACATTAAAGAATCCGTTTGATCAATCGCAATGTATGGGTGTACTTCCCAAGTTCTTCATTGTAAATGCCTTGATGATCAATTTTATCGATTCTAACTTTCCCACTTGCGTGGATAATTTCCCTCGAATTAATCAGCACGCCTACATGGATGATACGGCCGTCCTCATTGTCGAAAAATACCAAATCGCCAGCATCTGCTTCTTCGATAAATCCAAGGGTAACGCCCTGTTCTGCTTGTTGATAAGCATCACGCATCAATTTTATTCCTGCGCTACGTGCAACCAACTGTGTAAATCCAGAACAATCAATTCCTAACGGCGATTTTCCTCCCCACAAGTATGGTGCATTCAGAAACGCATAAGCATGTTCAACCATGCATTCCGACTTTGATGCCGGCGCTGTTTTCGTTGTTCTGCCGTCGAAAGCATATTCATAACCTTCCAAATTACAATTTGAACCTTCGTAATATGGTAATATTGATCCCATTACAATTGGAAAGAAGCTTCCTTTCTCCACATTCTCAATCACCGAAATAGAATCGGTACTGCACACGAACTCGGTTTGCTCGAGCTCTTCATATGTTTCCGCCGAAATAGGCTGAAACTGCTTTACGTCAATCCAACCTTCATAAGCATCTACACCAGATCGAATATAAATCCAGTTGCCCATTTGCTTGAGGACACTGAAAAATTCACCAAACAACAATTGGGTGATCATTTCACTTTTGTCGCTCGGTTCAGAACGACAAGGCACAACACTGAGGTTGCAGATGCCATGACTGAATTCCATAAAGTATCGGATTATAAGGTCTGATGAAGTTTTGCAACCGCATCAGACCTTTGAGAAAATTAAAGTTTTTCGATCACTATTGCAGAAGCTCCGCCTCCGCCATTGCAAATTCCTGCTACACCATAACGGCTGCTGTTTTGTTCAAGAACATTGATCAAAGTAGCAATAATTCTAGCTCCTGATGTTCCAAGCGGATGACCTAAAGCTACTGCGCCACCATTCACATTTACGCTGTTGGGATCCAATCCAAGCAACTTGTTGTTCGCAATCGCAACCACAGAAAATGCTTCGTTAATTTCGTAAAAACCGATGTCTTCTGGCTTCAATCCTGCTTTAGCAATCGCCAATGGAATCGCCTTAGCTGGTGCAGTTGTGAAATATTCTGGAGCCTGTTGAGCATCCGCAAAGCCACGAATAGCAGCCAAAGGCTTCAAACCTAGCTCTGCAGCTTTTGTAGCACTCATCAAAACCAATGCAACCGCGCCATCGTTCAAGGTTGACGCATTAGCAGCTGTAACTGTTCCTTCTTTGTCGAAAACGGGCGACAAGGTTGGCACTTTATCGAATTTAATGTTTTTGTATTCTTCATCTTCCGAAACCACAATTGGATCGCCTTTTCTTTGAGGAATAACAACTGGAACGATTTCATTTTTGAATTTTCCTGCTTCAACAGCTGCTGCAGAACGCTTGTAAGAGTTGATTGCGTAGGCATCTTGGTCTTCTCTGCTCACATTATTTTCGCGCGAACACAATTCGGCAGCGTTACCCATATGGTAGTTTTTATAAACATCCCACAAGCCATCTTTCACCAAGCCATCTGTAATTTGACCATGGCCCAAACGGTAACCATTGCGGGCTTTGTCTAGGTAAAACGGAACATTACTCATCGATTCCATTCCGCCAGCAATTACAATATCGTTAGCTCCAGCCATAATAGACTGAGCACCAAGCATTACAGCTTTCATTGCTGAAGCGCATACTTTATTAATTGTAGTCGATGGAATATTTTGTGGGAGTCCAGCAAAGATTGCGGCTTGGGTTGCAGGTGCTTGGCCAAGGTTGGCCGACAATACATTGCCCATAAAAACTTCTTGCACTTGATCGGGCTGAATGCCAGCACGATCTACTGCGCCTTTAATGGCTGCAGCTCCGAGCTGAGTTGCTGATAAAGAGGCTAATGAACCGTTGAAGCTTCCGATCGGAGTTCTTACGGCTGATACGATGACTACTTCTTGCATGATTTCGGGAGAATTTTGGCTGCAAACGTACTAAAAAAGAGCCTTCATCCTGCCAATTAAAAGCGCGGAATTCCATACGTTTGAAGCATGAATTCTGAAGAAGCAGCAGCAAGAATCAATTACTTGGTAAAATCGCTGAACCACCATAATTTTTTATACTATCAGCAGGCAGCACCCAGTATATCTGATCTTGAATTTGATCAACTTTTAGCCGAGTTGCAGCTACTGGAAAATCAGTTTCCAGAGTTTCAGCAGCCCGATTCACCAACATTAAGGGTAGGTGGGGAGGTTACCCGTAATTTCAAAACCGTTGCTCACGATTTTCCTTTCCTGTCGCTTTCAAATTCATATTCAAGAGAAGATCTTGAAGAGTTCGATCAACGAATTCGAAAGTCTGTTAATCAATCGTTTAGCTATGTTTGTGAATTGAAGTTTGACGGTGTGGCTATCGGACTTCAATATGAACAAGGTCTATTTACTAAAGCGGTTACCCGCGGAGATGGTGTGCAGGGCGATGAGGTTACCGCGAATATTAAGACCATCCAGTCGATTCCATTAAAGCTTCAAGGCTCAGGATTTCCTGATCAATTTGAAATTCGCGGCGAGATTTTCATGCCGCTGAAAAGCTTCGAAAGCCTCAATAAAAATCGACGCGCCGAATTAGAAGATTTGGGTTATGACGAAGAACAGGTCGCTGAAAAGCTCTTCAAGAATCCTCGAAATGCTGCCGCTGGAAGTATCAAAATGCAAGAAAGCGCAGAGGTGGCAAAACGGAAACTCGATTGTTTCATGTATGCCATGATGGGCGATTTCCCTGGAACAGAAAGTCATTACGACAACCTTATGCTTGCGAAGCAATGGGGATTCAAGGTTTCTGAATTTTCAAAACAGTGCGCCAATCTGGATGAAGTTTATGCTTTCATCAACAAATGGGATGTAGATCGCGATCAATTACCATTCGATATTGATGGCATCGTTGTGAAAGTGAACGAGTATGCTGTTCAACGTGTACTCGGCAGTACTGCTAAATCTCCGCGTTGGGCGATTGCATATAAATTCAAAGCGCGCCAAGCTAAAACCATTCTCGATAAAATAACCTACCAGGTAGGAAGAACTGGATCCATTACACCTGTAGCGAATCTGCGAGCCGTATTTCTTGCAGGCACCACTGTGAAGCGTGCATCCTTGCACAATGCAGATTTTATTGCCGAAATGGACATCCGCGAGGGTGACACAGTATATGTAGAAAAAGGTGGTGAAATCATCCCGAAGGTTGTTGCTGTAGAAGCTTCTATGCGAGATCTGTTCAGCGAGCCTCATCAATACATCACGCACTGTCCCGAATGTGGAACCGAGCTTATCCGCCATGAAGGAGAAGCAAATCATTATTGTCCGAACGATGCCACTTGTCCGCCACAACTCACTGGCAGGATTTCTCATTTCGTGAGTCGCAAGGCCATGGATATCAATAGTATGGGAGAAAAAACCATCGAATTGTTGGTGCGAGAAGGCTTAGTGAGCAATGTTGCCGATCTGTATGATTTGAAATTCGAGCAAATCATTCAATTAGAAGGCTTTAAGGAGCAAAGCACAAGAAATATCATCGAAGGTATCGAAGCTTCAAAACTAATCCCTTTTGAAAGAGTATTGTTTGCGATCGGGATTCGATATGTTGGCGAAACAGTGGCTAAAAAACTGGCTTTGCACTTCCGAAACATACATGCAATTGCGCATGCTGATGTGCAATCCCTGCTGGAAGCAGAAGAAATTGGAGAGATCATTGCGAAATCGGTACAAGGTTTTTTTGGCAATCAAAACAATCAATTACTTCTAGATCGTTTAAAATCAGCTGGTTTGCAATTTCAATTGGATGAAGAAGCATATAAACCGAAAAGCAATCTTTTGGAAGGAAAAAGCTTTGTAGTTTCAGGTGTATTTAGCTTATTTTCGCGTGACGAACTCAAAAAGAAGATCGAAGAGAACGGTGGCAAAGTTTTGTCGGGTGTTTCTGCTTCAACCAGTTATTTAGTAGCAGGCGAAAAGATGGGACCAGAGAAAAGGAAGAAAGCTGAAAAGCTTAATGTTGCCGTGATTTCCGAACAGGAATTTGTAGAAATGATTTCCTGAAGATGATTGAAAAACTGAAGAACACTTACGCAAATTACCATTTAAAGAAGGATGCCTCAAAAGTTGAGCGTGTTCGAAAAGATCCCGACATTCATAGAAATGCATCGATTGGGATTTTGTATGATGCTACCGATAAAACAACATTCGAAATAGTTCGGGAATTTTTTCGTGACCTGAAAAGTCATGAGAAGAATCCTGTTTCACTTGGATATGTTGATTTTAAAGAAGTTACGTTTCATCCTTTGGCAAGACCAGAAAGCGACTATTTCTTTAAAGATCAACTAAACTGGATGAAAAAACCATCTGGCGCAGTGGTCGAAAATTTCATCAAAGAACCGTTCGATATCCTGATCAATCTAACACTCGAAGATTTTCATCCCTTAGATTACATTGCTGCAGTTTCCAAAGCAGGCCTTAAGATTGGTCGAGCCAACAGCGCTGTTTCATTTTGCTACGATCTAACCTTTCACCTCGATAAAGAAGCTGATATTAAGTCGTTTGCATACACAATCATTCATTATCTCAGCAAAATTAACAATGAAAGAAAGCAGAGCGCTCAGCGGAACCGGAGTAGCCATTATTACGCCGTTTGATGTAACTGGAAGTCCTGACATTCAGGCTCTAAGACGTTTGGTAGATCATTTGGCAGAAAATGGTATCGACAATATCGTTGTTTTAGGAACCACAGGAGAATCGGTAACGCTGAACGATGCCGAACAACGCTTAGTGATTGATACAGTGATAGATCAGAATGCCAAACGATGTGCAATTATGGTCGGGATGGGCGGAAATAACACCGCCGCTTTAGAACAAAAAATGAAGTCGTTCGATTTTACTGGGATCGACGGTATTCTCTCTGTTTCACCTTATTACAACAAGCCAACGCAAGAAGGCATTTTCCGTCATTACGAAGTATTGTCGAATGTTGCTCCGCGCCCGTTGATGCTTTACAATGTTCCTGGTAGAACAGGTGCCAACATGACTGCCGACACAACTTTGCGTATTGCTGAAGAATGTAAAAACATCGCCGGCATCAAAGAAGCTTCAGGAAATATGGAGCAAATCATGAACATCATTCGCAACAAGCCAAAGAACTTCTTGGTAATTTCTGGCGACGATGCGCTCACTTTGCCTATCCTCGCCGCTGGCGGAGATGGAGTGATTTCGGTAGTTGCCAACGCGTTTCCACAACATTTTTCCACAATGGTTCAATTTTGCATGGAAAATAGAATTCAAGACGCACTTCCAATTCACAACGCAATGCTCGAATTTACACGGTTGATGTTTGCTGATGGTAGTCCGGGAGGAATCAAAGCCGCATTAAAAGTGTTGGGGATTTGTGAAGAAAATGTAAGATTGCCGCTCGTAAATGTTCGCCCTGAAATATTTAAGGCAATTGAACATGAAACCCACACGCTCAAACGATTCCATATAAAAGCATAAGTTTTTAGCACCTTCATTCAAGAAAAAAAAGAAAACATGTCATTGATCAAATCCATTTCAGGAATTAGAGGAACGATTGGTGGAAAGCCTGGTGAAGGGCTCTCGCCGGTTGATATTGTGAAGTTTACTTCCGCATTTGCCACCTGGGTTAAAGCACGGCAACCAAAAGAGAAGCTTCGGATTGTGATTGGAAGAGATGCACGAATTTCAGGCGAAATGTTCACCAATCTGGTTGTAGGTACACTTCAAGGAATGGGAATCGATGTGATCGATCTTGGATTAAGCACTACACCAACGGTTGAAGTTGCAGTGGCAGCCGAAAAAGCACATGCTGGAATCATCCTTACGGCTAGCCACAATCCAAAACAATGGAATGCATTGAAACTACTCAATGAAAAAGGCGAATTTATTTCAGCCGAAGATGGTCAAACTGTACTGAATATCGCTGATAGTGAAGATTTTCAATATGCCGATGTGAACGATTTGGGCAAATACATTCCAATGGACGGTTACATGGCCAAGCACATCGATATGGTGTTGAATTTACCTTTGGTGGACAAAGATGCCATTGCCAAGGCAAATTTTAAAGTAGTTGTGGATGCTGTAAATTCAACTGGTGGAATTGTGGTTCCGATGCTGTTGAAAGCCCTTGGTGTTGAGCATGTTACTGAGCTTTATTGCACGCCTGATGGCCATTTCCCACACAATCCAGAACCGCTACCTGAACATCTTCGAGATTTAAGTGAGGCGGTTGTAAAAACGAAATCTCATCTTGGCATTTCCGTGGATCCTGATGTAGATCGTTTGGCCTTGGTTTGCGAAGACGGTGAAATGTTTGGCGAAGAATATACCTTGGTGGCAGTTGCTGATTACGTATTAAAGCATACTCCAGGGAACACCGTATCAAATTTGAGTTCAACAAGAGCATTACGTGAAGTTACAGAATCAAATGGTAATCAATATTTTGCGTCAGCTGTTGGAGAGGTAAATGTGGTAGACATGATGAAGGCCAATCAAGCTATTATCGGAGGCGAAGGAAATGGTGGAATCATTTATCCTGAACTGCATTACGGTCGCGATGCATTGGTTGGAATCGCTTTGTTTCTTACCCATTTAGCCAAATTTGGTAAGTCAGTTTCGATGCTCAGGGCTACTTATCCAAACTATTTCATTTCAAAAAATAAGGTTGAACTCACACCCGAAATCAATGTTGATGAAGTGTTGAACCGCGTTCAAGCCAAATACGCCAAGCAACCAATCAACACCATCGATGGAGTGAAAATTGAATTCGATCACCAATGGGTGCACCTTCGAAAATCAAATACAGAACCCATCATTCGAATTTATAGCGAGGCTGATAATATGGCCACTGCAAACAACTTGGCAAACAAAATCATCCTCGATATCAAGGAGTTTACCTCCGAAATGATGCTCAATTCCTGATCCCAAACCAAACCATCTATATGCCAATTTATCTCGATAACGCAGCGACTACGCGACTTGACGATGAAGTGATTGAAGCGATGCTTCCATACATGCGCGAGCATTTTGGAAATCCTTCTTCTATCCATTCCTATGGAAGAGTTACACGAGCAGCCATCGAAAAATCTAGAAAAGCCATAGCTACATTGATGAATGTGGCGCCAGCAGAAATTTTCTTTACATCCGGTGGAACTGAGGCCAACAATATGGCACTCACAAGAACTATCGCTGATCTTGGAATCACCCATGCAATCACTTCACCAACAGAGCATCACGCGGTACTTCACACTTTAGAAGCGCTTGCTCACCAAGGAAAAATCAAGTTGAGCATTGTGAAGGTGGATGAAAAAGGCATAAACGATCTCGAGCATTTGGAAGAGTTGCTTCAAAACAACCCAAGAAGTTTGGTTTCTTTGATGCATGCAAACAATGAAATTGGTACCAGAATTCCCCTCAAACAAGTGGCCGAATTGGTGAAGAAGTATAATGGAATTTTCCATACTGACACCGTACAAACCATGGGGCATTTCAATATTGATTTGCAAGAAATTCCTGTTGATTTTTTGAGTTGTGCAGCCCATAAATTTCACGGTCCGAAGGGCGTTGGATTCATTTTTATTCGTTCAGGAACTGGGATTTCGCCATTCATATACGGAGGTGCTCAAGAACGCAACATGCGCGGCGGTACAGAGAATTTATACGGAATTATTGGCTTGGCAAAAGCACTTGAAGTAGCATATCGCGATTTAGAGGATCACGAAACGCATATCCGTGGTTTGAAAAACTATATGATCAGTCGATTGAACGAAGTAATTCCAGGAGTTACCTACAACGGAGATGTTTCAGATGACTCATTGTACACTGTCTTAAATGTGAGTTTTCCGCCATCATCGGTTGGTGAAATGTTATTGTTTAGCCTGGATATCAATGGGATAGCAGTATCGGGTGGAAGTGCTTGTTCATCTGGGTCTGATGTTGGATCACATGTACTGAAAGCACTAAATGCGGATCCCAAACGAGCCAATGTTCGATTTTCGTTCAGTAAATACAATACCTTGGAGGAGATCAACTTCACCATTTCCAAATTGCAGGAAATTTTTCAACCAGCAGAATTTGCATAGTTTCCTATGAGCGAACAACCATCACCACACATGCCTTCTGTTGCCGTTATTGGCGCGGGAAGTTGGGCCACTGCAATCGTTAAGATTCTCAGCGAAGGTCCAGTGAAAATCAATTGGTGGATGCGTTCTGATGAACAAACTCGATTTATCTTAGAATTTGCTAGAAATCCTAAGTATCTATCTGATATTGACCTTGACTTGTTGAAGATTGTGCCTACGCACGACATTCGTGAAGCTGTACAACAATCTGATTTAGTGATTCTTGCATTGCCGGCAGCCTATGTTTCTGAAGCATTACAAGGATTGCAAGCATCCGACCTAGCAGACAAGATGTTCTTTTCCGCTATCAAGGGCATGATTCCAGAAACAGACCAATTGGTTTCAAGTTTTCTTCAAGAGCGGTTTGGTATTCCTGCAGATAAAATAGGAATCATCGCTGGGCCTTGTCACTCCGAAGAAGTTGCCATGGAGCGCCAGTCCTATTTAACCATTTCCGCTAGCACAATGCCGCCAGCTTGGAAAATGGGGCATTTGTTGAATTGCAGATACATTCACACGCATGTTATCGAAAACGATGTGCAAGGAATTGAATATTCGACAGTTATGAAGAATATCATTTCTTTGGCAGTTGGAATTACGCGTGGAATGAATTATGGCGACAATTTTCAAGCTGTTCTTGTGGCCAATGCAATGCAGGAAATCAAACGTTTTTTAGATGCTGCAGTTCCGAATGAAAATCGTGATACAAACGAAAGTGCTTATTTAGGCGACTTGTTGGTTACAGCATATTCTCAATTTTCGAGAAATAGAATTTTCGGACAGATGATAGGGAAGGGGTACACTGTTAAATCGGCGCAACTTGAAATGAACATGGTTGCCGAAGGTTACTTTGCAGTGAAGTCGCTGATGAAAATGAACGAAACACTTGGACTAGATTTACCAGTGTGCACATTCGTTCACAAGATTTTGTACGAATATTCTTCACCAGGAAGAGAAATTCGAGTGCTGGAAGCTAGATTGAGGTAAAAATCACTATCGTTTAGCTAACTCATCGCGTATCCGACCAGCCTTTTCGTATGCTTCTTCTTCAATTGCAGATCTCAATAATTCTTTAAGCTCTTCTTTGGATTTTCTGCTTAATTCATCTCCTGAATCTGAAACCACGGCATTGCTTAAGCCAGCGTCGGCAGCCATCTCTGTATCTGCATTTCCTGTTGAAGTGCCCGAAGCTTCGTCGTCGATTAGAATTCCAGCCGAACTCAGAATAAATTCGAACGTGTAAATTGGGCATCTAAACCGAACAGCAAGTGCAATGGCATCACTGGTTCGTGCATCAACTTCAACATCGTTTGCACCATCTTGTTGACAAATCAATTTGGCATAAAAAATACCTTCCACCAAATTGTAGATGATCACTTCCTTAACGGTGATTTGAAATGATTCGGCAAATGCTTTAAACAAGTCGTGCGTGAGTGGGCGTGTAGGTGCCATTTTCTCGAGCTCAATGGCAATAGCCTGAGCTTCAAAACCACCAATAATTATTGGAAGCCTACGTTTACCGCCACTTTCACCTAAAACAAGAGCATAAGCTCCGCTTTGGGTTTGACTATATGAAAGTCCCGAAATATCGAGCTTGATCTTCTTCATGAGCAATCTGTTGAAAGTACGAAACTTCCGTCAGAAATGTTGTAAATAAATTTAAGCGTTCTGCAATTTGAATTTACGGAATGCTTCAGTAAGTTTTGGAACGACTTCCATTGCGTCTCCAACTACGCCATAATCGGCAGCCTTAAAGAATGGCGCTTCAGAATCTTTGTTAATTACAACGATAACTTTCGATCCATTTACCCCAGCCAAGTGCTGTATTGCCCCTGAAATTCCAATGGCAATGTATAGATTTGGACGGATAGCAATTCCGGTTTGCCCAACATGTTCATGGTGAGGTCTCCAACCGATATCAGAAACTGGGCGGCTACAAGCGGTTGCCGCGCCAAGCATATTTGCGAGGTCTTCAACAACATTCCAATTTTCAGGACCCTTCATTCCGCGACCAGCAGAAACAACCAATTCGGCTTCTGTTAAAAGAATGCCTCCAGAATTGTCGACAGCTTTTTTGGTGATATTTAGTCCAGACACAAATCCGTCAGTTGCATCGTTAAATGCTTCCACTGAGGCTGTTTCATTGACTTGCTCGGCAGGAACAGAATTAGGCAGCAATGAAATTACTCTTTTCGAAGTATTGATGGAAATTTCAGCAATGGCTTTACCCGAAAAAACATTCTTTTTAACACTAAAACCAGCTGATGTATCAGGAAGCGATACTGCACCTGAAATTAAACCTGCTTGAAGCAATGCGGAGATTCTTGGAGCAACAGATCTTCCTGCATAATCGTGACTGAAGATAACAGTATCAGCACCAGTTTTATCTACTGCTTTTTGAACTAGAGTAGCAGCAAGTTGAGGATCGAAATTGGTTGGAACTTTACTGGCGTGAAGCACTTTTTTTGCTCCAAATGTTCCAGCTTTTGCCAATTCCTCTGGTGATGCATCGCCGCAAACCAAAGCAGTTGCTTCAGTACCAAGCATTTTGGCAATGCGCGATCCATAAGAAATTGATTCTAGTGAAGCTTTTTTAAGCTTTCCGTTGTTGCTTTCTGCAAAAATTAAAACTGCCATATCAGATTACTTTAGCTTCAGAATGAAGGAGTTGAACAAGTTGATCCATGTTGTCTGGATCGATCAATTTCACTGCGGATTTTGGATTAGGCAGCTCGAATTTTTTTATGCTTACAAGCGGAGCAGCGGTACCTGAAACAACTTCGATTGATTTGGTTCTAGCAGCCATAATTCCGCGCATGTTTGGAATTCTTGCTTCAGCCATTCCTTTGGCAGCGCTGATTACTGCAGGTAGAGTGGTTTTGATCACTTCAATACCTCCATCCAGTTCAACCTCGATAACTGCAGAATTTCCTTCAATATCAAGCTTTGAACCCAATGCAATAAATGGCAAGTTGAGCAAAGCGGCAATCATTCCTGGTACTTCACTGCCATTGTAGTCAATAGTTTCTTTCCCTGAAAGGATAATGTCATAACCCTTACCAGTTGCGTAATCAGCAATAGATTTTGCAACAGAATAAGCATCTGTTGGATCCATATCGATTCGCACGGCGTCATCGGCTCCGATTGCCAGAGCTTTTCTTACCACAGCATCAACAGCTGAAGTTCCAACGGTAATAATGGTTACGTTTCCTCCGAGAGTTTCTTTGAGCTCAAGCGCGCGAACAAGCGCATACCACTCATCGTATGGATTTACTATATATTGTACCTTATCTTCATTGAAGCGGGTATCATTGTCCACAAATGAAATTTTCGTGGTGGTATCGGGCACTTGACTAATGCACACAAGTATTTTCATAGAAAAGAATTGTTTCGCTTGTATTTCGGGCTGCAAATTTATTAAAAAACGGGTCTAAATGCATATTGTTTAATGGGATTTGATAATGATTTCGATTAATTAAGGCAATTGGTGCATTCTGTGGTGAATGTATGAACTTGAATTAATGATTTCTGAGGACAAAAAAATAGCATTTTGCTGTAAGATATTCATTGTGTGCGTTTTGAAAAAAGGACAAGTCCAAGAATTTGTTTTCCAAAACTTACTCACAATGAATGTGAAAAAATACTCCCAAACTCAAATACAATCCCGAGCAGGATAGTCTACTTTTGTTTGTTCAAGACTAAACACTATGGCTTTGGAAATTTCTGGCAAACTCATCAAGGTAATGAACCCTGTTACTGGAGATGGTAAAAACGGTTCCTGGACAAAACAGGAATTCGTTCTCGAAACATACGATCAATATCCGAAAAGAATTTGTTGCTCTGTTTGGGGCGAAAAAGTAGATTCTTTAAGAAGATATCAAGTTGGCGATGATGTTAAAGCGAGCATCAATATTGAATCTCGCGAGTACAATGAGCGTTGGTATACTGAAGTTCGTGCATGGAAGCTGGATCCTGCTTCTGCGGGGGCACCTGCTCCAAGCGGCTCAGCTCCGCAACAAAATTACAACCCAGCCCCTCAAGGTCAAGGTTTTACACCTAGTCCATCACCTACCTTCCAACCGGTAGCAAACGACAATGAATCATTTTTTAAATCTGACGAGCAAGACGATCTTCCATTCTAACTTGAAAGAATGAAGGCCACGTTAGCGTTTCTTAAAGATTTAGCAGCAAACAATCAGAGGGATTGGTTTCAAGCCAACAAAAAGGCTTACGACCAATCCCGATCTGAAATTGTTCAACTCTGCTCAGACGTTATACAAGAGCTTGCGAACTTCGATCATTCCGTGATCGATATAGTTCCAACAAAAGCAGTATTTAGAATTTATCGAGATACTCGATTCTCTGCCAATAAAACACCTTACAAAAACAATCAAGGCTTCTGGCTCACACCTGGAAACGTAAAGGACTCCATCGCAGGATATTATGTTCATATTCAGCCAGGTGAATCATTCGTTGCAGCTGGAATCTATATGCCTTTATCGCCGGAGTTAAACGCAATTCGTCAGGAATTAAATTTCAATCACAGCGACCTGCGTAAAATCTTAGATAAAAAAGTATTTCGTGAAACATGGGGCGACCTGATGGACGATAAGTTGAAAAGCATGCCTCGTGGATTTGAAAAAGATCATCCTGCTGCCGATCTGCTTAAGTACAAAAGCTTTGTGGTCTCTCAAAAACTTTCCGACAAAGAGATCGTTTCTGCTGAAATAGCTAAGAAAATCGCTGAAACTCTTTCTATCGGCATCCCATTAGTGAAATTTATCAATGAGGCCATTTCTTTGTCAAGAGATTAACCGGTAATCATTGCAATGGCAATTCCTGCGACAACCATGGCCGCTAAAAGAATAGCCAATAAAAAGTAGTATTGTTTGAAAGGATCCGATTGAACGCGCTTTTGAGAAGGTCCACCTGAATGCGGATTTACCACTTCGAAGGCTTTCAATACAATTGTATCGAGATTCGAGTTTGTTTCCAAAACGTCTGAGGTTGCTGGAGACCCAATTATATTATTCTGTTTGTTTGAATCTACCTGTGTAACCTTGGGAGCTTCGTTTGGCTCTGTTACAGAAACTGGATAATCTAACTCCTTGATATTGTTAGAGATCAAAGCCAATTCGAGGAGTTCTGCAGTGGAATCTACTGTATAGTCTGAAGGAACTAACGTTTCGTTTAGTTCTTGTGTAGCTGAATCCTCGCGAACATCCAAGTTTAAGTCTTGAGCTTGCAAAAAGCTATCTGCATCATTTGTAT
>CANHIS010000061.1 GCA_947460255.1 Bacteroidota bacterium
CCCAGCGTTGGGTGTGATTGGATTTGCATCTACTTCAATGCTTACTTCATCAAAAGAAGGAGTACAAACGCCGTTTGAGATCGTCCATCTGAAAGTATTTGTACCTGTGGATAATCCCGAAACCGAAGTATTCGCAAGGTTGGCATTGGCGAAAGTTCCGGTTCCCGAAATGACTGTCCACACGCCATTTCCAACTGTTGGCACATTGCCATTAAGTGTAGTTACAGTGGCACAAATGGTCTGGTCATTTCCTGCCAAAGCTGTTGTTGGTTGTGCTTGAACGGTGATGGTAACATCGTCGAAAACACTTCCACACGCACCGCCAGGAATGGTCCATCGAAACACATTTGGTCCAACTGAAAGTCCGGTGACATTGGTGTTTGCTAAGGCTGCATTTGCAAAAGTTCCAGTTCCGGAAACTACGCTCCAAGAGCCGCCAGTTGCAGCCGTTGCCGCTAATGTTGTAGAGTTGTTGCAGATCGTTTGGTCAATCCCAGCGTTGGGTGTGATTGGATTTGCATCTACTTCAATGCTCACTTCATCAAACGAAGGAGTACAAACGCCGTTCGAGATCGTCCATCTGAAAGTATTTGTACCTGTGGATAACCCAGAAACAGAGGTGTTCGAGAGATTGGCATTGGCGAAAGTTCCAGTACCCGAAATGACTGTCCACACGCCACTTCCAACTGTTGACGCATTGCCGTCAAGTGTAGTTACAGTGGCACAAATTGTCTGATCATCTCCCGCCAAGGCGGTTGTTGGTTGTGCTTGAACGGTGATGGTTACATCGTCGAAAACGCTTCCACAAGCACCTCCTGGAATGGTCCATCGAAACACGTTTGTTCCAACAGATAGTCCGGTGACACTAGTGTTCGCTAAGGATGCATTTGCAAAAGTTCCGTTTCCAGAAACAACGCTCCAAGATCCACCGGTTGCAGCAGTTGCCGCTAATGTTGTAGAGTTGTTGCAGATGGTTTGGTCAATTCCAGCGTTGGGAGTGATCGGATTTGCATCCACTTCAATGCTCACTTCATCAAACGAAGGAGTACAAACGCCGTTCGAGATCGTCCATCTGAAAGTGTTGGTACCTGTGGATAAACCAGAAACCGAAGTGTTTGCAAGGTTAGCGTTTGCGAATGTTCCAGTTCCCGAAATGACTGTCCACACGCCACTTCCAACAGTTGGCACATTTCCATCAAGAGTGGTTACAGTGGCGCAAATGGTTTGATCATCTCCAGCCAAAGCTGTTGATGGTTGCGCTTGAACGGTGATGGTTACATCGTCGAAAACGCTTCCACAGGCACCTCCTGGAATAGTCCAACGAAACACATTGGGTCCAACAGAAAGTCCGGTGACATTGGTGTTCGCTAAGGCGGCATTTGCAAAAGTTCCAGTTCCAGAAACTACACTCCAAGATCCGCCAGTTGCCGCTGTTGCCGCTAAAGTTGTTGAATTGTTGCAGATGGTTTGGTCAATCCCAGCGTTGGGCGTGATCGGATTTGCATCCACTTCAATGCTTACTTCGTCAAATGAAGGCGCACAAAAGCCGTTTGAGATTGTCCATCTGAAAGTATTGGTACCTGTGGATAATCCTGAAACCGAAGTGATCGCAAGGTTAGCATTGGCGAAAGTTCCAGTTCCCGAAATGACTGTCCACACGCCACTTCCCACTGTTGGCGCATTGCCATCAAGAGTGGTTACAGTGGCGCAAATGGTCTGATCATCCCCCGCCAAAGCAGTTGTTGGTTGTGCTTGAACGGTGATGGTTACATCGTCGAAAACACTACCGCAGGCACCTCCAGGAATGGTCCAGCGAAACACGTTTGGTCCAACTGAAAGCCCTGATACATCGGTGTTTGCGAAGGAAGCATTCACGAATGTTCCAGTTCCTGAAACAACGCTCCAGGATCCACCAGTTGCAGAAAAAGCAGAAAGTACTGTGTTAAATGTGCAGATGGTTTGATCCTGACCTGCATCAGGAGTAATAGGTGCGGCATCTACCGAAATGGTTACTTGATCAGAACTGGATAAACAAGTGCCGTTAGAGATCGTCCATTGGAAAATGTTGTTTCCCGTGGAAAGGCCAGTAACCGCAGAGTTTGGGTCATTTAAATTGGAGAAGCTTCCGCTTCCTGAAATCAGTGACCATGTTCCCGCGCCAACAATCGGCGTGTTTGCCGCTAAGGTTGAAGATGTACTACAAATGCTTTGATCATCCCCGGCTAGGGCAGTTGTGGGATTTTCATCGACTGTGATGTTTACCTCGTCTGAAACATCTCCGCAGGATCCTCCAGAAACCGTCCAACGAAACACATTGTTCCCAATCGATAACCCAGTTACCTCCGAGGAAGCGTTGCTTGCATCAGTAAAGGTGCCCGATCCTGAAACAACGCTCCAATTTCCACCAGTGGCACCAGTGGCGTTAAGAGTAGCTGATGATGAACAAATAGTTTGGTTGCTTCCGGCTTCGGATGTTGGAGGCGTTTCAACGATGATCAACACATCATCGGAAACTGTGGCACAATTGGCATTTGAAATGGTCCATCGAAGGATATTGTTACCTGTCGATAGCCCGCTAACAGAACTTGAGGCACTGTTTTGATCTGAGAAAACGCCCGATCCAGAAATAACGCTCCAAGTGCCAGTTTCCCCTGCTTGTGGTGCGTTCGCTAAGAGTGAAGCGCTCGTTGTACAGATGGTTTGATCCACTCCAGCATTGGGTGTGGATGGAGGAGAAACAATCTCGACCACGACCGTGTCTTTTTCAATTGGACAAGCAATATTGGTAACGCTCCACTCAAAGGCGTAACTGCCTGGTGTTGCAATGGAGAATAAGGAATTGGGTTGAAATGGATTGTTGGCGCTTTCCGCATGTCCGATTGGTTGCCAGATGCCGCTTTCTAAAGGCTGCAATGTAGAAGCAGAAAAAGAAGAAACTTCACCTGCACAGGCCGAAAAATCTAATCCTGCAGTGATATTTGGAGGTAAAAAGCGGATGATTTCAACAGTGTCTGATGCTAGAAGCAATGCGCCATCATAGAATTCCCAAACAAGCTTGTTGGTTCCCGGACTTAAATTACTGACTGTGGTTGAAGCGTTGCTGGGTGAATCCACGATGCCGGAACCTTCAATAACAGTCCAAAGTGCAGTAGCAACGCCCGGATCACTTCCTTGTAAATTGGCTTGATCAGTACAAACAACTTGATCCTGGCCAGCATCTGATGGAAAACCTTGAACGAGTTTCCGAAATGGTGAGGCTGTTACCTTGAGCGAAAAGCCCAACAGTATCAGGGAGAAAAATCCTAATAGATAGCGCATAAATACAAGTGCGGAAATTAATCAAATTCCACGATTCTGATCTCCGTCCGGCGGTTTTCCTGATGTTGCGCTTCGGTGCACTTTACACCGTTTCCACATTTGTTGTTTAAGCGGGTTTCTCCGTATCCTTTTCCAGTGATTCGTTCTGCTGGAATTCCTTTGCCAACGATGTATTGCGCCGCAGCAACGGCACGGCCATCCGACAATTTCAAATTGGCTTCATCCGAACCACGCGCATCAGTATGTGAACCCATTTCGATTACCATGCCTGGGTTTTCCATCAAAACATCATACACATAGTCGAGCACTTTAGCGGCATCAGGACGAATTTCAGTCTTGTTGAGGTCGTAGAAAATGCCTTCCAAAGCGATGATTCCACCTTCCGTAAGTTTCAGAAGCTTCAGATTCTTCACAACATTTTTATCGCCTTTAGAAACCTTGAATGTTGCCTTGCTTTTTGAGGTTGCGAAATAACCAACACGGGTTGTGCTTACCAACACTTCTGTGTTTTCCTTTAACACGGTTTCATATTCGCCCTTTTCATCTGCCAAAAGCTCAATTTCGGTGTTTTCGGTTTTGTTGATCAAGCGGATTTTTGCGTTTGGCACAGGAGCTCCAGTTTGTTCATCAGTTGCTACAAGCTTTAATAAAACACCCTGCAGCGGAGCGATTCCCGTTCCCAGTTTCACGGCAGCATCTTCTTCACGGTTCGTGCATGGTGCTTTTACTTTCCGTTTCACATCAGGAAGTCCTTTTTTCTGAGCGAGCACTTCATACTCATGACAAGGGTCAAGGAAAAACCTAACAAATCCTTTATCGTCAGTTTCTGCTAGTCCAACGGGTTTTTCTCCAGCGGTGATGTCGGTAACCGAAACAACTGCCCCAGCGATGTCTTTGTTGCTGTATTTATCGAAAACGTTTACGTAAAGCTTCGGACGTTTGATCACCATTTGGTAATCTCTTGAATCGTAAGCTTTGCAGCCTGTTTCTTGTTCTTTCGTTGATTCAGGATAACCATCTGCTGATGCTTTGATGCTGTATTTCTTGCATGGTTTTAACATCAGTTTCACCAAGCCAGATGCGTCGGAAGTGTACTTTCCAACAGATTTTCCATCCAACAACACCTCGATTTTTGCTCCAGCAACAGGTTTCAGTTCGTCTTGGTCTTTTACTGTAATCGTTGATGGCATGGGCGAATAGGTGAATCGATACACATCATCTCCTTCAGCGCCACCTTCACGGTTTGAAGAGAAGTATCCAGATTTTCCATCTTCTTCAGAAATAAATCCGAAGTCATCAAAGCTCGAATTGATCGGAGATCCTGCATTTACAGGTGTTACGAAAGCGCCATTTTCCTTCCAAGTTTTCATCACATCCAGACCTCCTAATCCTCCCCAACCGTTTGATGCAAAGCACAGTAATGAGTCTTTCGAAAAGAAAGGGAACATTTCGTTTCCTTCGGAATTCACGTTCGGACCTAAGTTTTGAGGCTTTGACCATGAATTCCCGTCTTTCATGGAAACATAGATGTCGGTTCCGCCCAATCCTCCGGGCATATCCGACACAAAATACATGGTGTTTCCGTCGCGGCTAAACGCCGGATGTCCAGTTGAATACTCTGTGTTGTTGTGCTCAAAAGGAACGGCTTCACTCCAAGTGTTTTCTTTGAATTGGGTGAAGAAAATGTTCAGTTTGTTGATGTGATCAGCGCTGCGACGAACCTTCCCTTTGTAAAATGAGTTACGTGTAAACGCAAGCGTATTTGATGTTGCATTCCAGCTTACTGGGCCTTCGTGGTATTTGCTGTTTATCGTTCCCGGCAAGCGGGATGGAAGACCGGGTGTTGAATCATTGGTCATCGGAATGGTCCACAGGTCTAGCCATCGGCGGTTGTTCCAAGGGAAAATCGACTTGGTGTAATCGTCCGAAAAACCATTGGAAGCAACGATGAGGAATTTTTGAGAGCCTTGGCTGTACATCGCCGGACTAAAATCAGATCCTGCGGAGTTGGTTTTGAGCTTTTCGATGCGGTAAGCATCCGATTCAGAAAACAAGTCGCTGATTGAGTTCAAGCTTCCCAAGAACCGCGCACCACGCTTGTCGGCGGCCATCAATTCATCGTACTTTTTGAAATTCTTTTGAGCTTCTTCACGGTTGCCGTTCATTTCAAGCGCCATGGCAAGGTGTAGGTAATCTTGGTTTTGAGCGATGCCGATTTCTACCACACGCTTGAGCCATTGCTCTGCTTTGGGCGAATTGTTGGTTTTCCAATAAGCATCGGCGAGGTTGCGAATCACTGCTTTGTTTTCAGGATTCTTTTTTAGCAAATGCTCGTAAAGCTCAATGGCTTGAGAGTATGCATAGTTTTCGTACAAACGGTTTGCACGACGTTCTGTAGGTGATTGAGCAAATGCCTGACCTGCATGCAGCAAAACAAGCATCAGCAAAATCGAGAAGGAGCTGAAGGTTCTTTTTAACATATCGATCAGAAATAACGTGGAGTGATTGTTTTGTTTTTATTGAAACCGAATTCGTAACGAAGCATCAATTCATGCGAGCCACCAACGCTTCCCGACAAGCCATTTACTGCCTGGTCGAAAGCATAACCGAATCGAAGGTTTCTTGTGAGTTGAATTTCTGTCATGGCGACAAATGCACTAGCTGTTCGGTAAGAAACACCAAAGCCAATCACATCCAGCCAATAGATGTTCGCATTGATGTCGGCCTGAATGGGTGCGCCCGCCACATTTTTTATCAAGAATGATGGCTTCAAACGGAAGGTGGGAGAGAGTTTAAAAACATATCCAGCAGTTAGGTTGTAGTGTGTTCTCAAACGGGCAACATAGGTGGTGTTGAACTGCTGGTCGCTGAGGATGTTGTTCTGCAAGTGTGGAATGCTAAAGCCAGCGTACCACTTGTCGGAATACCAGAAGATGCCGGTTCCGAAGTTTACATTCCAAATCGACAAGTTGCTTGAAAATGCATCATCGAATTGTTCATCTGGCGACAATTTAATCTCTGTAAGGTTGAGGTTAAAGTTCCGTACACCAGCTTGAAGTCCGAACGAGAGTTTCGACTTCTTGAACTTCAAATGGTATGCGTAAACACCCATGAAACCATTGGTTTGCATATCACCGATCCGGTCGTTGATGAAGCTGAACCCGAGTCCCATGTTTTCTTTGTTCACCGGACCATGAAAGGTGAAGGTTCCTGTTTGTGGTGCGCCAGGGAAATTCGCCCATTGACGACGGAACAAACCAGTGGCCTGCATCTGATCCAATGAACCCGCGTAGGCAGGATTGATTGCCAACGGATTGAACATATACATGCTGTACATTGGATCCTGCTGAGCCATAGAGGCTAGCGGCAATCCCAGCAAAATCAGAATGATGAGTTTCTTCATGGTTTTTAGAACCGTTGAATGAAAATAGCGAGTTATCTCCATAATGTTAGGTAGCCTTTGCGGGTTTCACTTTCCCCTTCAATCTGAATGAGGTAATAATACGTGCTTTCCGGTAGATTTTCACCAGAAAGGATGACGCCTCTGTTGGCGATTCCGTCCCAGTCGTTTAAATAATTATCGTTCTCGTACACCAAGTTACCCCAGCGGTTGTAAACTTCGATGCTCACGCGCTTACCGTTGAGGTTGTAAATCACAAATCGGTCGTTCGATCCATCTTGGTCTGGCGAGAATCCTTCAGGGATGAAAATGTCAGATCCACCACAAAGTGCAGAAGCATCATCCAACAAGGTGATGTTCAAGGTATCAACTACCGAACAAGCACCATTAACAACCGTGAGCAAGAAACTATTCACGCCCACAGCAAGATCGCTGAACTCCGGATTTAATCCTGTTGCTCCGAGGATTGTGGCATTGCCATTCAAGACTGTCCAACTTGGAGTTCCTTGTCCATCGATTGTAATGCTTTGTACAAATGGTTGTGCATCATCGCAGATCGACGTGTCATTTCCGGCATCAATTTGAGGTGGAGCAAATGAGGTAACGGTTACCGTGTCGATCGAGACACAATTGCCATTGGTGATGGTCCACACAAATTGGTTTTCACCCACGTTTAATCCCGAAACCGCTGTGATTGGATTGTTCGGATTGCTCAAACTAGCACCTGCATTGAGGCTTGTCCAAACGCCAGTTCCTGCTTGTGCAGAGTTGGCCTGAAGATCTGTGTTTAATCCGCAAGCTGTTTGGTCTTCTCCTGCAAATGCTGGAGTTGCAGGTTCGTTCACATTGATCGTTACCGTATCGCTTAGACTTTGTCCATCCAGTGTAACGGTCCAGACGAAAGTATTGCTTCCCACTTGTAAGCCAGTTACTTGTGTGGTGCTGTCGTTAGGATTCAGGATCGTGCCATTTCCAGAAATGATCGTCCATTCGCCAGATCCACTATCCGGCGGAGCAGAACCCGAAAGTGTGGTGAGGAAGAAGCAGATCGTTTGGTCAGGACCAGCATCTACAGTGAAGGTTGGTGCGCCCACGGTGATGAAGATCGTGTCGTTCAAGCAACTTTCTGGAAGCGGAAATCCACTGTCGCAAACCAAGACCACGATGGTATCGATTCCTGTGAAACCATCATTTGGTGTGTAGGTGAAGTTTCCTTCTTCGTTGATGGTGAATGTGCCGTTGTTTGGAGCATCTACAACATCGGTATCGACGGTAAGTGTGGTGCCTTCTGTGTCGCTGTCATTATCAAGCACGTTTCCTGAAGTTTCTTCGCCAGGATTGGTGTTGACAAACTCATTTTCGATGGTTGGTGGGTCGTTGATCGGTTCGATATTGATGATCAAAGTATCGACTCCACAAAGTTCCGGAAGCGGCAATCCTTGGTCGCAGATGTTGATCAAGATCGTATCAACTCCATAGTAATTGCTGTCTGGCGTGTAGGTGAATGAGCCATCTGGATTTATGTCAATCGTTCCGTGTGTTGGTCCGCTCAAAGGAATCGTGTCCACCACTAAAGTGGTTCCATCCGGATCCGAATCATCCACCAAGAACACCCCAGAAATCGTTTCGTCTTCGTTCACCGTGAAGGTGTCGTTCGTGATGATTGGTGGTTCATTGATCGTGTCGTTTACGAATAAAATCAAGGTATCGGGTAAGCATACTTCAGGCAATGGGAATCCACTGTCGCAGACTAAGATCACCACGGTATCTTGACCAATAAACCCAGGATTTGGCGTGTAGGTAAAGCTTCCATCAGGTTGGATATCGATGATTCCATTGGTGGCGCCTTGCAACGGGATAGTATCCGCGGTAAGCGTAGTGCCTTCTAAGTCGCTGTCGTTGTCTAGAATATTTCCGGTGATCACAGAATCTTGTAAACCAGCAAACTGATCATCTTCGATTGTTGGTGGATCGTTGATCGGGTTCACGTTCACGAAAATGGTGTCGTTTCCGCAAAGTGCAGGAAGTGGAATTCCGCTGTCGCAAACCAAGACCACAATCGTGTCGGCGCCGTAGAAGTTTTCGTTTGGTGTATAGGTGAAGCTTCCGTCGCTGTTCAGGTTGATGGTTCCATTCGTTGGACCAGCCACTGGAACCGTATCCACTGAAAGTGTGGTTCCATCTGGATCGATGTCGCCGTTGTTGAGCACGTTGCCAACAAGCACCGAATCTTCATCCACCGTTAAGGTGTCGTTTACGATGGTTGGCGGAGTGTTGCAAGCACGAGTGATGGTGACTTGGTCTGTCGAATCAGGACATCCACCACCTAAAACGGTCCATTGGAATACGTTAGGACCATTGTTCAATCCTGTTACTGTTGTGCTAGCCAATGAGCTATCGGCAAAGGTTCCTGCTCCTGATATTACTGTCCAAACGCCTGTTCCTGCGGTCGGTGCTGAAGCATTCAAAGTGAAAGTAGAATCGCACAAGAGCTGATCAGCTCCAGCATTGGCAGTATCGCCTCTGCTGATGGTGATTTGATCGGTTTCATCTGGGCAGCCACCATTGGTGATTCTCCACTCGAACACGTTGTTGCCTATGTCGAGATCTGTTACTGGGCTGTTCGCATTGGATGGATCTGTTACTACAGCATTTCCTGCTACAACAATCCAGCTTCCCGTGCCCGAGCCTGGCGCATTGGCGGTTAAAACCGCCTCCCCACTACACACCGAAAAATCATCCCCAGCAACTGCTTCATCTGGCGGTGTGCTGCGGGTAATGGTTACTTCATCAAATGTTTCTGGACAAGATGCAGTAGCCGCAATGGTCCATCTGAACACATTCGCACCAACGCCAAGTCCAGTAACCGAACAGGTCGCGTTGTTTGAATCTGTAATCGTGCCCGTTCCTGAAACAACTGTCCAAGTGCCAGTTCCTGTTGTTGGCGGAACTGCTTGAAGCGACGCTGTATCAGCACAAACGCTTTGGTCGTCGCCTGCTGCTGCGATGTCTGGTTGCGCTTCGCGTGTTATGGTGAGTTCATCCACAGATGGAGCACAAGCGCCACTAGAAACGGTCCAAGAAATAACGGTTGTTCCGGTTGGGATGCCACTCACTGTTGTGTTCGGAGCTCCTGCATCCGCAAACGATCCGCTTCCGCTCACAATTGCCCAAGCACCTGTTCCAATGGTTGGAGAAGTTGCGGCAAGGGTAACAGTCGAATCACAAATATTGAGGTCGTCTCCTGCAACGGCTTGTGATGGCGGCTCAGCGCGCACAATGCTCATTTGATCGTTCACGATACATGCTCCGCTGGTGATTGTCCATTGAAGCACCAAGGTTCCTACAGGAATGCCAGTTACCGAGCTGTTTGGAAGGTTTACGTCAGCAATGGTGCCGACTCCTGAAACAATCGACCAAACGCCCGTTCCTGCTGATGGTGCTGCGCCTGAAAGTGTAGTTGTGTCGGCACAAATGCTTAAGTCGGGACCAGCATTTGGCGTGATCGGATTTTTCGAAACGTTGATGGTTAAGCTGTCGCTCAATGGCTGACAGGTTCCGTTGGAGATTGTCCAAACTAACACGTTGGCACCCGGATTTAAATTGCTCACTTCGGCATTGGATGCCGATGGATCGCTAAAACTTCCAGTTCCTGTGGCGAAGCTCCAGCTGCCCGCCCCAACTGTTGGAATGTTGGCGCTGAGCGTAATTTGAGTCGCGCAGATCGAGGTGTCGCTTCCGGCTTCAGGAGCCGATGGAGGCAGTAGGTTGGTAACGGTTACTTCGTCTTCTGTAGGCGGACAATTTCCGGTGGTAACCGTCCATTTGAATACGTTTACACCACTGCCCAAACTATTTACCAAGGTGTTCGGATTGTTGATGTTGGCAAATGTTCCACTTCCGCTCACAACTGTCCATTCGCCCGTTCCAGGGAAGGCATCAAAAGCTTGTAATGTTACCGTGTCGCTCGAACAAACGCTGAGGTCCGAACCAGCATTTGCGTTTACTGGAACGGAATCGCGCTGAACTATTACTTGGTCTGTGCTCGGCGGACAAACGCCGCTGGTGATCGTCCACTGATAAACATTTACGCCAGTAGCGATGCCACTCACCAAAGTGCTTGGATTGTCGGAAGGTGTGAAAAATCCATTTCCGGTAATCACCGACCAGCTTCCAGTTCCTGTTGTTGGCGTATTGGCAAGTAAGCTGATGGTATCGGAGCAAATCACCTGGTCGTTTCCGGCATTGGCTGTAGTTGGCGGAGTGTTGATCGCGATCGTTACAACAGCAGAATCTGGTTCGCAACCAGCTGATGTAACCACCCAGCTCAACACTGTGCTTCCTGGTGTGAGGTTGGTGATTGGTGAGGTGTTTGATGTTTCATCTGCCAAGACACCTGAACCACTGAGGATATTCCAATTTCCAGTTCCACTGGTTGGTAAAATCGCATTAAGCGCGGTAGAATCGCTACAAATTGTTTGGTTCGAACCAGCATTTACAGGCCCTGGCGCTTGGTTGGTTGTGATGGTAATCTGATCAGTTTCCGCAGTACAACTTCCGTTGCTGATTGTCCATGCAAGCACGGTGTTTCCTGCAGTTGTTCCACTCAGAACAGCGTTGTTCAAAGTGCTGTCGCTGAGGCTTCCGGATCCACTAACGATGGTCCAAACCCCGTTTCCAATGTTCGGAATGTTGGCTGAAAGGTTGAATGTTTCACCAGCACAAATGTTTGCATCATCTCCAGCCAAAGCTGCATCTGGAGGCAAACTGCGGGTGATCGTCACTTGGTCGAATGCCACGCACGCGCCGTTGGTAATTGTCCAACGCAGCACATTTGCGCCCGCTTGAAGATTCGTAATTGTTGAGGTCGGCGAAGCTGGGTTGGTGATGTTTCCATTTCCGCTGATGATTGACCAAACACCCGTTCCAACCAATACTGCATCAGCCGAAAGCGTTGCATTGTCGGCACAAACATCTTGGTCTGTTCCAGCTTCTGGCTGGATAGGATTTTCATCCACATCAATTTCTACAGTATCTACACTCGCAGGACAAGCGCCACTGGTGATCGTCCAAATGAGTTGATTCACGCCCGTCGCAAGTCCTGAAACTTGATCGTCAGGATCGTTCGCATCGGTAAATGTTGCTGCACCATTGCCAACGGTCCAAGTTCCTTGTCCAACAAGTGGCGTATTGGCGTCGAGTAGGGCAGTGGTGGCGCAGATTTCTTGGTTGTTTCCGGCATTGGCCGGGGAAGGCAGATCGCTTCGGGTGATGCTTACTTCATCGAATGCAGCACATGTTCCGTTCGTAATCGTCCAACGGAAAACACTGGTGCCTATTTGAATTCCTGAAACGGCACTGCTCGCACTGTTTGGATTAGCAATGGTGCCGGTACCGCTTTCCAAGGTCCACGCGCCGTTTCCGGTGATCGGCGTATTTCCAGATAAGCTTGCATCAGCGGCACAAATTTGTTGGTCAACTCCTGCATTTGGCGGTGTAACTGGCGCATCCACAACAAGGGTGAGTTGGTCGAATTCGGCAGGACAAACTCCATTGGTGATCGTCCAAACCACTACAGTTGTTCCGGGAGAAAGTCCTGAAACCGCTGTTGCTGCTGAGTTTTCATCTCCAAAAGTTGCAGCTCCGCTCACTACACTCCAAACACCCGTTCCAACGGTTGGTACATTCGCGTTGAGGTTAGCATTGTTGGCGCAGATGTTTTGGTTCGGACCAGAAACAGCTTCTGATGGAGGCAGATCTCTCACAATGCTCACCTGATCAATCGATGCAGGGCAAGTTCCATTGGTGATCGTATATGCAAATGTGTTGGTTCCAGCGCCAAGCCCTGTGATGTTTGTGCTGGCGTTGTTAGGAGAAACGATCGTTCCTGATCCAGCAACCAAGCTCCAAGTTCCTGTTCCAACCAAAGGAGAATTTCCTGTGAGTGTGGCTGTTGTAGCACAAACCTGTTGGTCGTTTTCTGCAACCGCTATAGTTGGTGCAGCATCGCGTTGGATGGTAACTTGGTCTGTACTCGACGGACAAGTTCCATTGCTTACTGTGAAGGCAAAAACGTTCGCTCCGATGCTCAAACCTGAAACTGTAGTTTGTGGATTTGTGGCATCTGCGAATGTTCCAGTACCTGAAACAACTGTCCATAAGCCTGTTCCAACCAATGGTGTTTCCGCGGCAAGTGTAGCGGTTTCAGCACAGATGGTTTGGTTCGTTCCTGCTTCCGCGGTGGATGGATCTGCAAATCGGGTGATACTCACTTGGTCGCTTTCGACCGGGCAAACTCCGTTGCTGATGGTCCACTGAAAGATATTTATCCCAGGCGAAAGCCCTGAAACATTCGAATTTGGAGCGCCTGCATCTGCAAAAGTTCCTGTTCCTGAAACGACACTCCAAGCGCCACTTCCAACTGCTGGTGTATTTGCCGAAAACGTCGCTGAAGTGCCACAGATTTGCTGGTCGTTTCCTGCCAATGCATTGCTTGGAGCGGTTAAGCGGGTGATAGACACAGTATCCGCCGAAAGGCAAATGCCGCCATTGGTGATCGTCCATCCAAAAGTGCTTGTTCCAATGGCAATTCCAGTAACTGTGCTCGTTGCGGAGTTAGGATTGGTAATCGTTCCAGTGCCGCTGATCAATGTCCAAACGCCTGTTCCAGTGCTTGGGATGTTTCCTTCGAGCGCCGTGTTGGCTTCACAAATGGTTTGATCATCTCCGGCTGCAGCATCAGTTGGTGCCGCAATTTCGGTGATGTTGATGTTTGCGTTTACGGTGCATTGCGCATCGTCTCTTACTACTACGGTGTAATTGCCGTTCTCAGATGCTGCAATAGTTTGTCCGGTGAGGGTGGAACTTGAAGGAGTGGTCCAAGTATAAACCGCCGATGTTAAGCCTGCAGTACTTGTGGCATTGATGGTGATGTTGCTGCTTCCTCCTTCGCAAAACGTTGCCGATGGAGGTGTAAATCCGCCCGTGGCGAGGTCTCCAAACGGGCAACAATTAACGTTTGCAACACTAGCCACGTTATCGCCGAAGTTACACTCAGGCAATGTGCTTAGTGGAAATGCAAAAGGTGGCGAAACGTTCCCTGCATCATTTAAGATAACGAAGAGGTTAAACGGCTTCGGAAGGCTCAAGATATCGAGCGTAACGTTGATGGTTTCTGTGGCTGCTGGAAGCAAATCCAGTGTGGTAAGCACTGGTCCGCCCGTAGCAAAGATTTCGGTAGCTGTTCCATTGAACGGATTTCCGGCGTAGAATCGAATCGGATAGCCATCCTCGGTTTGGCCGCCACTAACATTGGTAATTGTGAGGCTCAAATCGAACAAGGTGGAACCATCACACGAGGAATTGTTGAGGGTAAGTGAAAGGTCGGATGCAGGATAAATCGGACAGCCTTCCTGAGTTAAAAATGTTGATTGAGCAAGAAAGGTGTTGAATGGGCGGTTTTCACTACAAGTGTAAAATGGACAAGTAATAGTGCTCAACAATACCTGATGCCCTTGTTGTTGAATGGGAATACTGAGGTTGTTGTTGATGTTTACATTGTGATAACTGTACTGGTTCCAAACGGAACGACACGGAGCCCATGGCTGACCAACAGATTCGAAAACGTTCAGTCTTCCAAGTTGTATAGAAGATGTTTGGCAGCTTACACAGATTTCTGCTTGGCCATCGCCATCCACATCGGCAACAACGGGCATTTCTGAACCAGTTCCTGAGCCGCAGGTATTTGTTCCAATGGTTACCGGAGTGCTACCTGAACCATCTATAATTCTTAATTGAGACTCATCGCGGTAAACCAATTCCTGTGTTCCGTCTTGGTTAAAGTCGAACATTGTGATGCCTGTAAATCCTGAAGCATCGGAAGTTGTGAGCGTCCACTTGTTTTGAAGTGTTGTGGTTCCATTGTAATCGAGTGCATATACGCGGCGCGATCTGGTTACACCAATTTCGGGCTGACAATCTTTGTCCATGTCGCCCACGAAAGGCACGCCGATCCAGTTTCCTCCAGTATTTGGAAGACTAACTGTGGCAATCAAAACAGGTGTTCCGTTTCCGGGATTCCACACATACAATTCTCCTGTTGATCCTTCGGTTGCTACAATGAGATCTAGACTTCCATCTAGATCGATATCTGCGATCGATGTATACCCGTCGTTTTTTCCAGCGATGGTAATGGGAGTGATAGTGTTTCCAGCAGTTCCAGCCGTATTCGTGATGCTGATGTTGTATACTGTATTTCCACAAGCAAGCTCAAGGCCTGGATCGCTGGTGAGGTTAGCTGCAACAGGATTGGCAACATCACCGAATGCTTGTCTTGTCATCACCGATTGTCCGCCAGTGGCGCCTCCATCAACTAACAAAACACCTGTTTCTGCATTGAATACTTGGTTGTATATATATACTTCGGCAATTCCATCGCTATTGATGTCTGCAATCCCGATCGAGCTTCCGAAGCGGGCCGTGGTAGAGTTTCCGTATTGAGCGTCGGACTTCCATTTGAGCGTACCATCGTGTTCGTAACAGAATAGGAACCTACGGTCAGCAAGTGCATTGTCGGGATGGTCCATCGCCGCAATGATGATCTCGCCAAACCCATCACCATCGATATCTGCAATCGATACTGGATTGGGCCCAACCCAAGCCATGAAGGGTGTGGTGATCGTAAGCTCTGTTATGCCTGTTGCCCCATTAATCACAAGCAGGTCTTTTGCTCTTCGTGGATCGCCGCTTGTTTGAAGGCTGTTGCTCGACATAATCACCACTTCGGGCGTGTCGTCGTTGTCGATATCAGCCACCAAGGGCGTTTGGTAAATCGGTACAATCTCGGCGCTGGTCCACTGCGATTGAAAAGTTAATGCCCCTCCGGGGATGGCAAATTCGCACGATGGTTGACAGAGTAGCGTTTGGTCGTCGCATGGGCAATCGGGATCGAATACATCCACTAGATTGTCGCCATCGTCGTCGATTCCATTGTCGCAAATTTCTTGTCCGAACGACTGGAAAGCGCTCATTAACAAGATAAATAGCGTGGCGAGGACTTTAGCTGCTTTGTGAAGAAAGTCGTTGTGTTTCATACTTCAGCCTGCAATTTTCGTTGTTGCTTATGGGGCAACAGTTCTGCACTCTAAAGTTCTGTTGATTCTCAGCTTTGAAATTGAAGGCTTAGCGCTTACTTGTTAAACGCTTGATGTTGAAAACAATGAGCAAATTGAGGGAAGTTTCTTACAGTGGGTGTTGGTACTGAGTATAACGTATTACGTAATTCGTATAACGTATTAACTTGAAAGGGATGCAGAATAGGAGATCTCTTTATGTGTTTAACCCTTAATGCTCATTTTGCCATGTTGCTGTTCCCTCTCCCATGAAGAGGGCTAGGGAGAGATTTTTGAGAAAGGAGATTGAACTAAGATGCAATTAACCGATCAAAATTAGATCTGAAAAAATCAAGTCAATTGAGAAATCCCAACTAGGTCGTGATGCTGTTCCCTCTCCTGTGGAGCGGTCTAGGGAGCGGTTTTTGAGAAAGGAGATTGAGCTAAGATGCAATTAACCGATCAAAATTAGATCTGAAAAAACCAAGTCAATTGAGAAATCCCAACTTAGTCGTGATGCTGTTCCCTCTCCTGAGGAGAGGGCTAGGGAGAGGTTTGGGGGCTCGAATCGATTAACAAAGATTAAATAACCCCACACTCAAATTATGGAAACACTTTGTAGATATCTTTTCGATGAACAAATCTTGCCAGCTCAACTGTTTTTCCTTCGATAAAAACTCCAATTCTGTAATCCCCAATTTTTATTCTGAAAGCAAACTTATGACCCTTAAGCTTCTTCAGATTCGGTATATCAGCTAAACTGTCAGCAGCTTCTAGGATTTCAATAGTATTTATGACCGACTCTTTAACTTCGGCCAATTTCAGTTTATCTATATCTTTAAGGAATTTGGCTAGAAACTCGACTTTCATTTTGATTTGAGCTTCCGCATTACGTCCTCTTTACTAACCTTCTTTGTTCTATCAACATCCTTCATTAGCGTCGACATTCCAAAGTCTTCAATTTCTTCTTCATCCAAAACCCGTGTTGTTACACCAAGCTTTTTAAGTAAATCAGAAATGAATTTCATCTCAGCCTGGTTCTTTGATTTCACTATTAAGGCTTTCATGCGAAGTTGTTTTACGCAAACTTACTCAAAATTGAAGTATCTATAAATGTTGCAAGCACTAATGGAGGCCTTAATTCATGAGGTCGTTTAATGAGATATCTCTCAAGTGGTATGAAATGCTCATTTTACCTTTATGCCGTTCCCTCTCATGTTGAGAGTCCCAAGGAGAGGAGCCTCACAAAGGCACATATTCAAACTTCCGAATCACAATTTCGTGCTCCTTGCCATCGCTCGGTCCTTGGGCAACATTGGTCAATGTCCAGAAATTGATGCGTGCATTGGTTGTTGCACCAGGAGCGGGAATCACAATCGGAACCGATTGATTTCCATTTTCATACTTGATTCTTGGTGGATGGTCTAAATCAAATTGCCAAGTAGTGAAAGGCGTCGCATTGCGCCAATCCTCGCCACGGAAACTCTTCCAAGTGATCAAGGTGTCGGTCCAAGTGAAAATATGCGTTGAAACGCCTTGGATCAAGGTAGAATCGATCACATGTTGCTTGCTGCGTTCCGCGTAATAGGTGCCGAAAAATACCGGTTGAACGGAAGTCGTGAGTGGATTTCTATCTGATGCTATTCCCCATTTTGAAAACTCAATATCGACTTCGCTATTGGCTTGTTCGAAGAACGTGTTGTTGTCCCATGTGAACAAACCCAGCACTACGTTGCTCGCAAATTCCAAAGGATTTCCTTGAATCGTAAATGCGTAGGTTCCGTAACCGAGATTGTCTTGAGAAATCACTTCCGACGAATACCAGTTGCCATCATCATGTTTGCGGATTGCCATGTGGAGATAGCCTTTTTCATCCACCCACACATTTTCATATTCCTTCGAAAAGGTATTCGGTCCCGGACCATTGTAGCCCGATTTAATGTCCCATTTGCGGCCCGAAAAGGTCACCACATCTTTGTCGCGACCAAGCACATCTTCAGGATCCGATTGCTTACAGGCCGATAGCATCAGCCCCAAAAACACCCATAAAATTGCCGACTTCATTTTCATTTCTGCACGTATTTCAAGGTTGTTGAAAGTGTTCCAATCATCAGGTCGAAATCGCCCGGTTCTGTAATCCATTTCCCATCAACACTTACAAAACTTAAATCTTTCGCATCGATGGTAAATTTTACAGCTTGAGTTTCCCCGGCCTTCACAGTGATCTTTGTAAAATCGCGTAGCTTTTTCACCGATGGAGTGACTGACGCAAAATGATCGCGCGAAAAAAGCAGTACACTTTCTCGGGCATCCCTGCTAGAATTGTTCGTGATCTTTACTTCGACGGTCAGCTCTTCATCTCCCGTTAGGGTTGATTTTGAAACAGTTAAATCTGAATATACCAAGTTGCTGTACGACAAACCATGCCCAAATTCCCATTGTGGATTGAAGGCTTTGTTGCCGTAATTCTCATCGAAGGTTTCGGTGTATTTGTGGTCGTACCAGATCAAGCTGTGGTTAAATCGCGGATAGGTGATCGGCAATTTTCCGCTTGGATTTACTTTGCCCATCAGGATATCCGCCAACGCATCGCCGCCAGTATCGCCAGGTTGATAAGCCATGATGACTGCAGCGCATCGGTCTGCCACTTCGGCAACCAAGCGCGGACGATTTTCAACTAACACCAACACTACTGGACGGCCAGTTGCAATTAAGGTATTCAGGTAATCGAGTTGCGCACGCGACAAAGACAAATCGTTAATGTCGCCCGGCTTTTCGGTAGATGGTTTTTCTCCCATACAAGCCACAATCACATCGCTCTGACGAGCCATATTCAGGGCTTCGGTGAGGTTCAGTTCAGTGTCGATGCCGCAACCTGGTGCATAGGTAACGTTCGACGATACCGCACGCATAGCTTCTAAAATGGTGTTGTTCGATTGGTCATCCCAGATTGTATCAACGCCTTGCCAAGTGCGCGTCCAAGCACCATTGAGCATGCTCAAAGAATTGGCGGCTGGGCCAGTAACGAAGATTTTCTGATTTGCCTTCAAAGGCAAAGTTTGATTGAGATTTTCGAGCAAGGTGATCGATTCTTCCGCTGTTTTTCGGGCAGCCGCTCTGTGCTCCGCAGATGCAAATTTTTCGAAATCCTTTTCCTTTGGAAGCGTCGTGCTCTTCAAGATGCCCAATTTCTGCTTTAGCTTCAACACGCGACGCACCGAAACATCCAAACGAGATTCTGTAATACGGCCTTCTTTCACCAATTCGATTAACAACTTCGTGAAATCGTAATCGTTTGGAACCATGCACATATCGATGCCCGCTTCAACAGCCATAAATGTGGCTTCTTTGAGATTGGGTGCTACCTTGTGGTTGAGCTGCAACTTCATCACATCTTCCCAATCGGTCACTGCAACTCCTTCAAATTTCAACTCATCGCGCAGCAAACCTGTGAGGATCTTTTTATCTGCATGTACTGGAATTCCATTGATTTCACCGGAATTGATCATCACTGTTAGTGCTCCACTTTCGATGGCTTTTTGGAAAGATGGCAGATAGATTTCACGCAGCTGGATATCAGACAAATACACTGGAGTTCGGTCTTTCCCGGTTCTAGCTCCGCCGTAGGCTAAGAAGTGCTTCATGCAGGCTGCCACATGAACTGCATCGATGGGTGCATTCGACGGCTTGCCTTGATAGCCCAGAATAGCTGCTTCGCCAAAACGAGAACACACCAATGCATCTTCGCCGTACGTTTCGAAAACGCGCGACCACAGCGGATTGCGCGCAACGTCTAACACAGGTGAAAAATTCCAAGTCATGCCCGCCGAACGGGTTTCGTATGCGGTAATTTCTGAAGCCTTGAAGGTGAGTTCTGGGTTGAACGTAGCTGCCTGAGCGATTTGCTGAGGAAACAAGGTGGATCCACTCACATAATTGGCTCCATGGATGGCATCAATTCCATAAACCACCGGAATTTTCAATCGGGTTTCTTTCTGTGCAACTTCTTGGATGCCTCCAATAATCTCGAGCCATTGCTTGCGCGGGATGGCATGTCCTCCACAGTTGAGAATCGAACCCACGTGGTATTTTACCAAGGCCTCACGTAGCTTAACTGGATCCAGATGATGCGGTTCAACGAGTTTGTAGATGCCTCCTTCGCACACCACATCGAGGTTAAGCTGAGTCATTTGTCCCACTTTTTCCTCGATGCTCATTTGTTTGAGAATGGCCTCAATTTCAGCATCTTGGCTTTGTGCTTGAAGCGCGAAACCAGAAATTATTAAGGTTAAAACAAAGGAACTCGCGATTTTCCACATAACATTAATCATTCTTTTGAACACGGTAGTTGATTGATCCCCAGCGGGATGGATCGAAGTTAAAACCTTCTTTGTCGGCTGAGTTCCAACGACTTTGCAAAGTGCGCACTGATGATCCATCGGCAATATCGACGGCGATTTCACAATCGTAAGTTTTTCCTGGCTCGAAGGCTGAGATGCCGAGTGATTTCCAAGGAATCGCCACTTCGGCAGTGTAGCCATTTCCAGCGTATTGAACACGCACAATTGAGCCAGCAACCTCACGGTCCTTCGACCAATCGTATACCTTGCCATCAGGTTTCATCGATATGCCCAAATGGAAATCGGTTGGATAAAAAATCTTTCGTTGTGCCATCGTTCCAGAAATGGACGAGAAGGCAACCTCTAATGCATCACCATTCCAAATGTCTTTGCCTGTTCGGGTATTGATCAGCGGTGTTGCATCTTCAACTTCTGCTGCGAGGTAAAGCATGTCGTTGTTCCAGCTAAGTTTCACTTTTGCATACGGGAGGTAAAAGGTCGACTTCGGCCATTCATTTTCGAGAAAAACGCCATCCACAATAATTGCATCTACCGGAGCTACATCAAGCGTTTGGCGGCCTTTTGCGGTGTATGGAATGATTTTGATATCGTCGATCCACACTTTTCCACTCGACTCGAATTGCACAATGAGTTGCTTGATGATCGACAAATCCACATCGCGTTCTTCGAACGGAAATGCACTGAGCGGAATCCGCACTTGGGTCCATTCTTCTTTGATGATTCCACCTTCGATGAAGCCAGTCGTTACGCCCGTCCAAGCTTGCGAACCATTAAAATCCTCGAAGCCAACTGCCCAAGGAAGCCCTGCCGATTGACCGTTTTTCATTTTCACCCAGAACGACAATGCCGATTTTTGGGTGATGGATGCGAAATTCTTGCCTGTCCAACCATTCCAACCAAAGCCCAAACCTAACCAAGTTTGCGGATCGGCTTGTTTGTTCCATTCGATGCTGATAGAATTGTCGCCTTGTTTCTTTTGAGCTGCCTCGCTTTTTACCAGTAATGCTTTGGGTGAAGGCGTGTACCAAATTTCATCGCTCATTTGGTCGCTGTAGATGTTGAGCGCGTAAAATCCCGCGATGTTCGGGGTGTTTGCATCATCTGCTGGCGCATCGTACAATGCTGTTTGCTTGAAGATGCCACAAGCACTCAACAACAGCGTTAATCCTAAAAGCGAAACGTGTGCTTTCATGAGCTTTTCTTATGGTTGAAGCGCTTCGCCTTCGGTGAAAATCATGTAATCCAATCGCGCATTCGCATAACCAGATGCAGGATTGGCCAAAAAGAGGATGTTCACCTGCGTGAGCTTGTTCGGTTCACGAACGCCATTTCCATTCGGTGCTGCTGGTTGTCCATTCACCAACGATTGTAGATCGCTGTATTTCACCGAAAGTTGACTCCAGTTGTTTTGGTTCATTTGAACTTCGATGGCATACATGTCTTCGTTTGCGGCTGTAAATACGCCATCTCCATTGTCGTCTTCCGGAAACTGGAACAGCATGATGCCATTGTTCAAACTCTCAGGCTTGAAGAGCATGGTATTGAAGTACACTTGTTCAGGATTGCTCGAAAGGTTAAAGGTTGAAGCGCCATAAGCTGATGCAGGCATGTACAAGTAAGCGATCAAATAATCCCAGTTTACTGTTCCTCCGATATCGAAATACCCATTTCCTTGGGCGGCTCCTGCACTGTTGGTTTGAATACCGAACGACATATCAGCACCCGATTGAACGAAGGAAGTCCAACCCGGATTTGCAGTGCCTTCGAAATCGCCTAACAGCAATCCTGGATAGGTTCTCGTGCCGCTCACAAAAAGGGTATCGCTGAGTGTATCGGATTCTGCTTCGAAGGTGAGTTGTACTGCACAGTCCTCCACTTTGAAGAATGGCAGTTTCGTGGTCGTACCAGTCCACAAAGCATTGTTTGCATCCAACAAGTTGCTAAACCCAGTAATTTCCTTCACTGCACCCGATTGAAGTCCTTTGATTTCGAGTTTCCAGCTTACATTTTTCGAAAATGCTGCAGTGAAACTCACGGTTTCTCCAGCGCTGAAATCCACCGTATCGGCAGATGTTTCCAAAGGAGTTACTATTGAAAACGCTCCGTACAAATCGTTCAATGATGGCCCGTCGAACTCATCATCGGTTTTACAGCCTGCAAGCACCAGCCCGCAAGCCATCCAAGTAATTAGGTTTCTTAGTTTCATGGTTAGAATTTCATTTGGAACAACAACATGAACTGATTTAAATCGTAAGCCGGTAGTGTGCTCAATTTGTTTTGGGTATTGAAGCGACTCATTTGGGCACTGATAAATGTTTTTTCGCTGAAACGGTAGCGAGCTCCGTAAGCCAACATGGTTTCTTCACCATCTACTTCGTATTCGTTGAAATTGAAGATTTCGGAAAAGTTGTTTCTCACAGCAGTGTAATCAAATCCTTGGTAAGCAATCTGTTGCAAGCCAAACATCAAATCGAACGATGGAAGAACTTCCAATTCAAAACCAGTAGAAAGCACATTTGTTTTCAAATCAACTCCGCGCACCAATTCTTCGCCTTCTCGAGTGGTTTGATCGCTGCGGTAGCTTACCGATACATTGAAACGCTTCTTCCAGTTTTTGAAATATTCGTTCACTTTCACTTCTGCTTGCAATTGGTTTCTGCTAAACTTCCTTGGATTCAAGGTTCCTTCACCACGCATCTCCTGCAAGGCATAATTTGCAAATTCTGCTGTAATCGGACTGCTTTTTTTCTCATACCGCAAGCGGACAATCATCCCTTGTCGGTTAGGTGTTGCATCTCCAAACGGTGTGATGTTGTCGTATTTCGGAGCAAATTCCATCAAATACGGACGAAGTTGCATCACATAAAACGACGACTCACGCATCAAATCGAGCATTGTGAACGGGCGCAATTCCTGGTTGTTGGTGATGCGTGTGTAAGCCAAAGCTTGTTGTGAAAAATCGATGCGCTTGGTTTGTGCTCCCGGACTGCGAAATGCGGATCCAATTTGAATGGCGTTTCCACTAAGGTGAACTCCCCATTTGGTTTGAGATAGCTTCAGGTTGAAATCGAGAAATTTACCGTTCCAATCGGGCGCTGTGGTGCTGTTTTGGTAGAAGGTGCGAGACTTTCCAAATTCTCCATCCAGCTTTGCTTCGTAATTTTTGAAGCCATAAACAGCCTGAACAGTCCCTGTCATTACTGGATTTCTCAATCCAACATTGTTTTTCGAAGTGCCAGAAACATCATACAAATTGGCATAATTGAAGCCCAAGTTCAAGTACTTGCTTTGTAGCAATTGCATATTGAATCCTGAGAAAAGACGGTCGTCGATTTGTGCAAAATCCGATGCTCGAACACGCGTTGTGACTGCGTTTACTTGTAGCTCTTTCACAAATTTC
>CANHIS010000062.1 GCA_947460255.1 Bacteroidota bacterium
AAAGGCAAAAAGCAAGGTTTATGGCGTAAGAATTATGATGATGGAATTATACGCTATGAAGGAAGTTTTAAAGACGACCAACCAGATGGAATTTTTAGGTATTACAATGAATTAGGCAAACTAAAGATGGTTTGTTTTTACTACAACAAGGGTAAACAATCACGCGCAAAAGGCTTTGATCCTGAAGGAAATATGATTTCATCAGGAAACTATTTTGGCAAGGAAAAAGATTCCGTTTGGACCTATTATGATGCAGTGAAAAATCCAGTAGCACGCGAAACATGGATCAAGGGGATTAAAAATGGTCCCGAATTAACTTATTACCCCAACGGACAATTGTCGGAAGAATTGGGTTGGAAAACTGGCAAAAAAGATGGACCATGGACGCAATACTACGAAGATGGTAAAAAACGCCTCACAGCTAATTTCACCAATGGCTTGCTAAATGGAAAACAAACATATTACTACCCCAACGAAAAAATAAAACTTGTTGGGAATTATATCAACGATTTGCGCGAAGGAACTTGGATTCATTATGAAGAAAACGGGAACCTTAAAGGCACTGAAGTGTTTAAAAATGGTATTTCCGAAAAACCATTATTAATCGATACGGAAAAACCGGATGATGAAATAAAAGAACCAATGCCCGGACAATAAAATGAGCAAAAAAGGGAGAGTGCTGGTTGCCATGAGTGGCGGCGTAGATAGCTCAGTTGCAGCTATGATGCTTCATGAAGAAGGTTATGAAGTGATTGGTATTACCATGAAAACATGGGATTATGCTAGTTCGGGCGTTTCAAAAAAGGAAACCGGATGTTGTAGTCTCGATTCAATTAACGATGCCCGTGCATTGGCGGTTCGTTTCGGTTTTCCGCACTTTATTTTGGACATAAGAAACGAATTTGGAGAGCACATCATCGACAATTTTGTTGGTGAATATTTGGCTGGAAGAACCCCAAATCCTTGCGTGCTTTGCAACACCCACATTAAATGGGAGGCACTTCTCAAACGCGCCGATAGCCTTGATTGTGAGTTTATTGCGACAGGCCATTATGCACGACAACGGTTTGAGAATGGGCGCCACCTCATTTCCAGAGGCCTCGATCACAATAAGGATCAATCTTATGTTTTATGGGGATTGAGTCAAAAATCGTTGTCAAGAACCCAATTCCCCCTCGGACAATTCAGAAAAGATGAAATCCGTAAAATGGCCGCAGAAGCCGGATTCATGGATTTAGCCAACAAATCGGAGAGTTACGAAATTTGCTTCGTGCCCGACAACGACTACCGTTCTTTCCTAAAACATCGCGTTGAAGGTTTAGAGGAACGTGTTGAAGGTGGTGATTTTGTTTTGTCGGACGGAACGTTCTTAGGAAAACATCGCGGATATCCATTTTACACCATCGGACAAAGAAAAGGGCTCGACATTGCTTTGGGGAAACCAGTTTTTGTATTGGAGATTCGTCCAGAAACAAATACAGTTGTACTCGGTGAAAAAGAAGAGCTCGTTAAAAAAACGATGATGGTTCGTGACGTTAATTTGATGAAATACGCTGAACTTCCAGAAGACATTACTGCTTTAACAAAAATCCGATACAAGCACGATGGCACGCTGGCAATCCTCAACCATCAACCAGATGGCGATATGCAAGTAGACTTTATCGATCCTGTTTCTGGTATCGCACCTGGTCAATCGGCAGTGTTCTATGAAGGAGAAGACCTGCTCGGTGGTGGTTTTATAAAGAAGTAAGTGTGAAGAAGTTCTGAAACTTTCACATGGAAGGTAACCACAAACCTGCGTACTTCGTAAGCAATAACACCTACACGATTGTTCGATGATGCAGAAATACTTCCGAAACTTCCTGATTCTTCTGGTTGCAATTCCTCTGCTTGAGGGATGTAAAAAAGATTCTGTAATTCCTCCAGATCCTTACTACCGAGATTATTTCACCGCAGAAGCAGGACAGTACATTATTTACAATTGCGACTCTATAGTATTTGATGATTTTAACGGAACGATCGATACTTTTCGATTCAGAGTTAAAGAATACTACGAATCGGAATTTGTAGACAATGCGGGCAGAAATGCAATACGTATTGAGCGTTACAAACAACCTCTAAATTCATCCAACTGGACGTTAAGCGATGTTTGGCAAGTAACAAAAACCGATCAGCAAGTGGAAAAAGTGGAAGAAGACGTACGTATGATCAAGCTAATTTTCCCAGTGGTAGATGACAAAGAATGGAATATCAATGCATTAAACAATCTTGGTAAAAGAACAGTTACCTACAAAGAAGCACATCTGCCCTATTCTACAGATGTATTAAATTTCGATTCTACAGTAACAGTGGAGAACACAGATCCACAAAATCTCATCAATGAATATCGCGACACTGAGATCTTTGCTAAAGGTTTAGGCATGATTTACAAGCGATTTGTAAATGTTCAATATGTAACGCCTCCGGCCATCGGGGTTGAAAGTGGGACCGTATTCACTATGCAAGCTGTGGAGTTTGGAGTAGAATGAAATAAAGATCATTCATCCAAACTAGTTTTTGGAGAAAGGAAACGTAAGCACTTGAAAGCGAGCTAGAAAATAATGTTGCAAAATTGCAGGACCCCAGATGTAAATTGTTACATTTGTGGAGAAGATAATTATTATGAAAACTCCTGAAAAGCAAGAAATACCCTACACTATTTCGGAGGAAGTCCCTCAATATCTCAATGAAACAGAAGTTCTGTATTGGATTCAATCGAAAAACATCAACTGGAACTACCTCGGAGCCATCAAACAATTGAGCATCTTCAATGATGAAACCATTTCTGAATGGCTAAACATCAGTGTAAGAACATTTCGCTCATATAAAGAAAGTACCGAAAAAATCAGCAACAACCTCAAAGAGCAAGTTTTACTGTTGGTAGCCTTGTTAAAACATGGTAACGCAGTTTTTGGTTCCAAGCAAGAATTTGGGAAGTGGCTTTCTACGCCTAATTTCTTTTTTGATAATCATATGCCAGCCAATTACTTAACTTCAATTACAGGCATACGTTTTATCGATGACAGGCTTACAGCACTTGAATTTGGAGACAATATTTAAAGATGGAAGTTTTCAGAATTGTACCTGAAGCCTTTAGCAGAAGTCTTGAAGCGTCGGGAGCTCCTAATCGATGGAATTTACGGGGACAAAAAGTAATTTATGCTGGAAGTTCGAGATCACTCTCCACGCTCGAATTAATCGTTCACCGAAGTTCGATTCAAACAAACAAACCATACAAATTATTAGTGATTAAAATCGAAAGCCTAACAAATCATTTGGAAAGGATCAAATTGGAGGATCTTCCAACGAATTGGAGATCTATTCAAGCATATGGGAATCTTCAAAATCTTGGATCGAAATGGTACAAAGAGCAAAAAAGCCTCATTTTAGAAGTACCATCCGCAGTAATCCCGCAGGAAACAAACTTCTTACTTAACACCGAACATCCTTTGTTTCGGAGTAAAATCCAAATCACAAACATCGAGGATTTCTTTTGGGACAAACGATTACTTTGATTTTCTGTTCGCCAATATTTGGCTATTCCAAAAAACAAAGTCATCTGAAAACCGTTCACTAACTTGCCGAACGCTTATGAAAAATCAAATTTCCATTTTAATCTTGTTGTTGTTCATCCTTGCAAAGCCTGTATTTGCGCAAGAAACAGCAGGGCCGAAAAAATACTGGATCACCTTTAACGACAAGGCTAATTCGCCCTATTCGATCAATTCTCCAGAACAATTTCTCTCTCCAGCAGCCATTAACCGCAGAACATTGCAAGGAATTACACTGAAAGAGAACGACTTACCAGTTAATCCTGATTACGTAGCACAAATACAAGCTCTTGGCGTTCAAGTGCTTACAAAGTCAAAATGGTTTAATGCCATAACGATACAAACAGAAGACACCAATTTGTTGGCAACCATTCGTGCGCTGCCTTTTGTTGATGGAAGTGCGCAGGTGGCGCGACTAAAGGCTAAAACTGTAGCCGATGAGTTCATGGCAGATCTGATGCGCATGGCTGAAGCACTAGAAGCCCAGCAAAGAAAGGCCTCTGCACCAAAACAAAAATCCGCATTTACGGATCCATACTATGGAAATGCGGACGTGCAAATTGAAATGATTGCCGGCCACAAACTGCATAACATGGGATTTAAGGGAAACGGAATTTCGATCGCAGTGTTAGACGCAGGCTTTTATAACGTGGATCAAATTAACCATTTCGATTCTTTACGCCAGTCGGGAAGATTGCTCGGAACGAAAGATTTTGTGCAAGGAGGAACACAAGTTTTCGAAGACAATTCGCATGGCATGTCGGTACTTTCTACCATGGCAGCAAATACGCCTGGAGAGATTGTAGGCACGGCGCCAGAAGCGAATTACTGGCTCATTCGAACCGAAGATGCTGGTTCTGAATTCATTATTGAAGAACACAATTGGGTTGCCGGTGCTGAGTTTGCCGACAGTGTTGGCGCTTGGATTATCAATTCTTCTTTAGGATACACAAAATTCGATGATACCATAACTTCACACACTTACAATGAGCTCGACGGCAACACAACGCCGATCACTATTGGCGCCGACCTTGCGGCTTCGAAAGGTATTTTAGTGGTAAATTCAGCAGGCAACTCGGGAACCGATTCTTGGAAATTTATCGGCGCGCCTGCCGATGGCGACAGTGTATTAACGATTGGCGCTGTTACATCAGAACGCGCTTATGCAGCATTCAGTTCGAGAGGACCAACCACCGACGGAAGAATTAAGCCCAATGTTTGTGCGATGGGGCAACAGTCATTCTTGGTGGTTTCCTCCGGGGAAATTGCACGCTCGAATGGTACATCCTTTTCGTCTCCGATTTTGGCCGGAATGGCAGCCTGTTTGTGGCAAGCCCATCCATCCGCGACAGCGATGGAAATCTTCAAAGCCATTGAACAAAGTGCAGATCAATATGAAAACCCAGACGATTTGAAGGGATTTGGAATCCCCGATTTTATGAAGGCGCACGAAATTTTATCGCGAGTCAGCATCAACGAAACTGCCTCCGATAGCATTGTTAATGTATTCCCGAATCCTTTCATCGATGGCCTGAGTTTAGAATACTTTTCAGTAACTGAGCAGGAGATTACGATTACTGTACACAAACTTTCGGGCAAACGTATTTATGAAGAAAAAGTGCAGGTATACCCTTTCGTTAACAATCTAATTCAATTGGAAAAACTTCGTAAAGTAGGTTCCGGGACTTATACAGTTGCTGTGAGCAATGGGAAAGAGACTTTTGTAAAAAGAATCATCAAGAGTTAAATACTGACTGCTTTTGTATTGCTCAACAATTCGCTGAAAACAATAAAACAAAATCGCCCACCCGGAAATTAAATTCCAAGTGGGCGATTCAAGTTAGCTTAAGATTTTAGTATTTCTTTTTGCGTGGTGGACCTTGACGATCGTATGCAGGCTTGCTTGAGTTGTTGCTTCCGAAAGCTGGACGAGAACCTGAACTAAATCGATCCTTTCTACCAGCGCCGCTTCCAAAGCCGCCTCCGCCGCTGTTTCCACCCCAACTTCCAGATTTTTTACCGCCATAACCGCCGCGGTCACTTCTTTCGCGTTCTCCACCGTGGCTTCCGCTATCAGTTTTTTCTAAACGGATTTGACGACCGTTTACAAAAACTTCATTGAAGCGAGATTCTACTGCACCTGCGAGTTGCTCAGGCACTTCGAAGAATGAGAATGAACGACGAAGTTCAATTTTACCAACTTTGGCATTCGGTAAACCAGTTGTATCGCAGATTAAGCGAACCATTCCTGATTTATCAACGCCATCCATTTCACCAACAGAAACGAAGAAACGTGTCATCGGAACACCAGAAGGTCTTCCTCCACGGTCTCCACCGCCTTCGAATGAACTGCTTCCACCTTTCGAATTCAAATCCGATGCACCTTTGTAATATTCAAGGAAACGGTTAAACTCTAAAGAAACGAATCGGCGAATTACTTCATCTTTATCGAGATCATTAAATCTTTCGATAATTGCAGGAAGGAATTGCTCGATGTCGGGATTTACTTCTACATCGTGCGCCTTATTGGTTAGCTGAAGCAACTGTTGTTCACAAACTTCAATTCCGCTAGGTACTTGCTTGAGGATAAATTGGGTACCGATTTTTCTTTCGATCATTCGGATTTTACCCATATCCTTTGCTGTAACGATAGCCAAAGAAATACCATGACGCCCTGCTCTAGCGGTTCTTCCTGAACGGTGGGTGTAACTTTCTGGATCGTCAGGAAGATTGTAATTAATTACGTGCGAGATATTATCAACATCAATGCCTCGAGCTGCAACATCAGTAGCAACAAGCATTTGAAGGTGTTTCGCACGGAATTTACGCATTACTGCATCACGTTGCGCCTGACTTAAATCGCCATGCAACGAATCGGCATTATATCCATCACGGATAAGTTTCTCAGCAATTTCTTGCGTTTCCATCTTGGTACGGCAAAAAATGATACCATATATATCAGGATGGAAATCGGCAATTCGTTTTAGAGCTTCGTAACGGTTTGAATTTGTTACTTGATAGTAAACGTGGCTGATATTTTCGGCAGTACTGCCCTTTTTACCAACAGCAATTTCTACCGGCTCCGACATGTATTTGCGGGAGATGGATGCTACTTCTGGTGGCATAGTAGCAGAAAACAACCAAGTTTGCTTTTCGGCAGGAGTGGTTGCTAGAATGTAATCGATATCGTCGCGAAAGCCCATGTTGAGCATTTCGTCGGCTTCATCGAGGATCAGAGTTTCTACCTCATTAAGTTGAATGGCTTTACGGTCGATCAAATCTTTTAAACGACCAGGTGTAGCCACAACAATCTGCACGCCACGGCGGATGGTAGAAATTTGTGTGGAAATCGCAGCGCCGCCATAAACAGCAACGATGCGAACTTCAGGCATTTTAGATGAATAAGCCTCTAAATCGCGAGAAATCTGCAAGCAAAGTTCACGAGTTGGACAAAGGATTAACGCCTGAGGAGTTCTGCGGGTTTCATCCAAAATGTTCAATAATGGAAGGCCGAAAGCAGCGGTTTTACCGGTTCCGGTCTGGGCAAGGGCAACTAGATCGGTGATATTGTCGGTAAGGAGCGGGATTGTTTGCTCCTGGATTGGTGTTGGGGCTGTGAAACCAAGTTCAGAGACAGCCTCGAGAAGCTCCGGACGGAGCCCCAGTTCAGAAAAAGAAGTCATTATTTTATTTAAGCCGCAAATGTACTGCTAATCTTTCGATTAATCACCACCCAATATAAAATTGAGTTTGAAACACAATGGTGACGAGGCTTTCGGCGTATGATACTCTACAAGAAATGGGCTACAAAACTTCTGTGCAAGAAAAAAAATCATTGTGTATCTACCTCAATTTGTGGAATTTATACAAATATCAAAATCGATAAATATCTAAGTAATTACGAATACCGAAATAAATCGGTGAAATACCTTCAAAAAATCAATTAATTGAAAACTATTACCAGACTAATTAACGGAATGATAATTCTTGCATTTGTTAAAGATTATAATCCAAAAACGAAAGTCAAAAGAAATGCTCGATACAAAAGTTTAAAATGATGGATGCTGATTTAAAATGATCCGCCAAAAACATTTGTATATGTAATAGAAAAACAAACATAAACAATGTAATATGATTCCCCATAACCCAATAATAACATTTGAACCTGTAAGATACAAGCGGGGGAAGTAAGACCAATTAAAAACAACAATCTACATTTGATAAAAGAAAACAATAGAACATTGTTCGCTTTCAAGATTTCATAACTATCAAAACCAATGTAGTATGTTTAAGCTAAGATCTTCAGGAAAATACACGTTTGAGTTACATGCTAATTCGGGAGAAAAGGGAATGCTTCATGTACTAGACAGCAGAGGTACGCAAATCAAAATGAGCCAACCTCTAGAACTTTTGACCGGCAAAAATACTATTGAAGTGGACACGCATGCCCTAAGTACAGGAGAATACATTTTACAAATTGTTTCTAAGTCAATTTTCTTCAGCAAGAAAATTGCAAAAATTTGAATTTGAATTTGTCTTCCAAGAAAGTAAATAATAAAATCAAGTTCTTGGAAACAAAAATTGAGTCAGTCAATGCTTAGAATAACAACATAAAAGAGAAATTCAACAATAATGAATAATACACTGGACGTTAAAGTAATTTTGAAAAGTTAACCTTGTAAAAATGAGATTAAAAGAATTTAGTCTTTGTATGAACTAAAAATATTTTAAATCTGAGCAGGAAAATTAGAAAAATAAATACATTAAAAAAGTAATTTAAAAAATTGTTACAGCAGAAAACGAAGCGTTATTAAGTATCAGAGAAAACTTAAATAATTATAAAAATACTTATTACAAAAATAAAACAGCATTAATTTTTGATACAAAACAATCTTCTAATTTACCTAGATATAGTTTGATCTAAAAAATAATTAAACAATATTCTAATAAAAATTTCTAAATCCAAACCATACTACTTACTTTCGCTGCATGAATTTGAAACTTTCTTCTGTAGTCTCATTTGCCTTTTTGCTGATTTCATCTAAATTGTGCGGGCAAATAAATACCAATAAAATATTTCTTGATCAGTACCAAAGTACAACTGATAGTGTCAATGCATCATATTATAGACTGATTGAGTACATATCCGAAGACAGTTTGAAAACCAAAGTCATGTTGTTTAGTATAGACGGAATACTAAAATCAATCGAGCAATATTCAAACTATAAAAAGAAAACAAAAGAAGGCAAGAGTTACACATATCATTCAGACTTAAAACTAAAGTCGATTGCTGATTTTAAAGATGGGAAATACCACGACACATTAAAAACATTCCACTCAAATGGAACAATAAAACGTTTGGAAATTTTCCAAGATGGAAAAACTGTAAAAGGCAATTGTTATGGGATAAATGGAAATGATACTCTTTATTTTCCTTACGAGACGATTGGCAGATACCCTGGGGGTGAAGACGCATTAATAAAATATTTAGTTAAAAACATAAAGTATCCTGAAAAGGCTAGAAAAAAAGGAATTGAAGGTACCGTTTACATAAAGTTTCTGGTGAATAAAAATGGCGACATTGAAAATTCAAAAGTTGTTAAATCAATAGATCCCCTTTTGGATACAGAAGCGCTGAGAGTTGTTTCACAAATGGGAAAATGGATTCCAGGAGAAATTGATGGAGAGAAAATTACCTTATTTTATACACTTCCTATCAAGTTTAAATTGCAATAAACAACGAGGATCTCGTGTAAAGAAATACATCCAACACAATATGTCAAAATTGAGCTGTTATGATTCGAATACAGAAATCACGTGAACTTAAACTCAATCAAAAACGCTGGCAATAAATCTATTTCAAAAACAAAATAAAAATAAATCATAAAGAATTTAACGAAAGACAGATAGTAACACAACGTTAATCTTTATTAAATTTTGACGTAACAAGCGATGGTTTGTATTTTATCATCCACTATATTTACCGAATATCTACCTGCAGGAATGAAAAACTGGCTTACAATCATTGTGCTTTTAATCACAAGCTTTTTACACAAGGTAAATGCTCAATTGGTTATTAATGAAGGATCAAATAAGAATTACTCAACCATTGCAGATGAAGATGGTGAGTATGACGATTGGATCGAAATTTACAATTCAGGGAATACAGCAATCGATTTATTCAATTATTCATTGAGTGACAATGATGACGATCCAGACATGTGGACGTTTCCGCATGATGTAATGGCACCTGGGACATACCGATTAATTCAATGTAGTGCTAAGGATCGATTTGCATCACAGCCATTTACAATGACTTTGCAAGACAACGGCTTTATACCTCAATCCGGATGGAACGAGCATGTATTTACCACACCATTTGCATGGGATGGTCTATCGAACGTAGTGATAAACGTATGTTCCTATGTAAGCTCTGGATACAGCGAAAATTCGATTTTTAGGCAATCAGAAACCAGTTTCAATTCTTCAATTTATAATTTTGTAGATGGGAGTGATGCATCCTGTGGCTTCAATACTGGACAGGTTTCAAATATTCGTCCCAACTTACAGATAGATGGAATTGAAATTGGCAGCGGAAGCCTTCAGAATGAAACAACCTCCTATCCTGCACCCTATGGAAATTGGTATTTCAGCGCAAGAAATCAATTCATAATTCGTGCATCAGAATTGGTTGAAGCTGGAATTGGTGCTGGAAATATTAATTCAATTGCATTTGATGTGATTTCAACAAATCCTACTCAATACGACTACATCTATTTGAGTATGAACAATGCAGTAATTGAAGAATTTGCGGGAAATTTCGCGACTGAAACAGGATATCAATACCACACAAATTTCAAAATAAATACAAATGGAGAAAACATTTATTTATTCACACCAGATAACCAATTAATCTCTCAATTAAATGTAGACGCTGAAGCTGTAAACTTAAGCATTGGACGTCTGCCAAATGCTTCTTCAAATATCGGATTATTCCTAGAACCATCTCCGAACGAAACTAACAATGGAAATCAACAATATAATGAGTTTGCACTTCCTCCAGTATTATCAATTAATTCAGGAATTTTCCAAAACACTTTAAACTTAACTATTTTCAACCCAAACACTGGAGCCTCGCAAGTGCGATACACTACCGATGGCAGTGATCCAACTATTAATTCAACATTGTTTAGTGGAGTTCCAATTCAGATATTCCAAAATACAATTGTAAAATCTCGGTGTTTCAAAACAGGATTGCTTCCAAGCGAGATTAAATCAGGTTCATATCTATTGGGCATTAGTCACACAACCCCCATTTTGTCTTTGATTACTGATATCGACAATCTTTATGGACCTACAGGAAATTTCACCAACTTCAATAATGATTGGTTAAAATCTGTTCACGTTCAATACTTTGATGAGACTCCTCAGCACAATCTATTATTCTCACAAGCCTCAGGAATGATTCAAGATGGCGGAGCTGGTGGAAGTCGTTCGCATCCTCAGCATTCGTTTCGACTCGAACTTGACCACAATATTGTTGGTGGAAACACTGTGAATTATCCTTTAATTCCCAACAAAGCTGAACGCTCAGAATACAGCAAAATATATCTCCGAAATGGCAGCAACCAATACCAAGTATTGCCGCATAAAGATGCCATGCAGGTTGAAATGATGTGCGCACCAGTTAACGGATATTATTCAGGATGGAGACCCGTTTCTGTGTATATCAATGGTGGATATTTCGGATTGTATGAATTGAGAGAAAAATTCGATTCGCAATTCTTCGAAATCAACGACAATGCAGACCCAGAAAGCATTGAAATACTTTCACTAAGTTACTTTTATGGCAGTATATTGAGAGCCGTAGAAGGTTCCGTTGACTCATATTATGAATCTTACGAGAATTGGAGCAATATCGATATCCAAAATCCTTCATACATCGAACAAATGAACAATTACTTCGATGTTAATTCTTACCTGGATTATATCATTGGAGAAACATGGATGGGCAATGCTGATTGGCCTCAGAATAACATCAAAATTTATCGATCTAATGCCACCAACAATGCATGGAGATTTTGCATTCAAGACCTGGAGTTAGCCATGCGACCAAATGCTTGGACCGATTGCTACCAAGATGCAATTCAACGCCTTATAAACGACAGCCCAGGCAATATTTTCACCAATATTTGGCTCAACAGTATGGGTAATAATCGTTTTCATGATTTATTCATCAATCGATTTGCCGACCTAATGAATTCAGCCTATTTGAGCGATTCGTTGGTGGCTATTGCCGACAGTTTCTTTTATGAGACAATTATTGAAATGCCAAGACAATTTGCACGTTGGGGAGATCCTAACAACGTAAATGGTCAAATGAATGATTACATCAACAATAACAATCAATTCAAGGAAGATCTGGTTTGCAGATCAGAGCAAGTGAGAAATCAAATTGAAACCATTTATAATTTACCTAAACAAGTTGACTTAGAAATTGATGTATTCCCTTCTGGCGCTGGAAAAATCAAGATAAACTCAATTACACCAAGCAATTATCCCTGGGAAGGAATTTATTTCGATGGAATTCCTGTTACACTCACTGCTATAGCGAATCCAGGTTATATTTTTTCAAATTGGAGCGATAATGCCATAATAAATAACATTCTAAATCCCGTAATTAACGACACGCTCATTTTTTCAACCAACGGATTTACAGCATTTTTCACTCCCGATGAAACAGGCATTGAAGATCTTTCAAATAACGAAATCATACTTGCACCAAATCCAGTAACTGGAAGTTTCCAAGTTGCATTAAAAAAAGCGCCTATTTCTTCAGGAAATTATGAGATCATTAATCTGGAAGGCAAAGTGATTCAGGAAGGAAATTGGCCTAATGGAAGTCAGAAAATAGAATTGCAAATGGAAGATTTCTCAAATGGAATTTATCTGTTCCGATTTACGGAAGGAAACGAAAGAACATTTTCTAAAAGATTCATTAAAAATTAAAGGATCAATTATCTCTAACAATTATTTTTGTACCAACTGCAAGGATTAAACTTACCTTTGCGGCGAGCAGTCCGCTTTGTCGCGTTTCGGATTAAACCGAGATGAGGAAAGTCCGGGCAACATAGGGCTCCCTGCTTCCTAACGGGAAGGCAGTTGAAGGGTAACCGACAGCTGACAGAAAGTGCCACAGAAAACAAACCACCACACCAGATCGTGTATCTGATGAGGAAAGGGTGAAAACGCGGGGTAAGAGCCCACGACGCTGCGGGTGATCGTAGTGATGGTAAACCTCAGGGGTTGAAAGACCAAATAGGCAACAGATGAGGCGGCCCGTCTCAAGCTTCGGCGGCTGTTGCGGGTAGGTTGCTTGAGGTTATCGGTGACGGTAATCCTAGAGAAATGACAAAGAGCTGATTTATCAGTTACAGAACCCGGCTTACAGGGCTGCTCACTTTTATTATATTGTATTAACTGCCTATTTCGATCAGCTTGATCAAGGATTCGATATCATCAGCCTCGGCTGCTATCTTGTCTTTTCGCCATCTAAGCATCCTAGGAAAACGCAATGCAATACCAGATTTATGTCGACTGCTGTATTGAATTCCTTCAAATCCAATTTCAAAAACCAATTCGGCTTTTACACTTCTCACTGGTCCGAATTTCTCTATTGTATTGGCCTTAACGAATGCATCAACTTCTTTAATTTCAGCGTCTGTTAAACCACTGTAAGCCTTTGTAAAAGAAACAAGCGCTCCATTTTTCCAAATAGCAAATGTGTAATCGGTGTACAAATTTGCTCTTCTACCGTGGCCTTGCATGGCGTAAATCAACACTGCATCAATCGACATTGGATCTACTTTCCATTTCCACCAATCGCCACGCTTTCGTCCAACTTGATATACAGAACTTCTGCGTTTAAGCATAAATCCTTCAGCACGAACCTCTCGTGATTTATTGCGAAGATTTTTTAATTCGTCCCAAGAATTGAACTTCACTTCTTCAGAAATAGTGATAAATGGCAGATTTATTTGACCAATTATTTCTTGTAATTTTTTTCGGCGATCTGAGAGCGAATTGTTTCTATAATCAACTCCTTCAAACTCAAACAAATCGTAAACGATCAAACCTGCAGGCGCTTCCAATAATTGTTTTTTACTAATATTCTTTCTGCTGATTCTTGTTTGCAATAATTGAAACGGTTGAACAATGTTGTCTTTCCAAACAACCAGCTCAGCATCTAATACTGCACCCTTGGGTAATTTATCTGCCAATACATGCAATTCAGGAAATTTATCGGTAATTAATTCTTCACCACGCGACCAAATAAATATATTTTGATCTCTAACGATGACCTGGCTTCTAATTCCATCCCACTTCCATTCAATAAGCCAATCATCCCAACTGCCGAGTGATTCAGGCTCATCTTGAAGTGGATGGGCTAAGAAAAAAGGATAAGGTTTGGATAGGTCTTCGGAAGTTACCTTTTGATGAAGCAACTGCTCAATCGTGGTGGTTTCGGGGCTCCAATTCCCCATTAATCGATGGGCAAGCACCTCTGCTGGAATGTCATGCACCTTCGACAATGCTTTTTCTACCAACTTTTGAGAAACACCCACACGGAAACCACCGGTGATCAATTTATTGAAAAGAAAACGCTGTTGAGGATCCATTTCCAACCAAGCATTTGTAATGGTTTCACGTTTTAATTCATCGGAAGCTTTCGACAGCTTCGCTAGGGCGGCCATCCATTCACTAAGTGTTTTCTGATTTCCGCTTGGATTTCCGTCAACAAGCAGAGAAATTGTTTCGGCTAAATCGCCAACGGTGTGATAACTTTCTTCGAAAAGCCAATCGGGAATTCCTGAAATTTCGGCGGCCCAAGTGCGCAACAAAGCTGTGGTTACCGTGCGTTTAGGCTTACGCCCAGAAAGCAGCGCCAAACCCCATAATTGGTCTTTGGGATGAGCCTCAGTAAAAAATTGTTCCAACGCTGCAACCTTTTCGTTGGTAGAATTGGTTTGGTCGAGTCGTTGAAATAATTGAGAAAAGTGCTGCATAATCGACCCAAAAATAACCTATTTACGCGACTCAGTTTTTAATTTAACGAGTATTTGGGAATGATTAATTGGGAACTTGGCTCTGAATTTCCAAGTTAAAATTGAGTTTAATGGTTGTTCCTGTGCCAATAACCGAATCGATTGTAGCTTGTCCTCCTAAAGCATTTGCACGTGCATGAAGCCCCGAGAGCCCGTTGCCTTGAGTAATTGATTTTGGGTCGAACCCTTTACCATTGTCGGAAATCGTGAGGAAAAAATTATCAGATATTAATTCCAATTTAATTTCAGCTTTTGTTGCGTTCGAATATTTTGCAATATTGTTAACTGATTCTTTGAGAAACATCAAAAGATTCTTTTTATAAAGTATCGAAATTTGAAGGTCTCTTATTCTGTAATCGTCGGAAATAATAACCTGAATTCCTTTGCTGGTAAGGATCTCGAAACAGAAATTTTTAATTCTATCAATCAACGAACCCCAAGAATCATTTCGAGAATAAATTGCCCAAATAAGATCCGAAATATTTTCTGAAATTTCGTGTGTTTTTAATTTAATTCTAGAAATTAATTCATGGGCTTTTTGAGGATCTTTACCTAGTTCTGTAGAAGCTAAATCGGCGAAAATACTCACACTGCTCATTGAACTTCCAATATCGTCGTGTAATTCTCTGGCTATTCGATTTCTTTCTTCTTCGATTGCAGTAAAGCGCTCTTGTAACTTGTCTATTTCTTTTTGCTTTAAGATTTCTGCCTTTTCTTGATGAAATTTCAACCGTTCAATTTTCCTTCTTTGGACCATCCATCTCCAAAAGAAGACAAAGAGCAAGGCCAAAACCAGAATTAAAAATCCTAAGATGATCAGTATTCTCTGATTGAGTTTCAATTCTTGTTCTTGCTTTGATTTAATGGCAATTCCAACTGCTAATTCTTGCTCTTTTTTATAGTATGAGTTAAGCAAGCGGATATGCAATTCTTCACGTTTAAATCGAATATTGTCTTTTAAGCTGTTTAATTTTTGTTGGTATTCAGATGCTTTTTGATAATTTCCAATTTTTAAAAATGCATCTACTAAAGCAGATAAATATTGTGTAGTAGCGAAATCATAATTCTTGTTTTCTTCAGCAAATAAGACACTTTCAGCTTCAAGTGAAGCTAGAATTGTTGAACTGTTTTTCTTTGCAGCAACCTTAATTAATCCTTCATAAAGAAACAATTGAACATCGGGTGCTTTATTTAATTCTGGGTTTCGCATTCCTTGCTGGAAATGAAATGTAGCAGAATCCAGATTATTTTCTAGGATAAAAGCTTCTCCGATGGTCCAATGATTCAGCATTTCGGCTCTCGAAAAACCTAAGACGATGCTTTGCTGTAGCGCTTGTCTTGAGAGCTCTATTGATTTATTGGGTTCGTTTAAATAAAGATACGTTTCGGCAAGATTTGATAAGGCATGGTCATGCCTCGACAATCCTTTAATGCTCATTTTTTCTGGAAGCTGCTTTAGCGCATCCGTGAAATGAATTCTTGCGGAGTCGTATCGCTCACTGCTTAAATAAATTAATCCCAATAAATTATTGGCATTGCCTATCAGTGTATCGTTTCCAATAGATTGAGAGATCTTTAACGCTTTTCCAGCATTCTGCAAACCTTGCTCATTCAGTGCTGTGTAATACATCACCTCGGCCAAATAGGTATGCAAAAAATATTGATCGTATTGGTTTAATGTTCCTTTTGAATCCTCTAAACCATCGAGAAGAATTTGCTGAGAATGTTCGAATTCTCCTTTATCCATTAATTCGCCAACCAGAATCAATGTAGAATCTATTGTTGGTGAGGTTTTACGGTATGATCTTTTCTCGATTTTCTCTTCATCAGCGCAGGCTGAAAAACAGAAAACCAACAAAAGACTAACTATTGATTTAGCGTATGATATTATTTCGAATGGCTTTAGAAACAGCTTCACTGACCGAATGTACCTGTAATTTATCGTAGATTTTTTTAATGTGTGAATTTACAGTATTGTAACTGATGTTCACTTTGTCGGCAATCATTTTATAAGACAATCCATCCACAAGGAATTGCAAAATTTCCATTTCACGGTCTGATAATCCATATTGATCTGGACGAATATCATGTTGTTTTCTAAAGAAATGTAGCACACGTGTGGCGATGCTTGGCGTCATAGGAGATCCTCCTTTGAGCACATCTTCTATAGCAATAATAATTTGTTGTGGATCTGTTTTCTTGAGAATGTAACCAGAGGCTCCGAATCGCATAGCATCGAAAATCTTTTCATCATCTTCGAAGACAGTTTGCATGATTACATGGATATCGGGGAAGAATTCCTTGATAATTCGAACACCTTCAATTCCATCAACACCAGGCATTTGAATATCCATCAACACTACATCAGGATGTAGAAGTGCTATTTGCTCTTTTACTTTATTGCAATCTGGAAATTCCCCCGTAACGAGAAAATTGTCTTTAGATTCAAGAAGCATACGTAAACTTTCCCGTCGCCCGGGATTGTCATCAAAAATAACGATGGAAACCATTCTACAAATGGACGATTAAATACGATGTGAATCAATCACTAATTCTAGTGAAACAAAGCATAATTGAAAGTTCATTGCCTGTTGTTTTGTAAGTGGCTGATGTCTTTTTAATATGATGTTCGAAATGCTCTCCGATTTCAAAATCTTGATTGGCTAATGCAACCAAAATCAGCAATGTATTTAACTCATTATCAAACGAAACTTCAACAAATTGAAACTTATTCTTAACAACAAAATCAAGCGTGTACCTGTAAAGAGAAACAGACTTTCGCATGAAATCCGCATCTGGATGAATGGAGAATAGATTTTCGTCGATGCGAATCTTCCAAGCAAGATTGTATGGAATTAATTTCTCGCGGGAAAGTTGTTGAAATTTGTTACTGAGATCTTCTAAGGATCTATTTTCTGGGTTGAGCGACCAAATTAAATCGTGCAAAGTATCGAGCATTTGTGCCGACCGGCTGCGGATTTGACTAGTGAGAAACCGAACATTATCCTGTTCCGGATTTACTTCCTTCTCTACAAGCCCTGTATAAATGGATAGATCACTCATTCCTGAAGCAATTTCACTGTGCAGTTCATGCGCTGATGATTGGCGAATGCGGTGAAGTTTTTCTTGCAGGGCGAAATTATCTTGAAGATTATTGATCAAATCTTCCTTTGCCTGAAGTCGCTCCTTATCGACAAGCATGGCCTTGTAAGACAAACCACTAGAAAATGCCAGAAGCTCGAAAATATTGGTGAGATTGGAAACAAGCATTGGGTGAAAACCAAGTCCGACGCCATTTTCACGCATGATGTACAAAACCATAGTCCCAAACGCTCCAATATTCAGTACCAGCGCCCCGATCACTATAAAATACATGAGCTTGATTCTCATTTTCAGAAAAATGAAAATCATGAAACATGAAAAACTAAATAGGATCAAAGAAACAACCTGAAAAACTATTTCTCGTGTTGGTTTTTCAATTTTCAGCAACATCAAACAAGCTTCTACACATATGTAGAGCAAGAGAAAATACTCCATCTTTTTTACCCATCGATTATAGCGCTCATATCTTTTAGGTATTTCAAGAAAGGCTCGAGCAAAACGATAATAAAGGAAGTAACTCAAAATGGGCAATATCAATTCGAGCTTTAATTCTAGGTATTTTATTGTGCTTTGATCTATAAACGGGATCTGTAAATGGCTATACTTTAAGACAGAATAGCAACCTATTCCAATCATATATGCCATGTAATAGCCGTATTCCTTCCGCTGAATGAAAGCCCATTGCAATCCAATAAATAAAAATTGGAAAAGCAATACGGAAGTAAATCCAATCAGGCTGTATGCATCAAGCCATTCAATGTTCGTCATGTTCAGGCGAATATACTGTCAATATTCGTGAAGCCTTCACTGAAAAATGAGAACTTCATCATTTGCACAAGCCATTACAACCTAAAATTAGAACAGGTTGAGGGAATTGATTTGGACTTTGATAGAAGCCAAAAATGAATCAATAAATAATAAGCTTTCTTACAACCTTGTCTTGATTACTCAAATAATACAAACCAGGAGGCGCTAAAGCGGAGATGAAATTATCGCCTGGTAAAAGTTTGATCAATTGGATTTCGCGACCGAGTTGATCGAGCAGCTGGATTTGCAAAATGGAAGCTTGATTGTTATGAATATTGATTTCCCCACTTGATGGGTTAGGATAAAAATCGAAAGTAGATTCTTGAAGAAAGTCGTATACAGAGATTACAATAGTATTGAATGGTTGAGACAGCAAACTCTCACACCCTGAAGCAGAGGAGGCTGTTGCAGTATAAATCCCTGGTACTGTAACATAAATTGAGGATGAAACAGAATCGGGAACCAAGACACCATCGATGTACCATGTATAAATATAGTCGCCAATTAAATTACTCTCTATTCTGTTTGAACCTATGTTAAAATCGATAGTTGGTGTTGGAGGAATAGGTTCGAAAGAAAGATCGAAAGGCGCAGAAGTTGAAGTACCACATTCGTTGGTTACGGTAACTTGATAGGTTCCTGGCGTGGTTGTTTCAATCGCTTGGGAGGATTGATTTCCGGGGCTCCAAACAATGCCGCTCGTATAATTTGTAGAGAGGTTCACAATGCTTCCAACGCATGCTGAAGAATTGCCAAAAATTGCAGGTGGCTCTGGCTGCAAGCCTTCGAAAATGCTGAGGTTCGAATTGAAGATGAGATCACCAGAGCTTCCATTGTTGTTGTTGCTAGCATTGAAAGCGGCATAAAAAGTTACATTGCCAGAACCTGCTGGAGGAGCAATCCAACTGAATGTCCACACTCTTGTGTTTGGTGAACTTTCTGCAGTTCCAGCAGCTGTGTGGGTGAGGTATCTGCCACTTCCGTTTAACTGGGTTCCAGTGGTAGAAATCATAGAACCTGCTGTTGCACCTCCGTCTAATTGAGGCGAAACACTAAAGCCGAACTCGTTTTTACCTGCGGAGGAAACGGTAAGTGTAATGGTGTAGGTTTCTCCAGGTGTATAGCCACATTCGGGCACGTTGCTCGTGATCATTCCTTGTTGAAAAGTGGTGCCTCCTCCACTGTGGCAACCTCCGTTCTGACTGGCGCAGGTTCGGCTGTTGAATTCGTTGGGAGAGCCTGTGTATCCGGCGTTTGCGCCTGCATTGTTTGAATGTACATCCACAACATTGATGGAAGTAATGATTTGAACTAGGAGTACTGCGGCAAAAAGCCAAATTGCATTTTTCATGCGTCGATTTTGTTGTATATAATTTAACGAAAACTAAGAAAAGTTGACAAGGTTTTATCTGATTTTGGGGCTGTAAATATCATCAGAAGAAGTTAATCAAAAAATCACCAAGTTTTTTTCTTAATGATTTGCCTGATTCCGTAGGCGAGGAAGATAAAAGTGTGGATTAAAAATCATATAATAAATAAGTATCTATACCTATCATTTAAAACCCAACATAAAAGTAATTTTGCGCCTAGAAATATGGCCTAACCTTATTCTAAAGCAATTTATTAAAATTTTATTTTGTGCCATCAAGCACAAATAAAAATTATAGCTTAAATCTTACATCATCCCGAGGTGGGTTTATTCACTTAAATAGGGTTAAGGTGTAACACAGAATTAGGTTGGTCGTATCAAGCTATCAAAACCAACCCAAAATGAGCAGACAATTACTTGCTTCAATTCCGTCAGTAGTCGATAAATCTCCCAACAAGAAGTGGGGAAGGAAACTTTACACGCTAGTTCATACACTGCTAATAAAGAGACTTCTTGCTATTGTTATTTGTATACCGCACAAATTGGCTCAGACCATTGGTGCGATTATGCGGTCTGGCACTGATTTGATCCATAATCGAACAGAAAAGTCTCACACAAAGATTCAACTTCACAATCGTTTCACATGGATTGTGTCGATTTTTGTGTTTTTGAGCGTTGGTGTATTTGCGCAAAATCCCATAGCCCGTATTCAGTCTGCTACAGGGAACACGGGCACTGGTGCTTCAACGACCTTAAATGTTTCATTGAGCACCGCTCCGGTGAATGGTAACTCTTTGATTGCTGTTATAGCAACCAGGGGCACCTCTGCCAACAGAGTTACTGCCATAACTCAAACAGGAGCTACTTGGACCAGGGCAACGCAGGCAACCAACACCAATGGAACCACAACAGAAATTTGGTATGCGCTGAATGTTTCATCAGCTGCTACTGCGGTTTCAATTACTCAGTCAAATCTAAGATCGGCCGCAGTTGTAATGGAGTACAGTAATATTTTGTCTGTAAGCGCATTGGATGTTGTAGCAAACTCTACAGGAAACTCAGCTGCCGCTACAACAGGAACTACGGCGACCACAACACTACCTAACGTTTTGATGATTGGAGGAATTGGATTGGTAAACAGCAGTTATTCATTAGGATCTATTACAAATACCTTTACAAGCGTTGCTTCTACTGCTTCTACATCGGGAACAGCAGGTAACAATGCTGAAGTTTATGCGCTGGAAAAATTTCTTACCTCTACCCAAACCATTTCTACAGGAGGAACCATCAGTACCAGTTCACAATGGTCAGGTGCTATTGCGGCTTTCAAGGCAAGAAACACTGTTGGAGCGGCTTCATCAACACCAACACTTTGTATCAATACGGCATTGACCAATATTACGCACACAACTACTGGTGCAACTGGCATCGGAGCTGCTACTGGACTTCCTGCGGGAGTAACGGCAGCCTGGGCTACCAATACAATTACTATCAGTGGAACTCCAACTGCTTCCGGAACTTTTAGTTACAGCATCCCTCTCACAGGTGGTGCTGGTTCTGTTAATGCGACTGGAACAATCACCGTTACTCCAGCCAATACTCCTGGAACAGCATCTTCTACTCCAACACTTTGTATCAATACTGCTTTAACATCCATTACACACTCAACAACTGGTGCAACCGGAATCGGAGCTGCAACGGGTCTTCCTGCAGGTGTTTCAGCTGCTTGGGCTTCAAATACACTTACCATCAGCGGTACTCCAACTGCTTCTGGAACATTTAACTACAGCATCCCATTAACAGGTGGTTGTGGATCTGTTAATGCAACTGGAACAATCACGGTTACTCCAGCAAATACAGCTGCAGCGGCTTCTTCAACTCCAACGCTTTGTATCAATACTGCTTTAACATCCATTACACATGCAACAACTGGTGCAACCGGAATCGGAGCGGCAACGGGTCTTCCAGCGGGCGTTACTGCTGCTTGGGCAGCCAATACAATTACTATAAGTGGAACTCCAACAGCATCTGGAACTTTCAATTATTCCATTCCTTTAACTGGTGGATGTGGTTCGGTAAATGCTACTGGAACCATCACTGTTTTAAATGGTACGATAGACTATGCTAATCTCCAATTTCCAGGTAGTCAGACGATTTGTATTGGAAATAACCTAACGGCTTTCGGCCGAGTATACGAAGCAGGAGTTACCGAAGCTGCGGGAGCCAATGCAATTATTGAAGCACAGATCGGGTATAATTCTACCAATACAAATCCCAATACATGGGCGGCCGGCAACTGGACAAATGCAACCTACAATGTGCAATCCGGTAACAACGATGAGTATACCGGCACTTTTGGTTCTGCGCTAGCTGCAGGAACCTATTTTTATGCATTTCGCTACAGGATGAACGGCTGCGCATGGCAGTATGGCGGATTCAACGGAACCGGTGGTGGATTTTACAATGGATCGACCAACAACAATGGTGTATTAACGGTAAGTCCGAACAACACACCTGGAACAGCTTCGAGCACCCCAACACTTTGTATTAATACCCCATTAACCAATATTACACGAACAACAACAGGTGCAACGGGAATAAGCAATGCAGGTGTTAGTGGTGCAAACGGACTGCCCGCAGGTGTTAGTGCCTCTTGGGCTTCTAATGTTATAACCATTAGCGGTACGCCTACTGCTTCGGGTGCATTTAACTATTCAATTCCATTAACTGGAGGTTGTGGAACTGCAAATGCCACAGGAACAATTACTGTTACACCTGCAAACACAGCTACGCTAACATCGGCTGTAGGAACGAACGCTCAGCTTCGTTGTATTAATACCGCCATTACCAACATTACCTACTCCACTACCGGTGCTACCGGTGCTACTTTCAGCGGCTTACCAGCCGGTGTTAATGGGAATTGGGCATCCAATGTGGCAACCATTAGCGGTACACCTACTGCGTATGGAGTTTACAATTATACGGTTACCTTAACAGGCGGATGCGGAAGCGTAACTGCGACTGGTTCTATTAATGTAAACGGACTTGATTACGGAAATCTTCAATTTCCTGGAACTCAAACCATCTGTCCCGGTAACAACTTTACGGCCTACGGTCAGGTATTTGAGCCAGGTATTACTGAAGCAGCTGGAGCCAATGTTAACATCGTTGCTCAGTTTGGTTACCACACCAGCAACACCGATCCATCTACATGGCCTGCAGGCAACTGGTCTGCTACTACTTACAGTACGCAATCGGGTAACAACGATGAGTATAGGATCGATTTCGGATCTGCCTTGGCCAGTGGCACCTATTATTACACATTCCGCTACGCTATTAACGGATGTAGCTGGCAATATGGAGGTGCTTTCAGTGGTTTTTGGAACGGAACAACGCAGCCTAGCGGTGTTTTAACTGT
>CANHIS010000063.1 GCA_947460255.1 Bacteroidota bacterium
AAATATTCCCGGATTTCTGTTTTTATAGCATACCCAACTGGAACTTCTTTGGCTTGGTAACCAACTGCCGGTATTCCAAAATGACTTGCGATGAACAATGCACGTTCTAAATGAAATTCCTGGGAAATAATGGTAAAGCTCGTCTGCCCAAAAACTTCCTTCGCTCTCACCACAGAATCAAAGGTTCTAAATCCTGCATAATCCGACACAATTGCTGAATCAGGAACACCTGCTGCGATCAATGCCAACCGCATTTCCTTTGGTTCGTTGTATTCCACTTTTCGGTTATCGCCCGACACCAACAAATAATCAACTTTACCAGTTCTGTATAACTCCGCTGCTGCATCAATTCTGTAGGAGAAGAACAAATTTCTCCGACCGCCTTTGGCATTTTTACTTGTACCTAACAACAAGCCCACTTTCGATTTGGGCATACCCTCTGTTGTTTTAAAAATAAACGATCCGCCGCTGCTTTCAACACAATCGTTGCTCCACCAGGCGAGCCAACTAAATAGGCCCAACAGGAGCATCGAGCTGATAAACAATCGTCTGAGAAGTTTTTTCCAAGCCATGCCCAAAGATATTAATTGTCTCATACCCTGCTCAACCAACATCACCGAATAGGTGCAAAATGATCTACCTGCTTTGCTATCTTTGCCCGAAATTTCATTCCCATGAGCAAACCATCCCTCCCGCAGGCCGAAGAGAACAAGGAACTCAGTTTTGAAGAATTCAAACAAACAGTTCTGAAAGATTACCAAATTGCCTGCGAAAGCCGCGAAGCCAGTCTTCTTGGTCGTAAGGAAGTGCTTACCGGGAAAGCCAAATTCGGCATTTTTGGAGACGGTAAAGAAATCGCGCAAATCGCACTTGCAAAGGCCTTCAAACCTGGCGATTTTAGAAGTGGCTACTACCGCGATCAAACGTTTATGCTCGCTACCGGTTTAATGACCGTTCGCCAATTCTTCGCGCAACTTTACGCTCACGCGGATGAGGAAGCAGAACCAATGTCGTCTGGTCGTTCCATGAACGGGCATTTCGCCAGCACAACGGTAAATCCTGATGGATCCTTCCGTGAAATTTCAAAGCTGAAGAACTCATCTGCGGATATTTCTCCTACAGCTGGACAAATGCCGCGTCTCCTCGGATTGGCTTATGCTTCCAAAGTGTATCGCAACAACCCTGAGCTAAAAGATTTTACACAATTCTCCAATGCCGGAAACGAAGTTGCATTCGGCACCATTGGTGATGCTAGTACTTCCGAAGGCCTGTTCTTCGAAGCCATGAATGCAGCTGGCGTACTTCAAGTGCCACTTGCCATGTCGGTTTGGGATGATGGATACGGAATCTCAGTTCCAACACGCTACCAAACCACCAAAGGAAACATCTCCAAAGCCCTCGAAGGTTTTCGTGAAGACGGAGAAGGCAACGGAATTCTCATTTTCAACGGCAAAGGTTGGGATTATCCAGGTCTAGTTGAAATGTACGAACAAGGTGTCGCGCAGTGTCGTTCAGAACACAAACCAGTGCTTTTCCACATCCAAGAAATCACACAACCACAAGGCCACTCAACTTCAGGATCACACGAACGCTACAAATCAAAAGAGCGCCTCACTTGGGAAACTGAATTTGATTGCATCCGCAAAATGCGTGAATGGATTTCAGAAAGTGCCATTGCCACTGCTGATGAACTCGATCAAATCGAATCAAACGCAAAGAACTTCGTTAAAGAAGAACGTCGCGCTGCTTGGGATGCCTTCCAAACCGACATTAAAGCGCTTCAGTCGCAAGCCGTTCCTCTCATTCATGAATTGGCAACAGCAAGCGGAATTGATGAACTTATCCAACTAGCTACATCGCTTGAGAAAAACAAAGAACCACTCCGCAGAGATGTGATCGAAATTGCACGTAAAGCACTTCGCCTTACTTGCAAAATGCAAGGAAACGCTTTCAGAAATCAACTCATTCAGTGGGTGCAAAATACACACACCGACAGCCGCGAAAAATATTCATCTTGGCTCTACAACGAAGGCGATGGTTCTGCTCTTTCAGTTCGCGCTGTTCCTGCAGTGTACGATGAAGCTGATGCGCAAGTGGATGGCCGTGAAATTCTTCGCGACAACTACGATAAAATCCTTGAAACCAATCCTCTATTCCTCGTTTTTGGTGAAGATGCCGGAAACATCGGCGGTGTAAACCAAACCCTCGAAGGAATGCAAAAGAAATATGGCGAAATTCGTGTGAGTGATACCGGAATTCGTGAAGCAACCATCGTCGGACAAGGCATCGGTCTCGCAATGCGCGGCTTACGTCCAATTGCAGAGATTCAATACCTCGATTATTTGCTCTACGCAATCCAAATCATGAGCGACGACCTTGCGACGCTTCGCTACAGAACCAAAGGAAAACAGAAAGCTCCACTCATCATTTCAACACGTGGCCACCGACTCGAAGGCGTTTGGCACTCAGGCTCTCCAATGGGAATGATTATCAATGCTATCCGAGGAATCTACGTGTGCGTTCCGCGCAACATGACACAAGCAGCAGGTTTCTACAATACACTTTTGGCATCCGACGATCCAGCTTTGGTCATCGAGCCACTAAATGGTTATCGTACCAAAGAACCTCGTCCACAAAATATGGGCGAATTCCGCGTTGAACTTGGTATTCCAGAGATCCTTCGCGAAGGTTCAGATCTTACTTTGGTAACTTACGGTTCTTGCTGTAGAATTGCTCTCGATGCCGCAACACAACTCGAACAACATGGTGTTTCGGTGGAGATAATCGACGTTCAAACGTTGCTTCCATTCGATCGTCACCACGCCATCGTTGAGTCTATTAAGAAAACAGGCAAGTTGCTCGTTGTCGATGAAGATGTTCCAGGTGGAGCCAGTGCTTTCATCCTTCAGCAAATTTTAGAAGTGCAAAGTGGTTTCCGTTACCTCGACGCTGAGCCAGTTACTCTAGCAGCGCAAGAACACCGCCCAGCATATGGTTCTGATGGAGATTATTTCTCTAAACCTTCGGTGGATGACATGATCGAGACGGCTTATGCCATGATGAACGAATACAATCCTGCCCGTTTCCCGGGATTCTACGAATGATAGAACGCACCACCGAAGCCGATTCGAATTACGATCATCTCGATCAAATGAGCACCGAAGAGCTGCTCGTGAATATGAACCGGGAGGATCAAACGGTAGCCATCACTGTTCAAAAAGCCATTCCGCAAATCACTGCCTTGGCTGAAGTGGTTACCAAAAAAATGAAAATCGGAGGTCGTCTGTTTTACATAGGCGCCGGAACTTCCGGTAGATTGGGCGTTGTGGATGCTTCCGAATGCCCACCAACTTACGGAATCGAATTCGATCGTGTTGTTGGAATCATTGCTGGTGGCGATACTGCCATCCGCAAAGCGGTAGAATTTGCCGAAGATGATTTCGACCAAGCATGGAAAGACCTTCAAGCTTGGAACATCAATTCTAACGATGTTGTGGTTGGAATCGCGGCTTCTGGAACCACACCTTACGTAATCGGCGGTGTTACTGATGCAGGAAAAAATGGAATTGTTACAGGTTGCATCACCTGCAATGGTGGAAGTCCGCTGGCAGCTGTCGTGAATTTTCCTGTTGAGGTAGTTACAGGTCCTGAATTCGTTACTGGCAGCACCCGCATGAAAGCCGGAACTGCGCAAAAGTTGGTGCTGAACATGCTAAGTACCTCGGTAATGATCCGTTTGGGACGTGTAAAAGGCAACAAAATGGTCGACATGCAGCTCACCAACCACAAACTGGTCGATCGCGGAACGAAAATGCTCATGAAAGCCCTTGATATTGCTGAGGATATCGCCCGCGAATTGTTGCTCGAAACTGGCAGTGTACGCAAAGGCATCGAAGCCTATCAAGCCAAAAAGGCTTAAAACAAAATCAACCACAAATCGTTTCAGATCTGATGCAGGAAATTGAGCCCTTCTACAACTGGCGCGATTTGTATGTGGCAGCCGAAGATCCAGCCTCGCCATTTTACGGTCGCGAATACAGCGAATTCGAGTATTCAAGCACAGTGTACAACTTTTATATTCATCCACAGTGGGACGATTTCGGCTCCGAAACGATGTACATGAAAGTGCTCTTTGCCGACTACGATCAGGGTTTCGCCATCATTGAGTTTATTGGTGAATGGAACGATGCCATTGGAAACGACATCATGTTTCTAAAACGCGATGTTATCGACTTGATGATTCAAGAAGGGATTCGGAACTTCATCTTGATTGGTGAGAATGTGCTGAATTTTCACGCATCCGAAGAAGATTATTACGAAGAGTGGTTCGATGATATTGAAGATGGATGGATCGTTGGGATGAATTTTCGCGATCACGTTGTTCGAGAATTCAACGATTATGGAATCGACCAATACATACTGTTTTCAGGTCGTTTCGATTCAATTCCTTGGCGACGCTATCAACCACCACAGCTTTTTGCACTTATCGATAAACACATGCGGTTGAGGTTAAATCCCTAAAGCCCACGTTTGTTTCATCAGTTTTCCACCGCTTTCGTTAACAACTTAAGCAGATATTTCACATTCGAGACTTGTACCGCCAAAGCGTTCAAAGTACTTTCGCGAAATGGCTTCCATTCACGAATTACAACGCATCGCGACCCAAGTTAGACGCGATATTTTACGTCAAGTTCATGCAGTAAACTCAGGGCATCCAGGCGGTTCTCTAGGCTGCACCGACTTTCTTACAGCGCTTTATTTCCACACCTTGAAACACACGCCAGTTCCGTTCGATATGGACGGTCAAGGTCAGGATCTGTTTTTCCTGTCTAACGGGCACATTTCACCAGTGTTTTATAGCGTTCTCTCGCGAAGCGGATATTTCCCAGTAGATGAATTGAAGACTTTCAGAAAGCTCAATTCACGCTTGCAAGGGCATCCAACAACCCATGAAAAGCTCCCAGGTGTAAGGATGGCTTCAGGATCGTTAGGTCAAGGACTTTCTGTGGCAATTGGTGCTGCATTGTCTAAAAAACTCAACAAAGACAACACTTTGGTTTATACCCTCCACGGGGATGGAGAACTCCAAGAAGGCCAAATCTGGGAAGCTGCGATGTATGCTGCTGCCAAAAAGGTAGATAACTTGATTGCAACTGTTGATGCCAACGGACAACAAATCGACGGTTCTACAGACCATGTGTTAAGCCTTGGAAACCTTGAGTCGAAGTGGCAAGCTTTCGGTTGGGATGTATTGCACATGGATGGAAACAACATGGAATCTGTAGTTTCTACTTTGGAAACTGCCAAGTCGCATACAGGAAAAGGGAAACCAGTCGTTATCCTCATGAAAACTGAGATGGGCAGCGGTGTTGATTTCATGATGGGATCACACAAATGGCATGGTGTTGCTCCAAACGACGAGCAACTTGCTAAAGGTCTTGCCCAACTTGAAGAAACGCTTGGCGACTATTAATCAATGCAGGCAAATTGGCCATTGGTATTGCAAGTAAATCTCCGCTTAATCAACGGATCCTTTCTGCGTACACGCTTGTTTTTTAGAGCGTTTTCAGCGGCCTTGTTTCTGTGCTTAATGCTCTTGCCAAGTTTAGGAAAAAGTCAAGCCAAGCCAGCAAACCAACAAGCAATTCCACTTACAAGAATCCTACTCATTTTCGACTGCTCCAACAGCATGTTCGGTTTATGGGAATCTGATTCCAAATACAACATTGCTCGCCGATTGGTAAGCAAAATGGTCGACAGTCTTGAACGTCAACAAAACGTGCAACTTGCCTTGCGTTGTTATGGTCATCAGAAAAAATATCCACCTCAAGATTGCGACGATACAAATCTTGAAGTGCCTTTTTCAAAAGGAAATGCTTGGCTCATCAAGTCGAAGCTCGACAAATTGAAACCAAGTGGGACAACTCCAATTGCCTTGTCTTTAGAAGCTTGTGCAAAAGACTTCCCTGATAAAAATGCGCGAAATGTTGTGCTATTGATTACCGATGGGAAAGAGGAATGTGGAGGAGATCCATGTGCAATTTCTGCAGCGCTTCAAAGCAAAGGAATTACGTTAAGACCGTTTATTGTTGGAGTAGGGCAGTTGGATCCTGCCATTCGTGAGTCATTTAATTGCATCGGAAATTATTATGATGCATCCACCGAAAACTCATTCAACACAGTATTGAATATCATTATCACCCAAGTTCTTAATTCGACAACTGCTCAAGTAAATCTACTCGACAAAAGTGGAAAGCCTTCCGAGACAGATGTAGCGATGACTTTCTACGACCAAAATACTGGTCAGCAGAAATACAACTTGGTGCACACCATGAACAACCGTGGCGTGCCAGATACACTTCGTCCTGATCCTTTGAGCACATACAGATTGGTTGTTCATACGCTTCCTCCAGTGGAGAAGAAAGACATCAAATTGATCTCTGGGAAACACAACATTATCGCGGTAGATGCGCCTCAAGGATTTCTGAAAGTTCAGTCTGGAGATGGAAGTTTCAACAAGGAAATCCAGTGCATTATCCGCCGAGCAGGCGATAATAAAACGCTTGATGTGATGGTTATCCGTGAAATGCGGAAACTCATCGTAGGAAAATACGATCTAGAAATTTTAACACTTCCTAGAACCTACGTTTCTGGTGTTGAGATCTCACAAAGTCATACTACAACGGTTAAATTCGATGAACCAGGTGTGGTCAATTTTCAAACAATCACGAACGGAATCACCAGTATTTTAAAAGAAGATGCTGGACAATTGGTGTGGGTTTGCAATCTCAGCGAATCAGACCAACAAGAAACAATCAAGCTTCAACCTGGCAATTACAAAGCGGTTTTCCGTGCCAAAGGTGTGAAGGAAACGCTCTTTACCATTCAAACTCCATTTCAAGTTCAACCCGGCACCTCCCAAAAGGTGATTATAAAATAACCATGACAACACTTTTTACCTACACAGACCAACAGGATACACGTTCAGGATTCGGCGCAGGTTTGCTCGAGCTTGGAAGAAACAATCCAGATGTTGTGGCGCTTTGTGCCGACCTTACCGGATCGCTGAAAATGGATGCCTTTGAAAAAGAGTTTCCAGAAAGATTCTTCCAAACCGGTATTGCAGAGGCAAACATGATCGGCATCGCTGCCGGAATGACCATTGGTGGCCGAATTCCTTTCACTGGAACGTTTGCCAACTTTTCCACAGGCAGGGTGTACGATCAAATTCGTCAAAGTGTAGCCTATTCAGGTAAAAACGTAAAGATTTGTGCTTCTCACGCTGGTTTAACATTGGGTGAAGATGGTGCAACTCACCAAATTTTGGAAGACATCGGGTTGATGAAAATGCTTCCACATATGGTGGTAATTAATCCATGCGACTTTAATCAAACCAAAGCTGCAACGATTGCCATTGCATCATATGAAGGGCCTGTTTACTTGCGTTTTGGCCGTCCGAAAGTGCCTAACTTCACACCTGCTGATCAGAAATTCGAGATCGGTAAGGCAGTTCTGCTCAAAGAAGGGAAAGATGTGAGCATTTTTGCAACCGGACACTTGGTTTGGAAAGCATTGAAAGCTGCAGAAGCCTTAATGGACAAGGGAATCGATGCAGAAGTGATAAATATTCATACCATTAAACCTCTCGATGAAGCTGCGGTCTTAGCCTCGGTTAGCAAAACCGGATGTGCTGTTTCTGCAGAAGAACATCAACGCAATGGTGGTTTAGGAGATAGTATCGCACAGGTATTGTCGAGAAAACTTCCTAAACCGCTTGAGTACGTTGCAGTTAACGACAGTTTCGGAGAAAGCGGAACTCCAGAAGAATTGATGGTAAAATATGGGCTCGATACAGCCGATATCATCAAAGCTGCGGAAGCCGCAATCGCAAGAAAATAGATTCGGCAAGCTGGCCCGTCAGAATCATTCATGCAGGAGCTCAGCGACAGAGAAATATTAGATCAGTTTTCCAAACCGGAAACACGGAACTATGCTTTCAATCTTCTGGTGCGTCAGTATCAGCAAAGACTCTATTGGCATATCCGAAAAATGGTGATCAATCATGATGATACTGATGATATTCTTCAAAACGTATTCATCAAGGCGTTTAATGGATTATCAAGTTTTCGCGAAGATTCGAGGATTTTTACCTGGCTTTATCGTATTGCTACCAACGAATGCATCACGTTTCTCAACAACAAGAAGAAACGCTTTTTCATTCCTATGGTGGATGTGGAAAACCAACTTTCTCAGAACCTCGAAAACGACAGTTATTTCAACGGCGATCGGATACAAATGCGCCTCCAACAAGCAATTCTAACCTTGCCTGAAAAACAACGTCTTGTATTTAATATGAAGTATTACGAAGACATGAAATATGAAGATATGTCGGAGATTCTAGGCACTTCAGTTGGAGCACTCAAGGCTTCATATCATCACGCAGTGAAGAAAATTGAAGAATTCATGAAACGATTTTAAACCATTTCTACAAGAAACCATCACAAGGCCATCATGAAAACGGGAGACCATTTAGAAAACGATTTGCAAGGATTCAGCAGAGAAAATCCATTCAGGGTGCCTGATGGATATTTCGATCGTTTTCCATCAGCAATGAGCGATAGAATTATTCAACAGAAGAAAAAGTCTCGATTTACACTTGCCATTTTTTTGAAACCTATTCCTGCTTTCTCAACAGCATTAGTAATTACCGCAGGAATTATTGCTTTTAACTTTCTGTCCTCATCCAACAAACCTCTAACGGAAGAAGAAATTAGCAATTACGTTTACCAAGAAGGCATTATCGAAGATTTAACTGATGAGGATATTCTCGAATACGCATTCTTAAATACATCCAAAAGCGACACAACATCGAACAGCGAAGTTGAAATGATTCAGGATTATTTGCTAGACCAAGGCTTAGAGGAATCTGACATCATCAACGAGCTATAAATTTTCATCATGAAAAATACCCTTTCAATCCTATTGTTGCTGCTTAGCATCTCTGTATCAGCACAACCAGGCAAAGGCCGCCCTAAAAGAGACGGCATTCGAGATAGAATTAAGGCACAACGTGTAGCATTTATCACCGAACGACTTGCCCTTACAAGTGAAGAAGCGCAACGCTTTTGGCCTGTTTACAACGAGTTTACCGAGCAATTTGAATCAATTAAAAAGCGTCAAAGAGACAATCGGTCTGCCACCAACAACAAATTGGCCATCATGTCCGATAAGGAAGTGGAGAAATCTCTTGCAGATGAATTGGTAGCGCAACAGCAAATGGTTGACTTACAAAGGCAATATCAACAAGAGTTGCTCAAAGTGATTTCGGTAAAGAAAATCGCGATGCTTTATAAAGCAGAACACGACTTCAAATTAGAATTACTCAAGAAAATGCGAGATTCAGGTCAGCGACCGCCTCCGGATGATGATTTCTAATTTTTATAAGTTCAAGGGAGCTGGTTTGTAGGAGTCAGCTCCCTTTTTTTATCTGTATTTTTCTGGGATGAGATACTGCTGAACGTAGTCTTTTACTCCATCCTCCAAAGAATAGAAATTGTTGGAATAGCCCGCCAACTGTATTTTGCCCATATCCGCTTCTGTGAAATACTGGTAGGTTTCGCGGATGTCTTCAGGCGTATCTATGAACTCGATATTCGGTTCAACTTCCATTGCGGAAAAAGTTGCCAAGACGAGATCCTTGAAACTACGTGCTTTCCCAGATCCAACGTTGTAAATCCCACTGGCGGGGCGTTCTTTCATCAAGAATATAATCATCGAAACAACATCCTTCACATACACAAAATCGCGGCTTTGCTCTCCATCCGCATAATCTGGTCGATGCGACTTAAACAACTTCATCTTTCCATGTTGCTTGATCTGATGGAAAGCATGGAAAATTACCGATGCCATCCGACCTTTGTGACCTTCATTCGGACCGTAAACATTGAAGAACTTCAATCCTGCCCAGAAAAATGGTGAGCGATCCTGTTGCAAAACCCACTTGTCGAAATCGTTTTTGGAATCTCCATACGGATTGAGCGGTTTCAAGCTGTTCACCACAGCATGACTGTCGGAATAACCCAATTCGCCCAAGCCGTAAGTAGCTGCTGAAGATGCATAAATCAATGGAAGTCCATATTCGACACATTTCGACCACACCATTTTTGAATATCCTACATTGAGTTTATCGAAAACCGAAGTATCAAATTCGGTAGTATCAGTGCGCGCTCCAAGGTGGATGACAAATTGCACCAAGAGGTGATTTTCGTCCAACCAAGTATCGAAAACATTGCGATCTACCAATTGACTGTAACGTTTCCCTAAGTAGTTGGCTTCCTTGCGGGGATGTGAAAAATCATCCACCAAAACCAGATCAACATAGTTTTGATCGTTTAATTCTGCAACCACATAGGAAGCGATAAATCCAGCAGCACCAGTAACTACAATCATGTTCAGGAATTTCTGCAAAGGTATTGAAGCACGGCAATAAAACAGTTTATCTTGTTCACCGTTCTGTTAAAGCTATGTTACACCTGATTATTCTACTTCTGCATCTCAATTCTGGGTTTGGAAACCATTCTCCAACAAAGGAATTCTCAGCATCCGATACCTTAGCTTGGCAGCCTGAAACCAAGCTTACTTGGAATGATTTTCTAGCCGAAGCCCCATCCCGAAACAATTTCGCAGCATTCACCTACACGCTGATTTCCATGGAATATTCTGCGAAAATAACTGATGGGAAAGTGAAACCTTCGTTTAAAATTTATGCTGCTTTCAACAAGCGAAAGTCTTGGGTGAAAAAACAAAAGGAAGCCCGAACGCCAGAGATTTTAGCCCACGAACAAGCACACTTCGATATAGCTGAAATAACCTCAAGAAAGCTCCGGAAAGCGCTCCAAAGCGAAACGTATAGCCGAAATAATTTAGAACAGAAGATCAACAGAATATACCAAGAAACCATTCAATCTGGAGATGAAATGCAAGCTCTGTATGATGAGGAATCAGATCATGGCCTCAATAAGCCGCAGCAGCTACAATGGCTCAAGCGTGTTGAACGAGAGATGGCTGAACTTGCAGATTATGCCCGTTGATCCAAGAATTCTTGTGTGGCTTTGAAAATATCCTCAGGATTGCTCGCGTATGGCTCAGGCTTGAAATCCAAACCTGTAACTTGTTCGTAAAGCTCGATGTAGCGGCTTGAGATTTCTTCTATCCAAGCAGCGTCCATTGTAGGAACAGCCTGACCGTCTTTTCCTTGGAAGCCATTCGCAATCAACCACTGACGAACGAATTCTTTGCTCAATTGCTTTTGCGTTTCTCCATTAGCTTGTCGCTCGGCGTAACCTTCAGCGTAAAAATAGCGGGATGAATCGGGTGTATGGATTTCATCGATCAACACGATTTCGCCTGCAGCTGTTTTCCCGAATTCATACTTCGTATCTACCAAGATCAAACCTCGGCTTGCAGCCATTTCGGTTCCTCGTGCAAATAGTTTACGGGTGTAATCCTCCAAAACAAGATAGTCAGCTTCAGAAACGATTCCCTTGGCAAGGATTTCCTCGCGCGAAATGTCTTCATCATGTCCTTCTGATGCTTTAGTTGTAGGTGTTATGATGGGTTCTGGAAACCGATCGTTCTCTTTCAATCCATCGGGCATTTGCACACCGCACAAGGTTCTTTTACCTGCCTGATATTCCCTTCCGGCGTGCCCGGCAACATAACCACGGATAACCATTTCAACTTTAAATGGCTCACAGATATGCCCAACTGCCACATTTGCAGCAGGAACGCCAATCAGCCAATTGGGAACAATGTCGCTGGTAGCTTTCAAGAAATGTGTCGCCGTTTGATTTAACACCTGACCTTTAAATGGAATTCCTTCAGGAAGAACGACATCAAATGCGGAGATCCGATCGCTTGCCACCATCACAAGAAGATCATTCCCAATGGTGTAAACATCACGAACTTTCCCTTTGTAAAATGCAGTTTGGTTATTGAACTGAAAATTAGTGCTTTTCAGACTTTTCGGATGCTGCTTGGTATGCATGGAGTATTTGGGTAACTAGTTTGTGGCGAACAACATCGCCAGTATCGAGGTGGATTATTTCGATGCCTTCGATGTTGGCAACAATCTTGAGGCCGTTGGATAAACCAGATGGTTGATTTTTGGGAAGGTCGATTTGTGTAAGGTCGCCTGTGATCACGAATTTCGCTGATCTACCCATTCGAGTAAGAAACATTTTCAACTGCCCTTCTGTAGCATTCTGAGCCTCATCTAAAATAACAAATGCATTGTCGAGTGTTCTGCCACGCATGAAGGCGAGCGGTGCAATTTGAATAATTCCAGCTTCTAAGAATGAACTTAGTTTATCGGGAGGAATCATGTCTAACAGTGCATCATAAAGTGGCTGCAAATACGGATCGAGCTTTTCTTTTAAATCGCCAGGAAGGAAACCAAGATTCTCGCCAGCTTCAACCGCTGGTCTGGTTAAAATAATACGTTTAACTTCTTTGTTTCTAAGCGCACGAACAGCAAGTGCAACAGCGGTGTAGGTTTTCCCGGTTCCGGCAGGACCGATCGCGAAAACCATGTCGTTTCTATAGGAACTCTGAACGATTCTCTTTTGGTTAGGTGTTCTTGCTTTGATTACAAGGCCGCTGTTGCCGTAAACAATAATATCTGACCCACCGGGATCTGATGCCAATTCGGGCAAATCGTTGGATGGGTTCATCATTTTACGAATGAACTGTTCTCCCAAGCCACCAAAACGCTGATTATGTGCAACCAATTGATTCAACTTGGTTTCGAACAACAATACTTCCTTTTCTTCACCTGTAAGCTTCATCTCGAGGCCACGGGCAACGATTTTCAATCCCGGAAAAAAGGTCCTGAACAGATCGAGATGAACATCATTTACGCCGTAAAGCTGAACCGGATCAACACCGGGAACGAGGATTGTTTTTTCTATCAAGGGACTTGCTGAAACTAGACGAATTAATCTTTGCTTTTGATCTACAAATAAATGAATTTTGAAGCGTTCCGGCAAAGCGAAATTCTCCACAAATGGCAATAATTACCCTCACTTCCGATTTGGGCACAACAGACTATTATTTAGCTGCTGTGAAAGGAGCGATTTTGTCGCAAAGTCGAGATATTCAGATCATTGATGTGAGTCACGAGATTCCAAAATACGACCTCATAAAGACTGCCTTCATCGTTTCAAATGCTTGGAAACATTTTCCAAAGGGCACAATTCATATTTTGGGTGTTGAATCTTTAGAGAGTGAAGATGCCGCACTTGTGGCAATTTCTGCTGCAGGCCACTATTTTATTGGTGCCGACAATGGTGTTTTTTCGTTGATTTTGAATGTAATTGTTGATGAAATTGTTCAGCTTCGTGTAGGTAAAGATGCTGCTACGCCCACGTTTCCAATGCTAGATGTTTTTGTGCCTGCAGCTTGTCATATCGCCCGTGGCGGAACGTTAGAAATTATTGGTCGCAAAAAGGAAACCTTGCGACAGATGCTGATGCAGAGCCCACCAATCGGAAGCGGACACATCAAGGCTAACATCATTTATATCGATTCATTTGGCAATCTCATCACAAACCTCACTCGAGAAATGTTCGAAGATTCGGGTAGGGGAGAACCTTTCGAAATACAGCTTAAAAGCAAGGATATTATTACGAAAATTACGAAGAGTTACAACGATCAAGGTCCATCGTCGCTGATAGCAATTTTTGGACATTCTGGTTATTTAGAAATTGCTTTGGTTCGTGGATCTGCTGCCAAATTACTAGGTCTTAAAGTGAGCGACACAATTAGAGTTGAGTTTTATGCTGGTTAGAATCGTAAGAATGCATTTCAAAGCAGATTCCTGCGATAAGTTTTTGGAGGTATTTCTTAAGAGCGCAATACATATTAGAGCTCAAAAAGGTTGTATTTACTTGGAATTGCTTCAAGATGCGAATGATCCATGCTGCTTTTCCACATATAGTCATTGGGAAAACGAGCAAGCGCTAGAAAATTACCGCCATTCGGAGCTGTTTAAATCAACTTGGGCAGCCACTAAAATCTTGTTCGATCAAAAACCGGAGGCCATTACTTGGTTGAGACCATATCGTTTTAATTAAAAATCCGACTATTTTTTTTGGCACCCCTAAAAAGCGAATTGTAGAGAATTGCGTAATTATTTAAGCAGTATTTACATAATTCATGCATTCTTACAATTATACTTTAGCATAGCTTTAATCATTATTTAAATCGAATTTGCAGGATTAACTGATAATGCAGAGCTTTTCTGCTGTGATTTTTTGAAATCATATTACAACAATCATTGATTTCTTACTCTGTAAGGACAAACGAGGTCACCACTAAACGATGCAAAACGGCAGCGATAGTTTTGTCGTAGAAGATTCACAAACAACAACCGAATAATTCAACGTCATGAACCGTCTCTACTTTTTAGTCATTACTTTATGCCTCACGGCACTCAGCCCTGCAGATTTGCTTGCGGCAACCAAAACCTGGATTGGTAATATCAATAGCAATTGGTCGAATCCTTTTAATTGGCAGCCTTCCGGCGTTCCTGCAACCTCTGATGATGTTGTATTTAATGGGGCTTTATCAAATCAATCTTGCAATCTCCCAACCACAACAATTGTTAAAAGCATTAGCCTTTTACCTAGTTATTTAGGAAGTTTGAATGGTGTTAATTCGCCATCAGCAATTCTTACAGTACAGCAATTGTTTAGTATAGAAGGCGGTTCAGTGAATCTTAACAGAAGTCGTTTAAAATCAATGCAAATGTTGAGAATAAATGGCGGTAATTTTATTAAAGGAAATGACGGTATTTCTTCAATGATTAATGTAGAGTTATTAAATGGTTCTTTAACCTTTGGAAATGGCAAAGTTGAAATTCTTGGAGCATTTACACTAGCAAATGGAAACGCGACGCTTGGATCCGGAACATTTTCAGTAAACGGTCCTTTTATACAAACAGGAGGAACTGTACAAAAGGCTTCAGGCATTGGTCATTTTAATAGTACAACGCCAGCTGTTGTTTCAAATGGTACATTCAATTGTGCAGCTGCAACAATGAATTTTAAAGGAGTTCAATTTAATTCGGGATTTTTTAATGGTGGAACTGGTTCAATTTATTTTACTGCTCCAGTTTCATTTTCAAATACACAAGTAGATAAGCTGTCGGGTGGTTGGTACATGAACAACAACGCATCTTTAGCTTTTATGAACACTCCAATTAATTTTGGAAATACAATTTTCAATGGTAGTGATTTAAGCATTTTAAATTCAACAGTTAATCTCGGAACAGGTGCGATTTTGGCATCAGGTTCTGTGAATTTTTTAGGTTCTGAAATTTCAAAAGTTTCAGGTGATTTAAGACTTGCTTTAAATGATACTTTGAATTTGAACCAAACTGACTTTTCGACTGGAAATGGTTTGTTTTCGGTAAGCCATTTGCTGATGTTGGGAAGTGAATTGAATATTGGAGCAGGAAATTCAAATATTTTCGGTTATTCTTCAATTTCACAAAACAGCAATTTGGTTAAATCTTCAGGTGATATTCATCTTTCTTATAATTCTGTTATCGAATTAACTGGAAGTAACATGAATCTTACGGGTTGCAATTTGATTAATCTTGGAGCAATTACGCTTCAATCCTCGGTTTTTAATTCTGGATCTTCTTCTGTTTTTGTCAATGGAAATCTTGAAATCAATAGTGATGCAATATTTAATGCCCCAACTACTTCCCTCACTGTAAAGGGAGATTTTCGCAGAATTAACGGGACATTTCTAAACAATTCTGGTAAAGTAATTCTTTCCGGAAGCAGCACTTTTCCATACTACATTATTGGCCAACCAGAATTCTATGATTTAACTATTGAGCATAATGAGAATGTTACAGCTAAAACAGTTGATTTTTCAGGTTTTATTACTGTGAATAATATCTTGTCTTTCGATAATTCAAATTCTACATCACGTCCAATTCGATTAAACAATGGAACAATCAGGTTATTGGGGAATTACGATATTTCTCAATACGGCACGGTTGTGGTAAATCCTGGGAATGGAATTGTTTCTTTTGTAGGATCTGGCATGCAGACAATTATTGGAGGTAATTTAATTGCAGGAAATAAAATTCTCCCAAGAATTGAAATTAACAAATCAGGAGGCGAGTTTTTAGTAAATGGTTTATTGAGCTTTGGGAATGGTTTTTCTCATGAAAACTCAATTATTAGTTTCGAATCGGAAGCTATTGTTTGTTTATCTGGTGGTGAATTTGATTTCCATGATTTGTTGATCCCAAAAGTTGAGGTTTCTGGGGTTTCTTCATTGATTAGTACAACAACAATTTCAGGTAGTTTAGAAATTTTCAATAGTGGCTTTTTAATGAACAATAATCAAAGCTTAAATATTGTAAATGAATTTCGTAATTACGGTCGATATCAAAACAACACAGGTTCAGTTAATGTGACCGGAATACTTCACAATTACGGAGATTTTGCTGCCAACAGTGGAACTATAAACGCATTAGCAGGAATCCAACAAGATTCAATGGTGTTTTCATCGAATGCTGCACAAGTAAACATATTAGGTAATTTAATAGTGAATGGTGGTCGATTCAGTTGTAATAACGGTCTTGTAGCAATCAGTGGTTCTGTCATTCAAAATGCTGGAGAAATTTATGGTAATGTGGGTGCAGGCACAATAAATGTAAGTCAAAATTTCACACAGAATAATGGAGTTTATATGGCTCAAAATGGAACTTTGAACATTGCAGGAATTCTTACAATGAATGGTGTTTTTGGTCGTGAAAATGGAGTAGTAAACTTCAACGGTATCGGCCCACAAACTATACCTGCATTAGCCTACAACAGGCTGTTGATTGCTGGATCTGGGCGATTGATCACACTGAGTCCAGGCGAAATCAGAATTTTTGGAGCCACTGCAGGATTCGTTCCACATGCTTCAAACTTTTATACAACGGTTGGTAATACGATACATTTCGATAGATCAGGAAATCAAGATATACAAGGGTTTAATTACAACAATTTAACAGTTAGTCGAACTGGTGTGAAATCGATGGTAGCAAACGCATCTGTTAGATCAACACTTCAGGTTGGCAACAATACAATTTTCGATGCGGATGGTGCATCAAATAATCGTGTCGTAACATTGCTTTCAAGTCAAGCTTCAACAGCGCGAATTGCACCATTATCCAATGGAGCATCAATTGTTGGGAATATGAACATTCAGCGTTGGACGCGTGGAGGAATTCGTTCAAACCGTTTCCTAGGTTCTCCCGTTGATACAACTAACGGAATTACGTTTCGTCAATTAAGAGATAATGTAATCACTTTGGGTCCTGGCGGTGCCGCTAATGGCTTTGATAACCCAACTGTTTTTACCTCTAATTTGAGTGTTTTCAATGAGGAATTAGCCAATGGCAGTGAGTGGCGTTCTCCTGCAAATATCAATGAAATCATTCCCAAAGGCAAAGGATTAATTTTATATCATTTGGGAGACAGATCTCAAGTTTCTACCGCACACACAACTTTCCCTAATCAAGTAACCATAGATTTCAAAGGTGTTCCCAACCAAGGAAACATTAACCTTCCAATTCAATGCACAGGGGTTTGTGTTGAGGCAGATAATGGAAATGGATGGAACCTGTTATCAAATCCATACGCTTCTCCTATAGACTGGATGTCAACAGATTGGGTGAGAAGTGGGGTTGCGAGCACAATATTCATCTGGAATCCAAGAATTAATCAATACGCTTCTTTCAACATGAATAATCCTGCTGCGGCAACTAATGGAGGATCAAGGTATATCGCACCTGGTCAGGCATTTTTCTTGAAATCAACTTCTTCAAATCCGGTTTTGAATATTAATGAGAAGGTGAAGTCATCTCAGTTTCCCGACACGATTTTGTTCAGAAATGGTTTAATTAAAAATCACTTGAGATTAACTGTTTCTAATGATCCAAATGAAATTTCTGATGAAGTTGTGATTGGTTTTGATGATTCTGCAACAGAAAGTTTCGAAGATGCCTTTGACGCATTGAAGCCTGTTTTTCCGAATATCCCTTTACAATTTTCTGCAGTGAATGATTTGGGAGAAAATTTGTCCGCACATATTTTTAATGCACCAGACTTTCAGAAATCTGAAAAGGTAATTCCATTAAATTTAAATGCAGTAGAGGGCGTTTACATATTTGAAGCGAGTCAGTTAAATAGTTTTGAATCTGGAATTTCGGTTTATTTGAAAGATGAGTTCAAGGGAACAACCACAAGAATAGTTGAGGGTTTGAAAATAGCAATCGAAGTGAATTCCGATTCTTTATCAAAAGCAAGTGGCAGATTGAAGTTAATAATGAAAGCTGATAAATTTAATCTTGAAACTAAAAATGAAATGCTTGTTTGGCCAAATCCTTCAGATGGAACCCAAGTTTATTTTGCAGTCGGAAATCAAGAAAAGGGTAGTTTAAGAATTTTTGATATGCTTGGCGCAGAAGTAAGGAATCTTCAAGTGTCAGCCTCCGGCAACGGAATAGTTGGGGCAAACATATCGGATCTTTCAAACGGAATTTATACCGCCTTATGGACTTCCGAATCGCAAACTTTAAGCGGAAAGATTTCTAAGAAATAGTCATGAATCTAAGATACGGCTCCTGGTTCCTTCATAGAAGGTCCAGGAGCTTTTGTTTATAACATTATCTGCTATTCTTATTTTGGTTTATTGGTAGTTTTTTAACTTGCTCCTCAAACTTTAAAATAAAACTAATGGGACTTATCAAAGAATTCAGAGATTTCGCCATGCGTGGCAATGTTGTAGACCTTGCTGTCGGTGTAATTATCGGTGGCGCGTTCGGAGGAATTGTCACTTCTTTAGTTGGGGATATTCTGATGCCTTTGCTCGGAGTAATTTCTGGAGGAGTAAATTTTAACGACCGAGCAATTGAGGTTGGGGATGCTGTTATCGCTTATGGAAAATTTATTCAAGCGATTATTTCGTTTTTAATTATTGCATTTGCTTTATTCATGGTAATAAAAGGCATGAATTCGCTTAAAAAGAAGGAAGAAGCTGCGCCAGCGCCATTGGCTCCAGAGCCATCCAAAGAAGAAAAATTGCTTGGTGAAATTCGCGATCTACTCAAAGAAAAACGATAATATGAGAAAAAATTACCTTCTTTTTATTTTCTTTATTCAGCTTGGCACTTTAACCGCTCAAATCGAAGTTAAAGAGGATACTGCAGTTAATGGTTGGAAACGTGGTGGTTTTTTGTCTTTCTCATTTAATCAGGTGGCCTTGGTAAACTGGGCAGCCGGCGGAGAAAGCGCTTTGTCGGCAACAGCTTTAGGCAATTATTTTTGGAAGTATCGCAAGAACGATCTTTATTTCGAATCCATCTTAGACGGTGGGTTTGGTGTGATTTCCACAACCAGTCAATCTTTGCGTAAGAACGAAGACAAGCTTGAGTTGAACGCTAAATTTGGTAAGCGTGCCAAAGGGAAATTCTACTATGCTGGTTTAATGAACTTTAGGACACAGTTCGCGCCTGGTTTTAACTTCCCTAACGACAGTACAATAATTTCTGATTTTATGGCTCCGGGCTTCCTCTCTCTTGCTATAGGTATGGATTATAAGCCCAATGAGTGGTTCTCTTTGTTTCTGTCGCCTGCTACTGGTCGATCAACATTTGTCTTTAATCAAACTTTGGCAAATGCTGGTCAGTTCGGAGTTTCAGCGGCTATTAGAGATTCGGCTGGTAATGTTGTTACTGAAGGAGAAAGGGTTCGTTTGGAATTTGGGGCATATTTGAGAGCTCGCTTGCAGAAAGACCTTGCGAAAAATGTAAGCATTATATCCAACCTGCAGCTTTTCAATAATTATTCAGACCCATTGCCTGAACAAAGGGCAAATATTGATGTAAACTGGGAAACGATTCTATTGATCAAAGCCAACAAGTGGTTAACTACTAGCATCTTTACAAACCTGATTTATGATCATGATGTGCAGGTGCCGGTAAAACGAAATGTTAATGGAGTAGAAGTTGATGGAACAGGCCCGAGGACTCAGTTTAAAGAGGTGCTCGGTCTTGGTATTTCCTTCAAATTTTAATCAATTTTCTTGAAGTAAAAAGCCTATATCTTTAATCAAATCATTTACTGCGGAAGAATCTGTGCCATCATAAAAGCCGCGGATTCTTCCTTTTTTATCAATTAGGGCAAAGTTTTGGGTGTGAATAAAATCTTCCCCACCTCCGTTTCCTTCCTGCGCATCAAGCAGGTAGCCAGTCCTAGCCAAGTTGTACAATTCAGGTTTGCTTCCTGTTAGAAACACCCACCGGTTTGGGTTAGCTTTAAACTTATCTGCATAAGCCTTCAGGATTTCCGGAGTATCAGTTTCTGGATCTACGGTATGCGAAAGAATCATCACATCTTTTTGTTTTTTATAAACTCTATCTAACTGTTTACTCATGATAGGGCATATACTTTGGCAAGTGGTGAAAAAATAGTCCGCCACGTAGACTTTTCCTTTCACAAGAGATTCAGTAACAATTATTCCATTTTGATCTATAAACGAAAATGAAGGAACAGTATGGAAAATGGTATCAATTCTTAACTTGCCTTCAACGTATGACGAATCGAGTTTATGGTTTCCGAGCATTGGAAGTTTCTTGAAAATCTTTTTCGGGCTGCCTGATTCCATGTAAACCCACATTAACATTAGTATTATTGCTAGTGGAAGAAGAAGAGGAAGAAGTTTTTTCATTTTTCAAATTTCTGTAAATCGTTCATTATATTACAAAACAAATGAGCCGTTCCTAATTTCCGAATACTTTTAAAATAGAAAATCAGGGCTATTCTGAATTATTTTTGATATGAATTCAATTCATCGGGTGTTAAATCATTTAAATAACTGTTTGGCTGGAAGGTATTATACTCTGTTTTCCAATGGATTATCTTGTCTTGTGCATCTTCCAAAGATAAGAACCAATTTGTATTTAAGCACTCATCCCTAAAACTTCCATTAAAGGACCCAGTAAAGGGGGTATCCGTTGGCTTTCCAGGGCGAAAATCAAGTTTGACCTTATTATCATAGCCCCATTTATCTAGTGCCCTAGAGATGAATTCACTTCCATTATCAACTTGAATTCGCTCAGGAAACGCACAATTTTCAAGGCAGACCCGTTGAACTATCATCGAAACTTCTTCACCTTTTATTGACTGTCCGACATGTATAGCTAGGCACTTACGAGTGTAATCGTCTACGATCGTCAATGCTCTGAACTTGCGTCCATCAAAGATCTGATCGGCTACAAAATCCATACTCCATAGTTGATGCATCCTTCTCATATGAGGCCTTTCCAGGCGATGAGCAGCTGATTTATTGCGTTTGGGACGTTTACTTCGTAGGTTTAATCCTTCCTGACAGTAAAGTCTAAATATGCGTTTGTGATTATCCTGCCATCCTTCTCGCTTCAATAGGTTACAAATCCGCCTGAAACCATAACGAATTCGAACAGATGCAATATCACGCATGCGCTGACATAAAACAGTATCGTCCCTATTCACAGCTTTATAATGCTATGCTGATTTGTGGAGTTGGACCGCCAGGCACGCTTTGTTCAAGGAAACTCGATATTTGTCCAATAGGTCTTGAGCCAGCCCCCTTAAAAGGGCTGGCTTCAAAGATTTTTTTTAAAACATCCTGAAGCATCTCTTTATCTAAACTCAAATCAGCTACAATCCTCTCCAGGCGTGCATTCTCTTCCTAAAGTTGTCGTAATCGCCGAAGTTCTGAAACTCCTAATCGTCCATACTTCTTCTTCCAGTTATAAAATGTCGCATCACTTATACTCATCTTTCGGCAAACTTCTTCAACTCTGACGCCCTGTTCAGCTTGCTTTAATGCAAAGAGAATCTGCGCTTCGGTAAACATGCTCTTCTTCATGGCAATTGTTTATGGTTAAAAGGTAAAACAATCACCCGTTTTCTCCACTTTAAAATTATCCGGTCTTTTGGGAATAGGTCAATTCGTTTTTTGACATGACTATAATACTTTATAAAATGTGGCAAATTTTCGTTTGAATTACAAATTCAACTGGCACCTAACGGTCTGCGGCTTTGCGCTGCGCGGGTTTCAGAGCTCTAATGTATCAAAAGAAACTCAGATCTCCAAACAACTTGATGACTTTTAGAACCACAAATGCCCGCGTTGCGCAAAACCGCTGTTATGCGCTGAGCTTGATTATTTCATGCAATTTGGTAGCATTGTTAAAAATGGCAAACATTTATCATAATTCAATTCATAAAAATTAACGCCTAAGTTTAGATTCTTATAATAGTCAGCTTGTTTGTCCTTATAATATTTTTCTGAAGGTAGTTTCCAAAAATCTTTGCCAAGATTTGCTGCAACAAACCATTTTTCAATGATTCTTGCTGCCCTTCCATTTCCATCTCTGAATGGATGAATATGTACAAATTTCATATGAATTAATGATGCGAAATAGAAAACTTCTTCGATACTTAAATTATTTGATAATAGTTCTTCGATTCCTGAAAATAATTCGTCCATTTTTTCTTTAACAAATTCGGATTCAATTGCCAGATAAACCAATCCAGATTCACCAAAAACTCCAACTTTATCATTTCTGTATTTTCCTCTTAAACCTCTTATCAATAGTGTTTCAGATAGTATTTTATGAACTCCTAGAAAGTTTTTCTGATTCAAAATTTCTTTTTGAGCATAATCATATGCAAGAATTAAGTCTTCTATTTCCTTTATTTCTTTGCCTAATTTGAACTTGTCATTTGATAATTTAAAATTCATGAATGAGTTCAAATCTATTGTATTCCCTTCTATGTTTGATGAATAAACAGCTGAAGCTTGAGTCTGATATCCGAGATCTAAGTCCTTAAAATTGAAATCGAAGCTTTTAACAAGGGTCTTTATTTCCTTGCCAATCAATGACATGAATTCGTCAAAGTATCTCTTGTTGGTAATTTGAAATCCTTCCATCTGTTATTCGAAGGTAGGACTTTGAGTTTAACCTCGCAAACTTATGTGACCACGATTCCAATGCTCTTGCGCATAACGGTCCGGCGCTTGGCGGCGTTCGGGATAAGTTGTCTCAAATGTACATTTGGAATCGCAAAATTCCAAGCAACTTGATCTTTATTAGGATTTCAAATGCCCGAATGCTGCTTAGCGCCTGTTAGCTTCGGGTCGGTTTTCTATAGAGTTTCAATTGATTC
>CANHIS010000064.1 GCA_947460255.1 Bacteroidota bacterium
AACCTTGCTTACTACTTCGTGCACGGATGCTTTAGAGATGTCTGCAATTTTGATTGACATTAAGCCTGGTGACGAAGTTATCGCTCCTTCATTCACTTTCGTTTCTACAGTAAATGCATTCATCCTTCGGGGTGCAAAAGTCGTTTTTGCTGACAGTACCTCCAATTCTCCAAATTTAGACATTCATTCCATTGAGCGTTTAGTCACTCCTAAAACCAAGGCAATAATTCCTGTTCATTATGCAGGGATAGCTGTTGATATGGATCCATTGATTGAGTTAGCCCATAATCACAATTTGATTGTTGTCGAAGACGCTGCACAAGCCATTGACTCTTACTACAAAGGAAAGCCTTTGGGTAGTATTGGAAATTTGTCGGCCTTTTCTTTTCATGAAACTAAAAACATCATTTCTGGAGAAGGGGGAATGATAGCGATCAACGACGAGCAATTTCTGGCTCGTGCTGAAATTATACGTGAAAAAGGAACAAATCGTTCTGCCTTTTTTCGAGGAGAGGTAGATAAGTACAATTGGGTTGATATTGGTTCTTCTTTTTTGCCATCCGATATGATTGCTGCTTTTTTATTTGCTCAATTAGAAAGTCTTGATAGAATTCAGTTAAAGCGAAAATATATTTGGGATTTTTATTATAAGTCATTATTACCCCTCCAAGAAAATGGATATTTCAAATTACCCTTAATTCCTGAGTATGCAACAAACAATGCTCATATGTTTTACATAGTTTGCAATTCAATAGAAGAAAGAACTGCGCTTATTCAACATTTAAGGAATAGTAATATAAATGCCGTATTCCATTATCTTTCTTTGCATAAAAGTTCTTATTTTATTGGGAAACATGATGGTCGCGAACTACCTTGGGCAGATCACTATGCTGATTGCCTTGTGCGCTTGCCTTTTTATTATGAGCTTTCTGATTCAGACTTATTGCGTGTAACAACTTCAATTAATTCATTTTTTTCTAAATAGAAATGGGGTATTTGTATGTTTTCTTGACTATATCATTTACTGTTTATGGACAATTGGTTTTAAAGTGGAGAATGAATTTGAAAGGCCAGCTTCCTGTGGAATTTTCAAGTAAGATAAAGTTTATGTTTAATGCATATCTTGACCCATGGATTCTTTCAGGATTTCTAGTTGCTTTTTTAGCTAGTGTAACTTGGTCTATGGCGATGACGAAGTTTGAACTTTCAAAAGTTTATCCATTTATGAGTTTATCATATTTAATTGTGTTTATATTAAGTGTTTTCTTGTTTAATGAATCCGTGAATATTGGTAAAATAGCAGGATTTATTTTAATTGTTGTTGGAGTTTTTGTAGTCTCAAAATCTCAATGAATTAGATTTTTAAACAGATTCAATTTTGTAATTGAACTATACAATTCATCTCGAGTTTAGTGTTGTATCAGAATTTGTTTCCACATAAGCAGCATTAGTTTGAACTGTTCTAACAGATGCAATTCCATGAAATTGGCTAAAATGTAGATTCGCCCAGTCCGTAGAATCGGGGCGTAAGTCATCCATTAAAATAGTGTATGGCCTGTTAGATAGGGGTTTCAACACTATTTTTTGATTGGGATTTGATCGACAAAATTCAAAATTCTTATTTAATTCTGCAAAGTAGGCTTTTGCTTCACCACTTCGAAGTTCGATCCAGACGCGAGATATTCTGTTTCTACTGGAAAGTGTTTGAAAAAATAAAAACACACACAACAATAAAGTTACTGGGAATGACAAAATCAATTTATTAGTTTTAATATTATCGAAATAAAATAGAATAGATAAGCCAGTAGAGATAAGAAAATATAAAGCAATCGGATTATAAATGCGATCTGGGGCATCACCTGATGACCAAAAGACAGGAAAGACGAAAGCAAATATTGCAATATTGCTGGCAATTAACCAAAATGCAAGTTTTAAATTTGTATCAACTAATGCTTTCAAATCTTTATTTAAATACGGCATCAACTTTAAAGAAAGTAATGATACAATTAAGAATGGACTCAGAAAAGTCCATTTCATAACAAGTTTAGTTAGTTCCTTTATCGTAATTACTATAACATCGAATAAATTCCTATTAACAAGTCCTTGCTCTATTCCCCATTCTGCACGTACAGAATTTCCTGGTGCTAAAAATGATATCAAAGTAAAGATGGCTAAAGAGAACATAATTAAATAGTTATACTTATGTGGTTTTTTCTTACTTATTAATGACAGTATCATAATTATTGCATAGGAAGACAGGAAAATTAATGTAACTACTTCATTTGTGCCTGGCAATAGAATAGATAGAATTATAACATAAATGAACCTATTTCGCTTAAAATCATAGTTTAGCCTAATTAAACCAACCCCTAATTCTAAGGCAATAATTAATCCTATTGTGTAGGTCCATGCACCAACAAACCAAAAAAAGAATTCTGTGGGTGATGGCATTATATAAAAGAAAATATAAAATAAGCCTGTAAAAAAACCAAGTTTATATTCTCTTGGTGCACTTGGCAGCAATTCTGAAACAAATCTATAAAGAGAAAAAGCAAATAGTAAAATAATGAAGGCACTAAAGCAACCGTAAAAAGCGATGCCTGAATATGAATAATTTAAAGGATTAAGGAGTGCTATGATTCCGCTTGAAGTGTAGCGTCCACTCCAATTCATATACCAGTATGATTGCAAGTCAAAGTAATCCACGCTCCTGAATAGTGTTGCAACATAATAATCATCGTACCATGGAAGATTATACTTACAAAGGAATAACAGAGGTGCAATCAGAACAAATAAAACTATACAAATTAAGAAAGTTCCTTTGTTTTTTGAAATTGAATTATTTAGATTCATCTCTTGTTTATTTTTTGAATTTAAGGAAATTGCGTATTCAAATTATGCTTGCTCAAACATCTAATCAAAAGCTGAGGAATCAGACTTTTTTTTATAAATTTTTACATTTTCCACATTAAAGATTAATTTATAATTTTTATCCATTAAATCAGCAAGCTTCGAGGAACTAGCTTTTATTGATTCCTTTTCGTAATCCTTTAGCAATACTTCTGATTCTCCAATTATTTCAAGTATTAAAGTTGGCATTAAAACAGTAAAGTCCCTTGCATATATGTCAAGAACAACTTCTTTTCCTTTGTAATTACCGACTGCGAATTGAGGGTATAAAAAACCTCCACCTCTTTCACGTTCTGGTAAAACATAATACTTGTTGCTCCAGCCCCAAATTAAAACACGATCGCCTAGTTTACTATTTTCTGATATTTTTTGCTGAACGATATCCATCGGTATTTCTTGACGATGAGCAAGAGTATTTAAGGGATAAAATTGTCGGAATTTCAAATCATGAATTTGTGAAACAATAACAAGAGCAGCTCCAGTCCAGTAGTATTTTTTAAGCAATGGTAAAGAATGAATGGCAAAAGATGTAAGTAAAATAATAAACGGCCAATTTAGCAAACTATAATGAAAGAAATTATTTCCAGGCTTGTGAATTGAATACAAAGCTCCTACGAATCCAGCAAGCAGGATTGAATTGAACATAATGTTTTTTTTATCGGCACTTCGAAACGATTGATAAAATGGTAATAAAGACATTATCATAAGCGCGGTGAATGGTAAATATTCTTTATTTAAAAAAAAACTCTTTAGAAAAACGATTGCAGATTTAGGATCTTCTCCAATGGGGCTTAGCATTAAACCTTGCTCAGAATACTGCATGCCAATTCCAAATAAGGTTATAACGATTTCAAGGCCATTGATAATTAAAACAGGTATAAATACAAAGAGGAATCCTGTAAATCCGCCCACGATTATTAAAAAAGCATTCTTATAATCTTTTCTTGCGGAGAGATTCAAAAACGCTGTTATACCACTCAACAATGCAATCAATAGGCTTTGCTCCTTTGCAAATGGCATGAGGCCAAGTAAAATTCCAGCTAAAATCCAGCCATACTTTCCTTTATCTGATTGTTGAATCCGTATTACTTGTAACAAAAACAGCATAAACAAAATTGAAGCAAACAACTCACTGTTGTAAGCTATCATATCGGCGTTTCTCGACATACTTGCGAACACTGCAAACATTAGTGTCGCAGACCATGCTGTTCGTTCGTTAAACCATCGCGCTAAAGCTTTTTGACTAATTACTAAAAATATAATAGTGAGTAATATTTGCATTAAACGTGCTTCAATATAACCAGTACTTTGAGTGAATAATGATAAAATTGCTAATGGTAGTATTGTAAAAAAACGTGTATAATCAAACACCATAAAATATCTGAACCAATTGATTGGTTCATGTGCCATGCTTCTTGCACATATTATCCATTGCTCTTCGTCCTGATTCAAGGTCCACAGCTGAAAAAAATCGTAACTTCTAATTAAAAAAAATAAAATAATAAAAATCAGCCAGTAAATTGGGGTATTTATTTTTTGTTTTTGTCTTTTACCAGTAATGAAAATAAGTATCCCTATCAGTAACAAAACAACAAGGTTATACGTATACTGATTGTTGAGAACTTTTGAAACAAATGAGCAAAGCATAATCTGAGTTTGAAAGTTTCAAATTGGCATAAATTGCCTAAAGTAATATATGTGATGAAAAGGTAATGGACTGTAGTAGCTTATTTGATCACCTAAAAACTGAAAAGGAGGGATAATAAAACTTACAACAAAAACAAGAACTATCAAAATGTCCATTAACTGCTTATTAATTTCACGCAAGCAAATTAAAGAAATAAATATTAGTGGAAAGCCGTAAGAGGCAGAACGTATTATATCACCCACAATAAAAGATGAGAAAGTGTTTATTAATATAGAGCCAGTGAATAAGCAAAACGCATAATACATTTTCCTTTTATACATGTAGATTGAAGCAGTTAAAAACAAAATCCAAAAACCTTCAAACTGCATAAGTGCGGATATAAAAAAACGCTGCTCTATCTGTTTGAAAAACAAATCAAGACCAACATCATTGGCTGGATCCATATAATTTGTCCCTAAATCGAAATACTTTGTAAGATAAAAGCGCAATACTGCGGCCAAAGGTATAGAAAGCATCGACAGTAATGCCTTGTAGTTTATCTTCAATTTTTGTTCATCGCTACCTCTGTTGAAATTATCAAACATAAACAAAGCAATACTTGTAAAAAAGGCGAGTATATAACCTCGCTCATCAGACCAAATTACAGCAAACAAAAACAAAAGCTGTAATAATCTGTATCTAGTAAATAAGGCTGCAAGTGCGAAAAAGATTGGCCAAGCATCTAAATGACCAGAGATATCAACAAATGCACATTTCCCTGCAAAAATGAAAGCAAAAGAAGCCGTTAGGAGAAAAGTGTGCAGATGATTGTCAATAATTCTATCAGCGAGAGCAAGGAAGAAAAAAATACTAAAAAAGCCTAAAATAAATTGAATAAAATATATTCCCCAAGCATTTAAATGCAGCACTCCAGCAATAAAAGGAACGGTTAGGCGAAGCTTCTTCTTTGCCGCATGCGATGCTTGTGGTATATCTTTTAAAGGATCGGTTAAAGATTTGCTTTTACGTATGATCACAGTCCAAAGGCCAGAGTCAGAATGGACGTATTCATTCATCATATGTAGGCGCGGTGTTGAAAGAATTAAAGTCATCAAGCCGATCGCTAAAGCTGTTTTAAACTGACGATATTTCGAGGCAAATAACGGTCGAAAGATTGGCGCTAATGAATGCTGTAAAGTTTGTTCCATCTGGAAGTTAAAGTGTTTAAAGCTCGTGACAAACTCAATAAGAATTACTAGAGTTATTTATGATTGAAAGAAATGTCAAAGTTAACATAAATCAACATCGAGTTTTTGTTGTAGCAATTTAGATGACTTTTTCTAAATTGTTGCAATAAGACAGAAAAGATTAATTTATAGTGAGCTCATCATTATCGCCCTCTGATATAGAATACAAAACACCTATGAAATATCAAAAAAAAAATTATCGAATCAGCAGTTTGGAACTTTGCCTTGATTGTTGTTTTAATTGAGTGTTTAAAGGTATGTAATTCAAGAAGATGGTTTTATTGTTTAGGATTTAAACAATTTCAGGGCTTGAGATTTACAAGAAAAAAGCTGCAGTTTGTATTGGATTTTATAATTTCAGATAAATCAGTGCATGAACCACTTGTATGATTTATTGGTAAAAAGCCAAGAACATTACCGTCTACACCAGAAACCAATATGGCCGGCCTTTTAATGATTTTCATCTCCATTCCTGACCAGTTATTAACTAGATATTTGCCTTCAGAATTTTGTTCCAAAACAATTGGAATCGAGGTCTTCAAAACTTCAGTTTCCTTTAATCCTGAATAAACCATTTGAAATTCATCGCTATAAAATGATTTGCGAATATAATCGCCCCTTTTTGGTAGAAAAGCAGTTGTGTTTAGGCCGTGATTAACATTCAATAAATCTGTAGCAAATTCGTCAACCCAAAATCTATAGTCGTTGAATGATTTATAGTTAAACAAATTCAGTGAAGCCGCAAAAAATGTAATGCCAATAATGATGAAACTTCTGATTTTATTTTGTGGTAATGCTTTTACAAATAAAATTATTATACATATAAAAATAATCGCGCTGTTGATTTTAAATCTGTTTGCGATATATTCATTCAATTCGAACCTTGCTGCAACAACAATAGCAGCTAGCAAAAGGAAAAAAATAGTTATTAGTAAAAGCGCATGTGGAGCTTCTTTTTTTAAACGTATAAGCGAAAAACCTAATGCTGAAAAAAGTACTATCCCTAACATTATTTCAGGAATCGGGCTTAAAGATGAAATCGGAAGTATTCCTCCAACAAAAGCAAAGTATCTTTTAATTAATTCAAATGGTTGGGATAATCCTGAAAAAATACTACTTTGAACTGGCGATGGAGTGTAGAAAGCAAAGTAAGCAACAATGACAACTATAGATATCAAGCTTGAATAACCAAGAGCTTTGTAATTTTTTCTTATAAGCAAGGTAGATAATCCAAATCCGATGGCAATAAAACCAATCCCAGTTGTGAAAAAAGCAAGAGATAGGATTAATAGTCCTAATAATGTTTTGTAAATGTCAGAGGAGGTAGCCATAAACCATAAGCCAACACAAACAAACAAAGGGAAGCCATAATTTTGGAGAGCCATCATGGCGCAAAGGGAATTTGAATATCCCACCCAAGAAAACAAAACAAAGGCAACAGTTGGAATTAGCCAAATCGAATTTGTGCCTAGTTTTCCAATTTTTACAAAAAACAGGAGCAACATAATGAGTGACAAATTCCCAATTAACTGAAGAGCTTGAAAATTTACTGTATTAAATAGCTTAATTCCTGTTATCCAGTATATTCTATCGTAAAGTACTCTATGCTCATTAATCTGCGAAAAAAAATCTTTAGTACTTAAGTTACCATTAACAGAAGCAGGAGTTAAATCTACAAATGCAGGGAAATCATCACCAATAGGGATGTCAAGACTTAATTCAGTAAATGAAATGAAATAACAAAGCACAACAAGAATTGTAATGCTAATTGCAAGAATTTTTTGTATTTTAAATTTCTTATTCAAGTGTTGATTTTTTAAAATCTCCTCGAGAAAAATATTTTTCAATAAGACAATACATCATGATGAAGAAATATCTACTACCCATTTCTTTAATTTTTAGCTTGCTTTCACCAAACTTTCGGTTTGTCCAGCTATTGGGTAACACCGCGTATGAATAACCTCTTACTATAGCTTTTAAAGGCAGTTCTAAAGTAAGATTAAAATGTGGCGATAAGAAGGGTTTAAGCCCTTCCATGGTATCTCGACGATACAGTTTGAAGGCATTGGTGCAATCGTTGTATTTTAATCTAAAAACAAATCTTACTATCAAATTGGCCAACCTATTAATTCGACGTTTAACGGGAGGATAATCAATCACTTTTCCACCTTTAGTCCACCTCGAGCCAAAAACGCAGTCATATCCTTCTAACATTTTATTGTAAAAGGCAACTAAATCTTGTGGAGAATCAGATAGATCGGCCATCATCACGGCCACACAATCGCCAGAAAACCTTTCCAGACCGTACCGAACAGCGAATCCAAAGCCATTTGGGCCCTTGTTGGTGTAAATTACAAGTTCAGGAATCTCTTCTTGCAAGCTTTCAAGAACCTGAAGTGTGTTGTCTTTTGAATTATCGTTTACAACTACAATTTCATGATCAATTTTCTGAAGCTTAAGTTCCGTGTACAATGTACGCAAGGTTTCTGGAATACTTTCTGCCTCATTATAAGCAGGAATAACAACACTTAGCTTCATAAATTCCTCACTTAAGCTTTTTCTCGTAAAGCAATACTATCATGAATTTCGATCAGAGTAGCATCCAAATCAAATTTATAATCCCAATCGGGATAATGTTTTTTAAATTTGTTTACATCACTAATGTACCAAATATGATCGCCAATTCTGTTTTGATCAGAATGTGTGTAATTGAGTTTTTTGCCTGCTATTTTTTCGCAAATCTCTATTGCTTCAAGCATCGAGCAATTTGAAAAACGGCTTCCTCCAGCGTTGTAAACCTCGCCTGATTTAGGGTTATTATAAAAGTGCCAGAACATATTTACTAAATCGTAACTATGAATGTTATCTCTTACTTGTTTGCCTTTGTAACCAAAAATTGTATAGTTATCGCCAGTAATTGTACATTTCATAAGGTACGATAAAAAGCCATGCAACTGCGCTCCTGAGTGGTTAGGTCCAGTTAGGCAGCCTCCTCTAAAAGTGCCTGTTTTAATCCCAAAATAACGACCATATTCTTGAACAAGGACATCAGCGGCTACCTTTGAAGCCCCAAACAAAGAATGTGTAGTATGGTCAATCGACATATACTCATCAATCCCATCTTTGAAATAAGGATGAGATTGATCGATTTCCCAGCGCTTATCCAATTCCACTAAAGGGAGGAAATTAGGATTATCGCCATATACTTTATTTGTGGAAGTAAAAATGAATACCGATTCGGGACAGAACTGCCGTGTGGCCTCCAACATTATTAAAGTACCATTTGCATTTACTGTAAAATCAGTAAATGGCTCTCTTGCAGCCCAGTCATGACTTGGCTGAGCAGCAGTATGGATAACCATTTTGATATCGTTGCCATATTCATTAAAAATGGCAAAAACATCATCTTTTTCTCGAATATCACAAGAACGGTGCTTGTAATTCGTAAATCGCTCCTGTAGGCGAGATACGTTCCAAGATGTGGAAGCGTTTTCTCCAAAGAAATAGCTCCTCATGTCATTGTCGATTCCTACAATGAGATCAAATTTATCGTGCATGAAAGCGACTGATTCGCTACCGATTAATCCGCCTGAGCCTGTAACTATGAGTACATTCATAATTGAATTAGCTTAAAATGGGTTCTAGTTGTTTGTGGTTTTCGTGTAACCAACTGTATATATCTTTCATAACCGATTCTGGAGTATGCTTTGGTTTCCAGTTGTTAATTGAAGTAGCATAACTATTATCAGTAAGATAAATTCTTACGTCGGCAATGCGTTCCTCCTTCACTTCTTCAATTGGAATGACATTTCCAGTAAGCTTGCGACAAACATCTGTGAGTTCACGAAGCGAAACACTACAATTCCTTCCACCTCCAGAGTTTAGCGTTTTGCCTTGGTAAAGGTGGAAGTTTTGGAGTTGATCAGCGATCAAAGAAAACAAATCATCGATATGTAAAATGTCTCGAACTTGTTTACCGCTTCCATTAAATCCATAATAGGCCAAAGATTTATTGTAGTAATGTTTGGCTAGCCAAAGCACAATTACACCCTGATCTACCTTCCCCATTTGAAAGGGTCCTGTAATAACGCCACATCGATTTATAATCGAAGGTACATTTAAAAATTCATTATATTCCTCAATCATCAGTTCGGAAGCCAGTTTAGTGGCTCCATAAAGTGATCTTGGTCCTTGAACAGAAAAGTTTTCTGTAATTCCTTCTCTGGTGCATCCAATTACACCAGGAGTGTTGTCTATTTCAAATCTTGATTCATTTTCGGTAAATCTAATGTTGTTTATTTTTGCAATAGGATATACTCTGCTAGTAGAGATAAATATCATTTTTGCTTTAGATCGTGAAGCGTAATTAAGACAATTAATGGTTCCCGAAAAATTGGTGTCTATAAGATAGTCGGGAGATGTATTTAGCCCCGATAGTACAGAAGGTTCAGCAGAAGCATCAATAATAAAATCCACTTCTGGTAGCTCTGCAAAATCCGACTTCATTCGAACGTCACCATGTATAAATTGAATCTGAAACTGTTTGAGTCTTGTAAGGTTTAGCTCTGATCCTCTTCGCTTCAGATTATCAAAAGCAAAAACCTCGGATCCGATAAAATGTTGCTTAATTTTTATGGCAAGATTTGACCCAACAAAACCTGCTCCCCCAGTTATAAGTACTCTCATCAATCCATCTATTTTTGAGATTTCGGGCAAATATAACAAACATTCGATCTAACTTGACTAAACTATTTAGCACTTGTTGATCAATGTGAATTAAATCGCTTATGGTTTTTGGTTGCAAATTGAGTTTAAAATCTTTGATGTTTTCTATGGATCACAAAGAAAATGAAATGAGTTTATAAGAAGGTTAAAGCCTTATTGTGAGTTAGGAAAACATCACTTAAAATTGATCTTCTTACTTAATTCATCCCTGAGTATATTGTTTAAAACACCACACTATTCCCCATCAAACAACTCAATCTGAGGATCATCAGCGTCCAAATCAGCTACAATGGTTGGCTTTTCGGTTGGAGCGCCTGATGGTTCAGTTGCGGCTTCAGGAGTTTCTTCGATTTCTGGTTCTGGCAATGAATCCAATACCGTGATCTTTTTCGGTGGGTGAGGGGCCATCTTCTTGCCCTTCGCCTTCAAGCCTTTCACACCGATGAACTTCTCCATGTCGATTTCCAATGGAGCACGTTCAATCTTACCCATCTTGCTGAATTCCACGTAAATCTGCGGATAGGTATCGGTGGTGGCATGCATCAATTCCGAACCTTCAGCTTCGGTAATGAACAAGGTTTTTCGGTCCGATTGCTCTGGCAAGAAACGCTTGATCATGTGTTCCTTCGTTTCGCCATCGAAATATACTGCCGAAACTGGCTGTTGTGGACGGTATTTCTCGATGTGGATTAAGTCTTCCTCGAAGTGAATCGCCGGATCTGGATTGTATATTCGGTAATGCCCACTTTGCATCAGCGTGAAAATCTTGTCCTGCGGTGCAAACGATCCCAAAAGCAAGCCGCGACCATCGGTGTTGATGCGCTTAACAGATTCATCCCACCAAATCTGGCGTGCCGAAAGTGTACTTTGCCCTTTTTCTTTAAGCATGATCTTGCGGATCGGCAACTTGGTGAGCGTATTTCCGCCTGCAGCCCGGCCTTTAATTCCTAGTGTTGCGAAATCAAATTCAAAGGAGGTCTTTTTCAACTTCGGACGAGGCTTCAAGAACACTTGCATGGTCTCGCTTTCCCCATTTTCGTTGGCGCTCAAGTAAATTACACGTGAACCTTTGGTGCCCTTGGTGAGGTCGTATTCTTTGTCACGAATTACGCCGTTCACCGAGAAACGCTTCACGTAGTAAGGTCCTGTTTTTCCGTCTTGATAGATCAAATTGTACGTTGTACGATCGTCGTTCTTGCGGAATACATTGATGTGCAGAATTTCCTTGCCCACAAAGGCTTTCTCGGAGATTCGGGTAACCAACATTTTACCATCGGCACGCATCACAATAATGTCGTCGATGTCGGAACAATCGCAAACGAATTGGTCTTTCTTGATGTTATAACCGGCAAATCCTTCAACGAGGTTCACATACAACTTCTCGTTGTTGATCACCACTTTCGAGATTTCGATGTTGTCGAACTGACGGATTTCCGTTTTTCTTTCACGACCAGCACCGTATTTCTTCTTAAGATTTTGGTACCAAGCAATCGTGTAATCGGTGAGTGTTTCAAGATTTTTCTCACAAGCATCGATTTTCTCTTCAAGCCCTTTGATTTGCTCGTCGGCCTTGAATTTATCGAACTTAGAAATTCGCTTGATTCGAATCTCGGTGAGCTTCAAGATATCATCGTAAGTAACGTCGCGCTTGAGTAATTTCCTGAAAGGCTTCAAGCCAGCATCAATTCTGCCAGTTACTTCCTCCCAGGTTTCAGCCTCTTCAATGTCGCGGTAGATGCGTTCTTCGATGAATATTTTCTCTAGAGAGCTAAAGTGCCAACCTTCTTCAAGCTCGCTCTTTTCGATCTCTAATTCTTTCTTAAGCAGCGATTTGGTGTGCGCTACCGATAATCTTAAAATATCCGAAACTCCTGTAAATCGAGGCTTGTCGTTCTCAATGATACAAGCGTTCGGAGAAATGGTGATTTCGCAATCGGTTACTGCATACAACGCATCGATGGTGATATCTGGAGAAATTCCCGGAGGAAGATGCACCAAGATTTCAACCGTATCGCTGGTATTGTCTTCGATCTTGCGGATCTTGATTTTTTCTTTTTCGTTCGCGTTCAGTATCGACTCAATCAGTGAGTTAGTAGTGGTTCCAAATGGAAGATCACTGATCACCAATGTATGTTTGTCGACCTGCGAGATTTTTGCACGCACACGCACCTTTCCACCTCTGAGTCCGTCGTTGTAACGCGAAAAATCGGCATAACCACCGGTGATAAAATCCGGATAGAGTTCGAAAGGTTTGTTTTTGAGCACATTCACACAGGCATCGAGCAATTCGATGAAGTTGTGCGGAAGGATTTTACAGGAAAGCCCAACGGCGATCCCTTCCACACCTTGTGCAAGAAGCAATGGAAACTTCACTGGCAAAGTGATCGGCTCGTTGTTACGGCCGTCGTAGCTGAGTTGCCAGTTGGTTGTTTTAGGATTGAAGAGGATTTCGTTTCCGAGCTTGCTCAAACGTGCTTCGATGTAACGCGCAGCAGCCGCGGAATCGCCGGTGAAGATGTTTCCCCAGTTTCCTTGGCAATCGATGAGTAAATCTTTTTGTCCGATCTGCACCAATGCATCTCCAATTGAAGCATCCCCGTGCGGGTGATACTTCATGGTATGCCCGATCACGTTGGCGACCTTGTTGTATCGGCCGTCGTCGAGCTCTTTCATGGAGTGAAGGATGCGTCGTTGAACGGGTTTCAAACCGTCTTCCACGTAAGGAACTGCACGTTCCAGAATTACATACGATGCGTAATCTAGAAACCAGTTCTCATACATCCCCGAGAGGTGGGTCACATGCTCATCATTGTGCGCATTTTCGCCATTTTCCTCCTGATTTAGTTCATCTTCCGGTAATTCCTCTGCCATAAGCGGCAAAAATAGGTATCCTACAATAAGATTCTTTCAGAATTTCCATCGAAGTATTAACAAAGACGGTGGAAAATGAAAGTTGCTTTCAGGTTTTCTTGTTCGATCGGTTCAATCTTCTGAAGACTTAATTATCTTGCGGATCAACTTCCCTAAACGAATGCCGAGTTTTTTCACGATATGATGAGAGTTTTTATTGCCCTTTCAAGTTTGCTTGTTCTGTTGATGCTTCCCTTGAGAAACGCAAAGGCACAAACATTCCGCGCCACATCACACGAAGTGAAAAAAGTAAGAACCTTTTCACCGAACGACTTACCGCCATCGTTTTCGCCCAAACTTCAAAGCTTGGAAGCACCCTTGCCAGATGGAAATTCGGTGCGCTCCTATGTGATGCGTCAGAAAATCGAAACACGAAAGAAGTTTCCTCCCCAAGCATCGAAATCTTCGAAATCGATGAACTCAGATCCAGCTCCGCTGCCTGAGGTATTGAACAGTTTTGGGATGACGCGGACATTTAGCAATGGTACTACAATCAACGTGCTGGGAGGGATTCCGAACGACAATACCTTAGCCATTTCCGACTCTGGAATCATGCTCGCAGGTATCAACAGTTTGCTCTACGGCTGGAATTTAGAAGATAGCACCAATGTTTTTAGCAATTGGTTCCTCTCGCTTTCTAGTATTGGCGGCGGCGGAATCAACAACGATTACTACGACCCGAAAATTATTTACGACGAAAAAGCGGACCGGTTTATTTTGGTGTTTCTCCGAAATTTCGATCCAGAAACAAATGGCTACATGGTCTGCTTCTCCAGCACATCAAACCCAGTAGATCCGTGGAATGTGTACTTTTTAGATGGTAATCCGCTCGACAACAATCGGTGGACTGATTTCCCCGCCATTTCGATTACCGACGACGAGCTTTTTATCACCGGAAACCTGATTATTCCTGACGTAACGTGGCAAGAAGGCTTTGATGGATCGGTGATTTGGCAAGTGAAAAAAGCCGATGGATACGCTGGTGCTGATTCTTTGCCCAACCGATTTTATTCGGATATCCGCTATGGCGGAAGATTTATCCGCAATCTTCATCCTGTGCAAGGCTCTTTTGGTGCGGCATCGGAGCAATATCTGCTTTCGAATCGAAATTTCGACATCTCCAACGATACCGTTTTTGTGTTGAAGGTGAATTCGAAGTTGGATGAACCGCAATCGCTCGATATTAAAGCCGTTCGAACGAATTTGCCCTACGGGATGCCGCCAAATGCCCGACAAACAGATACAGATCCAAACGATCCAACAGGCGGACTCCAAACCAACGATGCGCGCGTGTTGGGAGCAGTTTATTATGATGAGAAGATTCAATATGTAGCCAATTGCGTGCAGCCAGAAACTGGATTGTCGTGCATCTACCATGGTTTTGTGCAAGACCCTGGCGGGATGACAAATATTACCGGCACCTACATTTGGGATCAGGTGTTGGATTTTGGATATCCGAACATCGCCTTGGTTGGTAATGAATACTGTGAGCCAGAAGCCTTGATTGGTATGAATTACAGCGCTCCTGATAGTTTTCCGGGAGTGGCTTCGGTTTATTTCAGCAACGACAGTGCATATTCCGATTTGAAGATCATCAAGCAGGGCGAAAACTTTGTAAATCGGATGTCGGGAACCTACGAACGTTGGGGTGATTATTTTGGAATGCAGCGGTATTACAAGAATAAAAATGAGGCGGTTTTGTTGGGATATTATGGCATGCCGCCCAATGCCAATGGAAGCTGGATGGCACGTTTGAAAAGTCCCGATTCAACACAGCTTCTCGTGAAAGCCATTGCAATTTCCGGTGGAAGCGCCTGCGATGGAAAAGTAAATGCAGAAGTATCGGGCGGAAAGGCGCCATACATATTCACTTGGAACGGTGTTTCAGGTGCTGCAACATTTGATCAAGCCTGCAATGGCGACCAAGTTTTGTTGGAAGTGGAAGATGCTCGCGGCTGTAAGATTTCAGACACCTTGATTTTTACGGCTCAAGGATCTGTTGGAGCAGTTTATCCTAACCCCACATTCGACCAATTCAGGATTCAATTTAACGTTGTAACCAAAGGTTCTGTAAAAGCGCGTTTGTTCGATTTAAGTGGGAAGTTGGTTGCCGAAATTATCGATAAACCTGCAAATCCAGGCTTGAATGAATTGAGTTTTTCTTTGGCACCACTTGCTGATGGAATTTACGTGCTTCAGGTAGAAACGGAGGGTGAAGAACCTGCGGAGTTTCGCGTGGTGAAGCAATCGATGAAATGAAGTCCGAGGATGCAAGTTGCCCAGCAGCCCTAGACAAATAGCCCCGGACAAATAGCCCCGGACTTAAGTCCGGGGTTGCTTTGATGAAATAAATAAAAATGTATTTTGCGGTGTCGTTACGACACTATTAACGGAATATGAGCAAAACATCTACAGGAACATTAGACCAGCCTTTAAGAGATCGAAAAATGAGTTTTTGGCAAATCTGGAACATGAGTTTCGGGTTTTTGGGAATTCAGTTTGGATTTGCATTGCAGAATGGAAACGCATCGTCGATTTTACAAAATTTCGGAGCCCACGTTGAAGAACTCTCTTGGTTTTGGCTTGTTGCTCCCTTAACGGGGATGATTGTTCAGCCCATTATTGGTCATTACAGCGACCGTACATGGAACAAACTCGGCCGAAGGAAGCCTTACTTCTTGGTGGGCACCTTGATTTGTTGTTTGGCTTTGCTGTTGTTGCCCAATTCGGGTGTGTTTTTCGTTGGGAAAATGGCGCTTTTTATTGGCGCGATGTTCTTGATGTTGATGGACGCCTCGATCAATGTTGCGATGGAGCCGTTTCGCGCCTTGGTGGCGGATAATTTACCCGATAACCAACGAACACTTGGATTTTCGATTCAAACATTTTTGATCGGATTGGGTGCTGTTGTTGGTTCTTGGTTACCATGGATACTACAAAATGTATTTGATGTATCTGCCTCTGCACCTGCAGGACAAGTAGCCGACAATGTGGTGTGGTCGTTTTACATTGGAGCCGTTGTTTTTCTAGCAGCGATCAGCGTTACCATTTTGTTCTCGAAAGAATACGCACCAGCAGAATATGAAGCCATTCACGGTAAGCCCGACCATGCATCAGCTGGATTGGGTGAAATATTGGTCGACTTTAAAAAGATGCCGAAAACCATGCGTCAATTGGGATTGGTGCAGTTCTTTTCTTGGTTTGCCTTGTTCAGCATGTGGGTGTTCACAACGCCAGCAATTGCGCAACACATTTACAAATTGCCGGTAACGGATACTTCATCGGATGCATTCCGCGATGCTGGATCTTGGGTAGGAATTATTTTCGGGGTTTATAATGGAGTTTCGGCCATTTATGCATTGATGTTGCCAACGATCGCCTCGAAGTTTGGCAGAAAAAACACACACGCATTTTCGCTTGTTGCAGGTGGCATCGGACTCATTTCGATGTACTTCGCTCCGAACAAAGAATTCCTTCTCATTTCGATGGTTGGCGTTGGACTAGCCTGGGCATCCATTCTTGCGATGCCATACGCGATTCTTGCTGGATCAATCCCTGCAGGTAAAATGGGCGTTTACATGGGGATTTTCAACTTCTTCATCACCTTCCCACAAATCTTCAACGGTATTCTCGGCGGCCCAATTGTGAAATACCTATATGGAAACCAAGCGATTTATGCGATCGTTCTCGCCGGTATCTTCATGATTGTTGGAGCATTGAGCACGTTTTATGTGCAAGATGCTGTGACGATTAATATGAATGATAAGAGGTAGGTTTGGGTTTTGAGTCTTTAGTACATAGTCTTTAGTAGAAAGTAAAAAGTACAAAGTAGAAAGGGAAAAGGAATTACGAAGCCAATTAAATTCCTCGCAGCCGCGGACTTCATTCCCGGGAAATAGGGTTATCAATATCCGAATTACCAATTATGAATTACGTGATACGAAATACGTTTTATGTAATATTGAAATCACCTAGCAGCTTTTGCGTACGGAAAACACAAAAAGATTTTTCGTACGCAGAATGTGCGTATGGAAAACACAAAAAGATTTTTCATACGCAGATTTTGCGTTCGGAAACGACAAAAGTATTTTCCATACGCAAATTGGTTGGCTTGGGCGTACAACGTATAACGTATTGAGTACAAAGTATTGGGTAAAACGTACAACGTGTTGCGTACAATGTATTGGGTACAACGTTTAACGTACAACGTATTTCGTATTGATTACAAAGGAATTACTAAATACTAATTACTAATTACGTTGTACTTGATACGAAATACAGCCTACTTCCCCTTCCGGTCTCAATAATTCAATTTCCACAGACTAAACTTCGCGGCTGTTATTGCCGCTTAGCTGACCGAAAAAGACTAATTGTCGCGGCCGTTTGATCTGACAATTCGTGTTGGGTAGGACATTTTCGTGGTAGGTGTTCTTAATGGTTTCCCAGATGGAATGGGTTTTACTTGACCTTTTTAGTATTTATACTTATTGATCTTGTTCTAATATAGCCAGCAGTAAGATTGCACTTCCTCTAATTAGACTGATGATTCATTAATTGTATGTTAAAAATTTAACTAAAAGTTGTTTTTGTGAAAATGATTTTTTAGGTTTGATCTGTTCAATAAACTTATACTAAAACATTATGAAATGTATTCAATTGATTATTCTGTTAATATTAAGTGTATGTACACAGAATGGAATATATGCTCAAAGTAGTATTTCTTGGAATCAAGTATTGGGTGAAACTCAGTCTGCTTTTTATGATAGTGTCTCCAATGGGGATGGTTTATATATTATCAACACACACGAAACCAAGCTATTGTCTGCTCAATTAAACGACACTGCTTCCATATCGCAAGTAAGAGTAAAGCTGGGCTCTCAAAGTGGAGGTAGCAATATTTTTGTACAAACATTTTCTTTTTCAGGGCAGCAGGTGAACGAACTGGTTTGGTTTGAGAGAACTGGTATTTCTTGCAGGTTTGGACTTGGACAGTTTGTAAATCTTGTCGAAGCACATTTAACTATTGATGCATTGTCGAGTTCTGGTGCTGTTTTAGGCACTTACTCTGGGATGCTCTATTGATTTTATTACAAGACAAAACAATCTACTTGCCCTTTGCATAGAACGAGGTTCTAAAGCTGAGAGGTTCATTAATAGATTAGACTGTCTATAAATATACTTTTTATCAAAATAATTCTTCAAACTATGCGCCTACATTTATTCTTCATTCTAAGCTTATTGGGCATTTCTGGTATTGCTCAAACTACGCGAACATGGACAGGTTCAACAAATACCGATTGGCAAACAGCTTCAAATTGGTCGCCTTCTGGCATTCCTTTGTCGTTAGACCCTGTTATCATTAATTCTACAACGAATCAACCAGTTTTAGGTGGTTCAGCTTCTATTGCTTCACTAACTGTTAATTCAGGCGTTGTGTTGAACTTAGGCTCTCATAGCTTAACAGTAAGTGGCTCGTTTACGGGCAATTTAGCAACTGTAAGCAATGGATCGCTTATAACTGGTGCCGCTACTGTGACCAGTTGTACGTTTGGAGCAAGATTAACATCCAGTGGCGCAACTATTCAGTTAAGAAACAATACCTTCAATGCAAAGGTAACCGTGACTCAAACCGGTAATTCAAATACATCATCCCATGGAAACACCTTCAATGATCCTACACGACTAACCAATAACAGTGCAGGTTTTTTGTCGTTTGGTGTTGGTGTTGCTGATATATTTAACGACAGCTTGTTTGCCACCGTAACAGCAACTCGAGCTTTATACTTAGCTCATTCATCGGCAGGTAACCAGTTTAATGGGTATGTGGAATTCAATAAAACATCGACCGCCACTTCAACTGGTGTTTTTGTTGGTTCTATAGCCAATTCAGCAATTTTTAAGCAAACAGTTTCATTAAAATCGGCAATTGGGTTGTTGCATTGGCCAAGTGCGTCATTTTCGAGTTGTACTTTCGATAGCACTTCAAGCTTGTTAGTTAATTCGACCAATTTCACCCATGGTCAGCTTGCACTACTTGGCTGTAAAATTTACGCAAACACCACCATAACTTTAGGAACAAATGCACAACTGCATTTGGGAAGTAACACTGTGGCACACAATACATTTACTGCATCTGCAGGATCTGTAATTTTTGCAGCCGTTGAATTTAAAGTCCATTGTTCAATAACAAAAACTGGTTCTTCAACCGATTTGTCTCAAGGGCCAATGATTTGTAGAAGCTCTAACCTGTTTAAGAATGCCTCTACAGGTTTGTTTTGGCTAGGAAGTACATCACCAAACAAATTTCATGGCGGGTTGACTCTAGAAAATAGCGGACCAGGGACTTTAAACTTTACTTTAGGCAATGCAGGCGATTTGATTGAAGGAACAACCTCTCTAATAACATCAGCAGGAACTCTTATTATTGGAGTGTATCAAGCAATTGTTCGCTCAACTTTGAAAGGAGATGTTACGTTAAATTTATCAGGTGGCACTACCCTTATTAATAGCTTAAGTCAAAACATTTCTAGTTCTTTGTATGCAACAAATTTCGCAGGTAACTTATATTTATCTGGTTATCACCAATATTCAAACACACCGATTAATCTTAGTGGAACAGGTGGCTTAGTTTTAAACCCAGCAACCGAAATACGTGGTAATTTTAATGTAACTGCCTCCAGAATATATATACAAGGGGGGCAGTATTATGGAAATACTGTCATTACCCAAACGGGAGCTTTATCAACTACGGGTGGAGGAACTCCGATATTTCACCAGAATGTAGAATTTGCATGTACTGGAACCGGAGCTTTCCAAATTAATTATCCCCATACCATTTTTACTTATGAAAAAGATCTTATTCTTAACAATGTTAGTGGAGGATTGCAATTAGGCTATGCAGGAATCCATAAGGTAAAAGGGGATGTGATTTATAAAGGAGCTTACAATATAAGCAGTTGGTCTAATGCGATAGTTTTAAATGGTTTATTGAACCAGGCTATTAAACGAGAGCACAGTTTCACACCAAGAATATTACGAATAGAGATTAACAAGCCAAGTGGAATTGCTATGCTTGAGACACCTTTGTTAATAGAAGTCAACTTATCGCTCCAAAAAGGAGAATTGCACACTACAGCAGCTAACTTCCCAACTTTAGGCTCAACTGCAACAATTACTGGAGGTTCTGATTCGAGCTATGTTGTGGGGCCAATTTCGAAGATTGGAACAGCAGCATTTACGTTTCCAACGGGCGGCAATGGCAGCTACGCTCCTTTAGGTATTGATGCAGTAGCTTCAAGCTGTACCTTTAAGGCAAATTACATCGCTGAAGATCCTGATTCGCTTTACCCAAGAAGCCAAAAAGACACTACTCTAGGTTTTGTAAACCGCTGTGGGTATTGGAATCTTGACCGAACTTCAGGTACTCAAAACACAAAAGTGACATTGGGTTGGAGCAATAGTCCATGTTTTGCGCCAAGACCAGTAGATGTCAAACTTTCAAATTGGAATAGCAACAGCTGGAATAACAGTGGCACAGTTAGTTATCAAGGAAATAGCCAAATCGGTAAAGTTTCAATGCTGAATAATTATTCTGGTTCATATCCATTAGTTGCGAATCTTACAGGTAAATGTTATAAGGATGTTACCTATAGAATCAATAGAGACACTCTTTTACACGGACTCAAAGGCATCGTATTTTTATCGCCAGGAAATCCAAAGGAAATTAAATTAGAAATTGACAACTCATTAATTTATGAAGGTCAAGATAGCATAGTTTCATTTTCATCATTTACAAATAATAGCGATTTAAAATTACACTATTTTGAACAAGAAGGCTGTGAACATAAATTTCAAAGAGAGTTATTTGCAAGACAACCTGAGGTTTGTGCTACTTCAATAGGTTCTGATAGAAATGCTTGTACTTGCGGCGCGACAGAGATTAGTAATGACAACCAAATTCCTCAGGACGCAGACGCTTTATTGTACACTTCAAAGGGATATTTCCCTTTGTCAAATGATGATCAATCTGTTCCAACAAAAAGAATTGGTATTAATTTAATTGTTGTACAAAGGTTTGGAAGTAGTCCAGATAACTTTACAAACTCCAATATTCATACTAATGCACTTTATGACGCATTCAATTTTAATGTTCCTTGGTCAGTTAGAAACAGATTTTTAAATGTATCGCAACCTTCGGATCCACCAATCATTCCAAATCAATTTATCAATAGTTCAAGAATAGAATTCTGGGTTGATAATATTGATTTCTTGCAAGTTAGTGACGCGATTTTTTACAATGATTACTCCAATGGAGCAAATAGGGAATTACTTAAAGACATAGCTAAAGAACAGCTTGGATGTGATTATTACAACAACTTGAATTACTTTATGGTTAAGTATTATGCTGGGGCTTCTGGTCGAGCAGATTTTCCTGAATGTCAAATAGATTTTGATCAATCTATTTTTTCGCAAAGAGTTTATGGTGATTATTTGGCAAATGGGGCAGATATACCAGGGAACTCGGGAGGATATGATGATTGGATTTATGCCTTTACAGTTCACGCAGCTCATGAACTTGGGCATATTTTAGATTTGAATCATACTTACAATAGTTGTCAACAAGAGGATCAACTAACTGATTTTGATCCTCTTGAAATATATGGCATAGATCCAATCACTGGCAATAACTTATCTTGTCCTCATGAAGCAAACGTAGCAAATATGGGATGTGCAGTTGACCCATTTATAAACAATCCAAGTGATCCTTGCTATCGAAGAAATACTAATAATATTATGGGAGGCTGTTTTTTGTCTGGTCATTATATTTCTCAACGTCAAATTGGTAAAATCCACAAAGCAACTAGTTTGACTAGTTTAAGAAAATACGTTGATAATGAAAAGAATAATTGTCCATATTCAAATGTTCCCAACGCGATTTCTTCTGATCAAACCTTGTATTTGGATACAAGAATGTATAATGATTTAATTGTTGTAACAGGACGAACTTTAACAATTAATTGTCGTGTAGAGTTTCCTGATGATGCTGCTTTGGTCGTACAACCGGGGGCAAGATTAATTCTTGCTGAAAATGCAGTTTTAACTGGTGCTTGCACAATGTGGAAAGGTGTAAGAGTGATGGGTAAACAAAACGTTGAACAAGGCACGTTGTCAAACACGCAGCAAGGTATGATTGAAATGCGACCTGGATCAGTTATTGAAAACGCTGAGGAGGCTGTCTTTATGGGTAATATTAATAACGAAATGTTTGGAGTAGCTGGTGGAATAATAACTGCTGATGGTGCAATATTTAGGAACAATTACAGGTCCATAGCATTCCATCAATATGGTAATCTTGCTAATCAAATTAGTAACCCACTTTTTAATTCGATAAGTGACATTAGAAATTGTCATTTTATTTGTGATGCTCACCTCAAAAATTCAGATTATTTTAACCTAGATGGCAGCAGGCAGGGCTCAAAACATTTTGTTACTTTGTGGGATATTCATGGCGTTGAATTTACTGATAACACTTTTGAAAACACGATTGAATATCAGATTGTCTCTAAT